>JAZJXK010000001.1:0-16152 GCA_040390955.1 Patescibacteria group bacterium
AAGGGAGACCATGGGAAGCTATAGAAAAAATTTAACGAGCAACAGTATCCCTTCATCAAAAAATCCCCACATACGTGGGGATTTTTTAATGGGTCGAAATTACAATTTCACGTCGTAGATAGGATCGGTGCCCGCAAAGTCAGCCACCGAGCCTGGGCACGCAGTTCCTGCAGCAGCATCTGCGTCGCCACTTAATGCCTGATTAGTTGAATCCTCAAACGTGGCGCCAAGATGATATGTTGAACATGCTGATGCGCCAAGTGCGGCATATTTGTATGCAACAGCCCCCACAGGGTCGGTTGGAATAACCGCAATATAGTTTGGAGCAAGTGTTGCGAGCGTTGCAGGGTACACATTTGACGTACTTGAATAGAGTGCAAGTGCGTTTTGGAGTTGTTTGATGTCAGAAATACGACGCGTATCACGCGACTTCATGCGCGCGGTATTCAGTGACGCCAACACCACTGATGCAAGAATGCCGATAATAGCAATAACGACGAGCAACTCTATAAGTGTAAAGCCCCTCTGTACAGTGTCACCGTGCATACGTAATATGAATTACAAATCTACCCTGCCTATTATTGCACGAAGAATGTTGCACGGGCGGTGACCATCACATCTTTTTCAAGAGACTGCGTATCGTACGTGCCATAGTCAGTGACTTCAATGGAGTTAGGCGCCAAGACCTGTACAACACCTGAAGAAGCAGATTTAAGCGCACCAACTTTTGTACCTCCCGCTTTTGCAATTTCTGTAGCGCGCGCCTTCGCATCCTTTACCGCATCGGCAAGAAGTGACACGCGAAGATCTGCAAGATTGGAAACATAGAACTCAAGCCAGTTATTTGAGATAAAGATTCCTTTATCGGCAAGCTCCGAATTGATATTTTTCGATAGCGCGTCAATGGCATGTACGTCCTTTGAGGTCACCGTAATTTCTTCCCGGAGATTAAACTGTCGCGGAGCACTGCCGTTGTTTGAATTGTAGTTATACATTTCCTCCACAAACACTGGTGAGACAGTCACCGCATCATCAGCAACTGCATTCGCCTTTAAAAAAGTTTGCACATCTTTTACGTCTTTTGCAAGAATTGGGTAGCCAGACTGTAGTGCAAATTCACTTACCTTTCGCGTAACGCTGATGCGCCACTTCACCGTGTCGGCAGTGACATGTGTTTTTGCAGAGCCAGTCACCGACAGAACATTGTCGAGTGAGCGCACCGCGTAAAATGTATACGAGCCAAGTGCCGCGGCAATAACGAGCGACGCACCAATGATGATGGGGATATAGATGGGCACCGAAATATGAATGCGTGACTCAGGCGCCGAACTTGACGAAGGTGAAAAATTTTCCATACGTTATATTTGTATTATAAATGAGTAAAATACTAAGGATATGTAAAACGTGAATCCTCTCCTGTCCCACCACATGCAGGACACGCACCTGCAGGCACTTTACGCCCACCTGAACTTGGAGAGCATTCAATACATACTTCAACGGAACCTTTTCTCTGACCGTGATTGCATCCTCCTGGGCAATCTCCACTGCCTCCACAGAGGCCACAGATCTTCTCAAGAAGCGTCTTCCCTCCCTCTATTACTCCTCCTCCGAAGAAGCCGTCCATTCCTTCATTAAATCACAGTGTCTTTCTTTGAGCACGCTTTCAAAAAGGCAGTAAAAAGAGGATGCGGAGCCAAGGGCCTTGCCTGAAGTTCTGGGTGAAACTGGGTGCCAAGCATGAAGGGATGCACATCTTTAGGCAACTCGGCTATTTCCATAAGGACTCCTGATGGAGACATGCCTGAAAACACAACTCCTCCCTCTTCAAACTGAGAAATATACTCTGGATTCACCTCGTAGCGGTGGCGATGACGCTCTTCCACGCTCTCAGCATCGTACGCACCAGCAGCAATGCTTCCCTTCTTCAAAAGTGCTGGGTACACGCCGAGACGCATGGTTGCGCCGTACTTCTCACTTGCAAGAAGTGCTTTTTGTTCAGACATAACCGCAATAACCGGGTGTGTGGCGTCTGAGTCAATTTCAGTTGTATGCGCCCCCGGGAGCTTCAACACATTTCGCGCGTACTCAATGAGCATGAGCTGCATACCGTAACAGAGACCAAAGTATGGAATTTTTTGCTCACGTGCGTACTTGATGGCACGTATTTTTCCTTCAATGCCGGTTTCACCAAAACCGCCCGGGACAATAATGCCGTTGTACTGATTTAATGACGACACAGACTTAGGATTTTTCTCAAAATCTTTTGCATTCACCCAGGTAATCTTTGCATGCGCTCCGACCTCTGCGGCTGAATACTTAATCGCTTCAATGACAGAAAGGTACGCGTCCGAGAGCACAAAATCACCGGTATCAAAATACTTTCCGACAATTGCAATTTTTACCTCTTTCTTTGCGTTTTTTATTTTCTTTACAAAACTTTCCCACGCAGAAAGACCCGAACCTGGTTTTTTTGGAAGTTTCAAGATTTTCAAAAGCATCTCCCCTATTTTTTCCCGCTCAAAGTTAAGAGGTACATCGTAAATAGATTCGACATCAGGAGCAGAAATAATATGATCTGCAGAAATGTTTGAGTTTATCGCTATCTTTTCTTTTCGGCGCTGATCGAGAAGCTGTGACGAGCGCGCAATGATGATGTTTGCCTGCACGCCGTATGAGTTCAATTGTTGTACTGCATTTTGTGTGGGGCGGGTTTTCATCTCGCCCAAGGTTCCAGGAACTGGCAAGTACGACACGAGCACAAACGCAACATCTTCAGCGTGCTCCAATTTCAAAACGCGCGCAGCTTCAATAAACAGTGCATTCTGAAAATCTCCTACAGTGCCACCGATTTCTATAACTGAAATTTCAGAACCGTTTTGATCAGTAGCGAGACGAATGCGACGAATTATTTCATCGCGCACGTGAGGAATTGCTTCAACGCATTTTCCTTTGTACCCGAGATTTCGCTCTTTCTCTAAGACACTTTGGTACACCATACCGCTCGTCATGTAATCCGCTCCGCTCAACGACACGTTAAGAAACCGCTCGTAATTACCCATGTCCTGATCGGTCTCAAGACCAGAGCGAAGCACGAATACTTCACCATGCTCCGTTGGGTTCATGGTTCCTGCATCAATGTTGAGGTATGGATCAACTTTTACTGCATTCACCTTGTAGCCTTTGCTCTGCAAAATGAGTGCAATTGACGATGTTGCAATGCCTTTCCCGACACCGCTCATCACGCCGCCGATAACAAAGATATATTTATGACGCTTTTTAGAGGGGGCAGATCCCGATCTTTTTTTAGTTGATCGAGTATCTTCCATATCCGAGTATCGTAACATCAAAAGGTTTTAGTGGCTAGCGTTTAGCGTCTAGAGACTTCCTAAATCAAGGCTAACCACTAGCCCCTAAACGCTAAACGCTTTTTTTAGACTGAGAGGTACTTACGAACAGCCAAGAAGGAAGAAATGGCACCAAGAAATGCCCCTGAAAGAATGAGGACGAGGAAAAAGATTGGGAATGCTCCGAGGTAGTGCGCAAACACATCGGCGCCAAACATCTTCTCAGTCGGACCTTTCAAAATCCATGCAAGCGGGAAAAAGGCAATGAGTGCAATTAAAGCAGACACAATGCCGTAGAGCGTTCCTTCCACAACGAAAGGACCGCGAATATACATGTTTGAAGCTCCGACGAGTCGCATGACGGTTATTTCTTCCCGCGCAGTGTAAATAGCAAGCCTAATAGTGTTAAAGGTAATGAGTATTGATGCCGCCGCGAACACAAAAATCATAAACCATCCGAACTGGCGGGCGTAGTTAGTTACGTTCTCAAGTGCAGTGATAACGGTTTTATTTTTTGAGTAATTCACTGAGTCAATGAAGGGGTGTCCGTTTGAATCACTGCGATGGTCATCGAGAAATTTTGCAATCGATTCATATTGCGATGGTTGTTTTGCTTTAATAGCGAGCGCTGCACCGAAGGGGTTGCCGTTTAACTCATCAAGTCCCTGGAGCGCCACTTGATCGTCGCGGTGCTGTGCACGGAATTCTGCCACAGCATCATCGCGCGATGTGTAGGTGACATACGAAACTTCAGGAATATTTTCAAGCACAGTTTTGAAATCAAGAATGGACTGTTCGCTTGCATCAGTAACAAAATACACATTCACATCAACTTTATCTTTGACGTAGCTCACAAATCCGCCAACGAGTGTATTTAAAAACATCAAGGAGCCAATGATGATAAGTGTCATCGTCATAACAAAAATGGACGCGAGCGATACGAAACTGTTTCGCATCACATTCACAAACCCTGCCTTCATTACTCGTCGTATCTTAGTCCACAACATATTGAATTAAGTATACAGCAGACAGTTTACAGTTTACAGAAATCTGAAACATCGACTGTACTCTGTTTTCTGTCCACTGTTAACTCTTATAAAACGTACCTGCCTTCTTTGTCATCTCGGACCACATGCCCGTTATCCATAGTGACAACGCGCTTTCCTAAGGAATCAATGACGCCTTTGTTGTGGCTGGTGAGAATAACGGTGGTACCAAGCTCATTGATGCGCTTCAAAATTTCTACGACTTGGTATGTATTGATGGGGTCTAGATTGCCTGTGGGCTCGTCGGCAAGAAGCACTTCCGGCTGATTAACGATGGCACGCCCAATCGCAACTCTCTGACGCTCCCCTCCTGAAAGCTCTTTCGGGAAATTCCACGCTTTATCGGCAAGGTCGATAAGCTCAAGAACGTGTGGTACGTCAGCCGCAATTTCATCATCTGCCCTCCCCGACGCCTCCATAGCAAAGGCAATATTTTCGTACGCTGTTTTATTTGGAATGAGACGGTAGTCCTGAAACACTGTTCCTATTTTTCTTCGGAGGATGTGAAGATGATTTTTAGGAATTTTATGCACATCTGCCGATTCAAAAAACACCACACCTGACGTAGGAGTTTCTTCAGCCAAAATCATCTTAAGAAGCGTTGTCTTGCCAGCACCAGCATGACCAACTATAGATACAAACTCTTTGGGGCCGAACGAAAGCGTCACGTCTTCAAGCGCAACTGAATTGTCGTGATAGATTTTTGTAACTTTGTCGAAATAAATCATTCTAACTAAGGGTTAGGTTTTAGGGGATAGCGTTTAGTGGAATGGCAATAGGAAAAGCCACTCATACAACATACTACTACATCTCTTCACTTGAAATTTCTGACGTAGAAGTTTTTCCAGACTGCATTGCATCAATAAACTCATCGAGATCTCCCGAAAGCACGGCATCTGTGTCATGCATTTCAACGCCTGTGCGATGATCCTTCACTAATTTGTATGGGTGAAGCACGTAGGAGCGAATTTGACTTCCCCACTCATTCTTCACGGTACCTGCAATAGAATGACCTTTAAGTTCGAGTACGCGTCTTTCTTCTTCAAGAATAAATAATTTTGCACGAAGGAGCGCAAGAGCGCGGTCTCGGTTTGCAGCTTGTGAACGCTCCGTTGATGCGCGCACGGCAAGTCCTGTGGGTTTATGCACAATGCGCACCGCCGTCTCTCTCTTGTTGACGTTCTGTCCTCCCGCCCCGCCTGAGCGTGAAAACTGCACTTCAATTTCCTCATCTTTTATTTCCACACCTTCTCCTGGAGCAAACTTTGGAACCACTTCCAAAAGTGCAAACGATGTCTGGCGCTTTGCGTTTGCATTAAATGGTGAGATGCGCACCAAACGGTGTACTCCCACCTCATGTTTCAGTCGGCCAAATGCACCTGTCCCCGAAACTTCAAACGTGACGCTCCGAAAGCCTCCGTGATCATTTTCATTTTCATCGAGAAACGACACTGACCATCCTTTTTTTGCCGCATAACCCTGATACATCCGAAACAGTATGCCGGCAAAGTCTTCTGCATCATCTCCTCCAGCTCCTGCAAGAATGGTGAGAATCGCACTGCCTTTGTCATACCGCGTGGGACCCTCAACAACCGCCTCGAGATCTTTCATCTCGCGAATCATCTTCTGTGCCCCATCTTTGTTGCTCCAAAAATCCGGAGCAGTCATCGCTGTCTCGATTTCTGTAATTCTTTTCTTTGCTTCTTCGGGAGTCATGAGAATAGAGTACAGCGTTTAGTGTGTAGGGGCTAGCGTCTGCTATGTCAAAAAATAAATAATTTTGGAGCCAGAGGGCGGAATCGGACCGCCGACCTTCTCGTTACGAGTGAGATGCTCTACCAACTGAGCTACTCTGGCAAGTGAGGGAGAAAATAAAGAGCTCGTTCTTATTTTTCCCGAGCACCGCCAGAGCAAGCTTTGTTTACTCTGGCGAGTGAGAGAGATCTTGAGCCGATGGTCGGAATTGAACCGACGACCCCGTCCTTCGCTTACACCTCTCCTTTTTTTATTCGAGAGGACTAGACTGTATCTTCAACCTCTTGGGTTGCCCTTGTCAGTCGTTCGGGCGCAATAAAGCGCCACGGTCTTAACCTAATTTAGGCCGTTAACCGTTATTCGGGATTCATTCGAGCATTACTGCATGAATGGGCAGGGTCTGCGAACCACCATGGACGTGCTCTACCAACTGAGCTACATCGGCTTTAATTCTGAAAGAACACCATCAATATCTTTGATGGATTGGCAGATAGTATCACGGAGCTTTTTGTTATTAAAGTAAACAGTTATAACGCCATGCGGAATTTTTTTCGTATAGGTTCCAACTCCGCGAGACGGAGTAATAACTATTTTTTTATAAAATTGAGAAGGATGAGTCTTGAGAGATTGGCACCAAAAAGATAGTGCTTTTTTAGGCGACATATCGGAAAAAATTTGAAGTCCAAAATGTATTTTTGACTTATCTATTTTATATACACTAGTAAGAAATTCTAAGAATTTTTTTATTAACTCCGGATCAGTGTTTCCTAAACGCACCGAAACCTTATTACTCTTAGTTCCTTCACCCCAATACAATCCCAAGCCAAGACCATAGAGAAACGCTGTGCGGATATCTTTTATTACGGGTTCTGAGAAAGGGTTACCATTTGGATTCCATTTTAAATACGATGCATCTGAAATAGTTCGCTTTTGGATGGAATGCTTCTGAAGCCAATAATTGATCCGACCCTGCGAACAACCTAATAGACTAGCTATAGCAGCAACTGACATTCTTTTTTTAATATACAATTCCTGAAGTTTTATTTTTTGCATATCATAAATAGAGCAAAGCTTTTCCAGATATATAGTCTATCATATTCCATAAGAGTGCTAACATAAAATTCATGATCAAGGACTACCCGCGGCTTTCATTTATTGCGCTCTCCTACATTCTGGTCGCAATCTTCTTCTCCTTTTTTGGACCAGATTTTTTTCATACCCTCGTCGCACCATTTGGTATTGGCGGTATTTTTATCGTCGGCATGATGTACTCATACAGTCTCACCACAAGCCTAGGAGCACTCCTCCTGCCTGCATTTCTTGCACAATTCTCTACTCCACTCATTGCCATAGTTGGGGGCTTAGGCGGTACGTTTGCAGACGTCACTATTTTTCGCCTCATAAAGGGTGACTTAAAAAAAGAAATAAAACGACTGGGCGCTACAAAATTCATGAAAAAAATGCTCCGGATACACATTGTGCGACATCCGTGGTTCCGCGACACTGCAGGCATACTGCTTATTATGTCCCCCTTGCCTGATGAGATAGGAATTGCCATTATGGCGACAACACACATGAAGGAGAACACGTTCCGACTCATAAGCCTCATAGGAAATACTGTTGGTATTTACTGCTTGGTGAGCCTCGTTGCGCCGATATATTAGATACACCATGCGACCAATATTTAAAAAGCGAATGGATCGCGGGAATCTCCCGTTAACTATGGCGCATAGTAGCGGGTGGCTTCAGGGGCGCGAAAATTCCATCGAGGGTCTGCAGGCGGCGCTCTCATTCAACGCTGACATTATTGAAATTGACGTACGAAAGAGTCGTGACGGTGTCCTCTACTGCCACCATGGACTCATCCCTTTCGGAGTGTTTGCTGCGCAATTTTTTCGCTTCATCAATTTCAAAACAATAAAGCAACTCGTGGGCGAACGGGAAACTCTGGCAGACATGCTTGCCATCATCCCGGAACACGTCGATATTTATCTTGATGTAAAAAGTCGGCGCATTTCAGCAGAAGATTTAAAACCGCACGTGTCTATAAAAAACACCGTGTGGGTAAGCGCCTACAGAATATGGCAATTGAAGAAACTCCGTAAAGGTCTTGGAGAGGACTTTATTTACGCATACAATCGTCCATTTATTTTAAAAACGACTGACATCCCACGCCTTGTTGGCGTGGCTGATATTGTGCACCTCTTAAAGTGGCAGTGGAAACAAAAAACGATTGATGAAATTGAATCGAAGGGAATCGCCTGCCGACTTGCTCATTGGTTTTTAACATTCAAAGAATATCAAGATTGGTCTCGCAACCTTTCGCCGTGGAAAGGTGTGTGCCTTGGGTACGATGATTTATCGGCAATGCAGAGGAGCGAGGGGAAACTTCTTGCTGACACAATATCAGTACAAGGTTAGGCGGTGCTGGTCACAACTCTCGCCTCACCCATGTTTGGCTCGAGTCAATATAAAATTTTGAGCTGGTGCTGGTCACCGGTCGTTTTGTGCCGACGCACAAAACGCCGTCGACCCCCGCTCACGGTTCGACGAAACGTCGAACATCGTTCCGCGCGTCAGCACCCAACGCGAATGAAATTTTTCATTCGCTTCAGCCGCTAAAAAAATAACCTAAGGTTTCCCTTAGGTTATTTTTTGGCGCGGCTGATGGGTGCTGACCCCACGACCTCTCGCGTGACAGGCGAGTGCTCTACCGTTGAGCTACAGCCGCAAACTCTTACGAAAATAGCGCGTAGCGCGACTTTTGTGAAGAAAGGAGAAATGGGAGCTCGCTCACATTTCGACCTGACTGAACAAAAGTGCGTAAGGGCATTTTGTCAGAATGCCGCGGCCGTATGTACCCATACAGCCGCAAGTGAGGGAGAGAATGAAAATCTTTTTTCATTCTTCCCGAACGTCGCGGCTGAAAGCTATGCTTACAGCCGCAAACGAGGAACAATAAACGTTTGCGGTTATTGTTCTTTAACACTATGACTTTACGTCACAGTAGAAAGAACAATACTTTAAAATAGGCTTATTTTCAATGGTGCCGGGGGTGGGAGTCGAACCCACGACCTTAGCGTTATGAATGCTACGCTCTTACCAACTGAGCTACCCCGACAAGTGAGGAAGAAAATAGCGCGGAGTGCGACTTTTGTGAAGAAAGGAGAAATGGGAGCTCGCTCACATTTCGACTTGATTGAACAAAAATGCGTTAGCGTATTTTTTCCGAACGCCGTCGGGGCAAACTTCGTTTACCCCGACGGATGTCACTCAGGTGAAGCTTACACTTCCCTTGAAGACAATGAGACTAATCTATCATTATTCAGGATTTCCTCAACAGTGCTTCAGCTTTTGGGACGTCGAGAGGGGTGGTAACGGTAATCCAACGATTCTGACGCACCACATGCACCGGTGTTGTTTTTGCAATCTCTGACAAGAGATCAGTAAGAAAATATTCACCGAGCCGTTCATCTTTATACGGCGTGATTGAGAACGCATCAGGAGACAAAATCATCGCGCCGGAATTTACAAGATTCCCCACTGGATGTTCAGGCTTCTCTACAATTTCTTTTAGTGTGCCGTCTGGATTAAGCGCAACTACTCCGTAGTGCTCAGGGTCTTCACGCTCGGCAACAAAAAGGCAGTACTGATGCTCTGCACCTTTTGTAAATGCTTCTTTGTCTCCAATGTCGTCTCCGTAGAGCATGATGAAGTGCTCGTGGAGTAAATCTTTTGCAAGATACACCGCATCCCACGTGCCAAGTTGCTCTTTTTGCTCAACGTACTGCACCCGACGACCCTGCCAACTAGTACCGAAATGATTCTGTATTTTTTCACCATGATAGCCAATGATCATGACAATGTCAGTCACCGCATCGGGTAGCTCTTGAATCACATGTTCGAGAAGTGGCCTACCATTTAACAGCACCATGCCTTTGGGGCAATCGTTTGTAAGCGGGCGAAGCCGCTTCCCTTCTCCTCCTGCGAGTATGAGTGCTTGCATGCATGGAATAGTACCTACAAATTCAAGAAATTGAAATAAGAGCGGGGTGTTTCTTTGAGATGTAACTATGTTGACGTAAAAAAATATTTTCTACATAATCGAACTATGTCCAAAGAAAAGGGATTAACACCAGCAGAAAAATTCACCGCGCGATGGAACCGCCCAAAAGGCATGTCTATAAAAGATGCGAGACGAGCGGCCAAAGGACTACCTCCGGGTCCTGCCCTAATAAAAGAAAAACCTGTTTTCCTTAACACATACATACGCCCTCCAGGATGGGGAATGTAAGACACTGCGCTCGCTTTTTAGGAGTCAGGTGAGACGAGCAGTCGTCTATAACGGATTCGTCTACAACTCTCGCCTCACCCATGTTCGACTCGGTTGCAGACCCGGCTCACGGTTTTTCGAAACGAAAAACATCGCTCCGCCTTTCAAATCCTGGACGTGAAGCGTGCAGACGCTTCACTCCCCTGTCACTGATTTCATTCGTGTTGCGGGGCCAGGATTCGAACCTGGGTCTGGAGGTTATGAGCCTCCTGAGGTACCACTCCTCCACCCCGCTATTCTATTGAGCTCATACTATAGCTTCATTTGTGAGACATTTCAAATTCTCTCGCACTTTTCTAAGGGCACAAACTTGGACCAAGAGAATTTGTAGCAAGCGTTGCGGAAACTGCTTTTGCAGCACCACGAGAGTCCACACACCAATAACTGCCAGTAGGATCCGACGGAAGCACTGCTCCTACCACCCAAGAACTCGAATTAGAAAAGCACGCAGTGACAGATACGCCTTGTGTTTGTTTCAAAGAGCGAATGACGTCGTATGTTCCGGACACAGTGTCGGGGAATGCACTTGTTGCGCTTCCCGACCCTGCTACAGGACAGACACCACTTGTCGCGCCACTGCTGTATGCGCCGTAACTATTTGCATGACTCGCATAATAGAATTCCATTCCGGCACGAAGGTTCGACATAAGATGTTGCACTCTCGCGTCCCCTGCTTTACCTCGGGCAATAACAAGACTCGCTACTATGGAAGCTGCAAGAAGTCCGATGATGGCAATAACGACTAGAAGTTCAATGAGGGTGAACGCTCTCTCACTCTTTTGGATCTGCCACATATAGTAAAAGTATACCTCGTATCTTTACACCCCCCCCCCCCCCGTGACACCCCTGGAGTGACAGGGTCGTATCTAGATGAAATCAAATTCTTCAAATACCTGTTCGTAGAGCTTCATAGCATGAAAGGCTTCTCGCTGCGTCAAAATAAAATTTGAAGAAGGTGCTGATACAAAATTTCTAATGCGATGCGCTTCCCAAGCAAGCGGGACTGTAACAAATGCATTCTCTGGCACCATGCGAATTTGTTCCGCGGTGCTCTGCCCCGCGTACCCCAAGTGTCCTAAAAGTTCCCCGAGCATAACATCAGCTTCCAGAATGCCTTCCCGCCAGCGTTTCGGGTCGTTAGACATAGCGCCTGCCAGAAGCGATTGCCATCTCTCTCGAAGCGGGTGCACCGCCGTTTCAGCAGGTGGCAACGCTGCGTACTTTGCGCCCTCTTTCAATCGAATAAAAAAAAGTCCTACGAGCGCACTCACTATCACAAGCACCAGTACGCCAGAGAGAGTGTAGGCAAGAAAACTGTAGATAGACCAGAGAAAAGATATAATCGCGCCTATAATACCGCCCACAAAAACTGCTGCGTCCGTGACAAAGCCAAACGTACCAGCATGCTGCACTGCCGAAGTGCTCGTGGCAGACACAGAGTTATTGCCACCAAAAAGCCAATCCCAAAAATTAACTGATGGTGTAGAAACAGTGCTTGAGTTAGTCCGTATTGATGTCTCCACATGAGTGGCAGTGGCAGTAAGTGAGTCGACGTTAGTACATCTCCCTCCAAAGAGCGAATAAAAAACGCAGTACCAATATTCGAGATTCAGGAATTTTAAAAAAAATTGATCGGTCATGCTGTTTCGCCCGTCAGATCTCGAGCGATATCAAAGAGCGAACTTTCAGTACGCTTCGGACTCATGAACTGCACGCCTAAAGGAAGCGTAGCGCCATCACGAACTGCGGTTCCGAATGGAACAGAGATTGCGGGAATCCCAGTTAAGTTTGCAGGCGCTGCAAAAATATCTTCGAGGTACATCGACAAAGGATCACTCTTCGAACCAAGCTTGAATGCAGGCCCTGGTGTTGTGGGCGTAGTGATAAACGAAACTGAAGCAAATGCTTTATTCAAATCTTCATTGATGAGACTTCGGAGTGCTGTTGCGCGCCTGTAGTACGCGTCGTAGTACCCACTTGAAAGCACATACGCACCAAGAATAATGCGACGTCTCGTCTCAGCACCAAAACCCTGCGTGCGTGACTCTTGATACTCTTCAAGCAAATTTTTTCCCTCACGCGAAAGTCCGTATCGCATGCCATCAAACCGCGCAAGGTTTGTAGACACTTCTGCAGGCATAACAATGTAGTACGCTGCCAAACCGTATGCGGCAGACGGAAGATCAATATCAACAATTTCATACCCCTTTCCGCGAAGCACCTCAAGTGATTTTTCAAAGTTATCACGCACATCAGCTGAAATATCTTTTATGAAATCTCGTGGCACACCAACTCTTTTATTCACGGCGCTACGCTGTCCTTCTGTTGGCAGTGTCGTTCCATCAAGCGGATCATGCCCACGAATTGTTTCAAACACCAGCTCTGCATCTGAAACAGTTCGTGTCATGGGTCCTATTTGATCAAGTGATGAACCCATGGCAATGAGCCCTGAACGCGACACACCTCCATACGTTGGTTTGAATCCTACAACCCCGCAAAGGCTCGCAGGGTGACGAATAGAGCCACAGGTTTCAGAACCAAGAGCAACTGGTGCAAGATGGGCTGCAACCGCCGCAGCAGAGCCTCCTGACGTGCCTCCCGGTACACGCGTAAGATCGTGGGGATTTTTTGTTGGGCCATAGACAGAATGTTCCGTTGAAGAACCCATTGCAAATTCATCCATGTTCGCGCGTCCCAAGAAAAGTGCGCCCGCTTCTTTTAATGTACGAATGACAGTCGCATCATATGTTGCAATGTGATTCTCGAGCATTTTTGAAGCCGCTGTTACCCGCTTTCCCTGTATCAAAATATTATCTTTTACTGCAATAGGAATGCCGGCGAGCAAATGTGCGTCACTTCCCCCTTTCGCAAAAAGAGCGTCAGCACGCTCTGCTTCTTTGAGTGTGTCGTCAAACACCTCAACGTATGCGTTGAGTGCTCCGTTTTCTTTTTCAATGCGCGTAAGATGCGCCTTCACTACATCAACCACAGAAAAGGTACGGGCACGGTATCCTTCTCCTAATTCCTTTACTGAAAGTTCTGTAAGATCCATAGCAATTTACGACAACACCTTCTTTACTTTCAAATAATCTCCTTCACGGCGTGGCGCCTGCGTAAGTAAACTTTCCGTATACATGCCAGCAACGTGAGGATTCTCATCTTCACGCATCACATTCTCAATATCGAGATGTGCTGACGATGTATAGCCTTCAGGAAGTGCTACTTTTTGCACAGTATCGACATACGCAAGAATGGAACCTATCTCTCCCTGAAGCTTTTCAACTTCAGCGGGAGTTAACGAAATGCGCCCTAAGGTGGCAAGCTTCTGTATATCGTCAGCACTAATCATGAGAGCATCGTAACATCCATAGCTTTCAGCTTCCAGGTGTCAGCGACTTTGTTTTGTTACTCGCTCTGCGAGTTAAAAAACAAGAAGTGCCCTTGTGGTGCTTTCAGCTTTTTAATAAAAGGAGAAATTCTTTTTCAGAGAGAATAGTAATTCCTAATTTTTGCGCTGTATCATACTTAGAACCAGGGTCAGTACCCGCAACAACATAGGAAGTTTTTTTAGACACAGACCCTGAGACGTCTCCCCCAGCCGCGCGGATGAGTGCTGCCGCACCGCCGCGCGAGAGTGAGTCGAGTGTTCCCGTGAGAACAAATGTCTGCCCGCGAAGTGGTCCTCCCTTTTTCTCTTCACCCGTGAGGACTGTCACACACTTCAAAAGCTGCAAAAGATGCTCCGCATGTTCTTTATTTCTAAACCAGTCGTAGAGTGAATGCGCCACAATATCTCCCACACCTTCTACCGACTGAAATTCTTCCACAGAAGTAGTTCGAATTTTTGCAAGTGTTTTAAAATGTGCCGCTAGATCGCGCGCAGTTTCCTCGCCTACTTGTGGAATTGAGAGTGCTATCAAAAAACGATCAAGCGGAATGCGTGTGCGCCCTTTAATACTCTGAATAAGATTGTGCGCCGAGAGCTCTGCAAAACCTTCTAAACCAACAACATCACCCTCGGTGAGAGTAAAAATATCTGCGTACGTTCCAAGAAGTCCTTCGTCCATCAAAATGTCGATGGTGCGCGGACCCATGCCTTCTATATCAAACGCGTGCTTGCCAATGAAGTGATAAAAACGCCGTCGCTGCTCTGCTGCACCGTTCCTATTTACACACCGCCACGCACTCATGCCTGGAACGCGCTCAAGAGCGCCGTCTCCCCCACACTCAGCAACCTTTTTAGGGAAGTGATAGACTTTCGCATTTTTAGGACGAAGCTCTGGTACCACTTGCACCACTTCAGGAATAACGTCCCCTGCGCGCTGAATTACCACAGTGTCTCCTATTCGCACATCAAGTCGCTGTATTTGATCTTCATTGTGAAGCGTTGCGCGCGACACAATCACACCCGCAACTGACACAGGCTTTAAGTGTGCCACGGGAGTTAAAATTCCCGTGCGGCCAATTTGAAGCACAACATCTTCAACGACCGTGGTCACTTGCTCAGCTGCAAATTTAAATGCCATCGCAAACCGAGGAGCTTTCCCCGTGTATCCCAAAAACTCTTGATACTCATGTTCATTTACTTTTGCGACAATACCGTCAATTAAATAATTCTGTTTATCTTTCTTGGTGTGCCACGCTTTCCAAAAAGCAATTACTCCATCGGCATCCATAACGTGCACCGCTTCCCTACTCACCTTGAAACCAAGACCTCGAAGATACTCTAACTCTTCTATCTGCGTTCGAGGAGTCTGCTCGCTCGTTTTTGCCACGTCATAAATAAACGTATCAAGATTTCGTGATGCAGCTATTTTTGAATCGAGCTGGCGAATGGAACCGGCGGCGGCGTTACGTGGGTTTGCGAATTCCGATTCGCCCTGAGCCTTTCGAAGGGCATTTAAATTTTTCAGGGCGCGCTTTCCCATCCACACCTCTCCTTCAACAATGATATCGATGGGGCGTGTGAGCGAAAGCGGCACTGACTGAATAGTGCGAATGTTATGCGTCACATCTTCCCCAATCTTTCCATCACCACGCGTTGCTGCAGTTTCTAAAATGCCGTGTGTGTAGGTAAAGACAACTTTAAGTCCGTCAATCTTGAGTTCAACCGCATACGTTGCACGAGCAGTCGAACCAAACCCCTCTCGTACTCCCTTTTGTACGCGCGCGTCAAACGCTCTAAATTCCTCTTCTGAAAAAACGTCATTGAACGACCACTGCGACACCTGATGTGCTACTTTTTTGAATTCAGGAAGCACCGCGCCCGCAATGCGCATCGTCGGGGAGTCGGGAGTCGCAAGTTCCGGATACTCGGCCTCAAGCGTTGCAAGCTCATGCATCAGCGCATCTCGTGCACTCTCAGGAATTTCTTCTTTGTCTTCTACGTGATAGAGGTACCGATAGTGATTTATTGCTTCGCGAAGTTTCTTCGCTCGCTCTTGCACTGCTAAAGGAGCCTGCTGCATAGGCACCATTGTAAAGCGGAAAACTCTTTTTTAATACTGCACTCTAATAGCACGCTCAAGCCGAAGGGGGTTGTCAGTAACGCATGTGTTATAGCCTTGAGATGCAATAACGGTTTGTGTTGGGAAAAACGTCTTCGTGACGGTGACCGTAACGCACGGGTTTGAGACCCCACCATCAAGTGGGAAAGAAAATGATGTAACAACAG
>JAZJXK010000002.1:0-9230 GCA_040390955.1 Patescibacteria group bacterium
AGAGATACTTTCAAAGAGCTAGAAAGATGAGTGAGTCAATTGAAACAGAAGAAGTAGGTGCTTTAGAAAGGGGAAATTCACAGAATAGATTAAGTGCTTTTATGCGCTTTATTACGGATGCGTTTTTGTATTTTGAACTGCGTTTGGATCGCCCTCACAGTAGAAACACTACGCCGGAAGACGCTCGCAAAGTACTTCGCCGGATGCGTCAGCGTCAGGGGAGAACGACAGAATTTTAATTTCTATTTTTTAGAGCGCTTCTGAGTGTCTCTGCGTCAGCGTATTCAATTTCAGCTCCAACAGAAAGGCCACGACCAAGGAGAGTGACTGAAACACCTGATTTTGCTTTCTGTATTTCTTTTGCAAGTTCTCGCGCAGTATAGTCGCCCTCGGGGGTAGTTGAGAGCGCAAAAATAACTTCTTGCACGTCGCTTTTGGCTATATGCGTGAGAAGTTCGCTCACGCGCACCATTCGGGCATTTTTTCGCTCTGTCATTGTTTTAAGACCACCGAGCACAAAGTAACGCCCTTTGTATGCACCAGAATTTTCAATGCCTTCAATATCAATATCTTTTTCAACAACCATGAGCGTCGCTTGATCGCGAAGTGGGTCAGCACAGATGGAACACACTCCAGAATCGCGAGAGTCATCAAAACGGAAACATATTGTACAGGGCGAGGTAGAGGCACCGGACTCTATGATGAGTCTAGCTAATTTTTCACGGAAAGGAGTTCCTGCGGCAAGGAGAAACTGCACGATACGCCGCGCTTGCCTCGGGCCAATGCCGGGGAATTCTGTGATGAGCTCAACAAGATCATTTCGAGATCGAGACATGTGAGATTTTAGAAGTCATCATTTCCTCCCTGGTTCCCGCCTGCAAATCCTGCTTTTTCAATAGGGAGGAATGTTGCGCGTTCTGCATCAAAGAAGAGGTCAATTTTTCCTGTGCGGCCGTTACGATGTTTTTCAATCAAGATTTCTGTGACATTACTTCGCTCTTCTTTGTTGTCGTTGTACCTGTCTTCATTGTGAATAAACATAACGACGTCAGCGTCTTGTTCAATGGAACCTGAGTCACGAAGGTCTGAAAGGCGAGGGCGACCACGACGCTGTTCAATGGCACGCGAGAGCTGTGAGAGTGCAAGTACCGGCACATCAAGTTCACGAGCAAGGGTTTTTAAGGAGCGTGAGATTTCAGTAACCTGCTGCACCATCGAATCTGATGAGCGGGTTGAGGTAGGACTCATGAGTTGGAGGTAGTCGACAATGAGAAGACCGATGCCATTCTCGCGCTTCAAGCGCCTTGCTGCTGAGCGCATACCAAGTGCGTTTGTTGCTGGCTGATCGTCGATATGGATTGGCGCTTTTGAGAGGCGGCCCATGGCGTCACGAATTCTTTCGAATTCTTCATCGGTAGAAATTTTTCCTGTGCGCATTTTCCATGCGTCGACGTGCGCTTCTGCGGCGAGCATGCGGTCTACAAGCTGTTGCGAGCTCATTTCAAGAGAAAAAATACCGACAGGGACATTGTGAATTGTCGCCGTCATGCGAGCGATGTCGAGTGCGAATGCTGTTTTACCCATGGAAGGTCTGGCAGCAAGAATGATGAGGTCAGAGCGCTGGAAACCTGCAAGCATATTGTCGAGTGCATCAAAGCCAGTTGGGATGCCACGCATTTGATAGTCTCCTTTGTGCAAGTTATCAAAACGCTCCCACGCTTCTCCAAGCGCATCACCAATTGCAATGAATTTTCGCACCGATGGGGAACTGGTGACTTCGTAGATTCTTTTTTCAGCGCTGTTTAAGAGTTCATCGATGTCCTGTGACTCGTCATAGCCAAGTTCACCAATATCTGATGAAGCGGCAATGAGGGAACGCATCATTGATTTTTTCTGTACGATTTCTGCATAGTGCTTTAGGTTTGCGCTGGTGGGGACTGCGCTCACAAGTTCTGCAAGGTAGGAGTTACCACCCGCACGCTCCAAGTCGTTCATTTCTTTGAGACGGTTGGCAGTGGAGAGAAGGTCAATAGGATTGCCACCGGTTGCAAGGTCAGTAAATGCGCGGTAAATGAGGCGATGTTTTTCAACGTAGAAAGAATCAGCAGACACGAAGTCGGTTACTTCATGAATGGCATCGGGCTTCAGCATCACAGAGCCTAAGAGCGCTCGCTCTGCATCGATTGATTGTGGGGGAATGCGTGCGCCTTGAGTTGCCATGAAAGGTCATTGTAGCACTCAGGCACTTTTAGCCCTTCTCTTCAAAAGCCTCTTATACAGAGGCTTTTACACCGAGTTTTGCACACCTGAATTAGGGTTTAGCCACTAGGGTGTAGGGGAAGAGAAAAACCAAAACATCCCTTCATTTCCTCCCTGAAAGCTGAAACCTGAAAGCTATAAGCTGACGCTTTGCGTCTAAAACCACTTCTTTATCTTGAAGTAGAGGAAGAAAAGGGCGGTTATGACGAGCATTGAACCGGTAATAACCCAGAAGCCGTTTGGAGTGTTGGCGACAGGAGTATTTTCAGTATTCATTCCGAAAAGTGCTGCAATGAGGGAGAGTGGGAAAGTAATGAAGGCCATGATGGTCAAGTTTTTTGTGATTTCGTTTTGGCGCGTAGTGAGGAGGGAGTCGTTGGTATTGCGAAGTTCCGTAATGGTGTCCATGAGCGAGAGCGCTCGCTGGTGCGTGCGGTAATGAAATGCGGAAATACCACGAAGGTAGTTTGCAAAGTTATCGCCAAAGAGTGAGACGCCTGCGTGTTCAAGTGCAGCAAGAACTTCCGTGTGCATTGAAAGTGTACGCTTTTGGTCAATGAGTTCACGGCTGATGCGCGAGATAGCGAGCACCATATCTTTTTCATGACCTGAAAAGATTGCGTTCTCGATTGCACCTATTGAATCCTCAAGAGAGTCGAGTTCGTACTCTACTTCTTGGTACAGGCGCTGAGTAAGTTCGAAAAGAATATGGCCACTATGGAATTTCCCAACACTGCGCTTCAAGAGCATTGCTGCTTCAAAGGATCTTGCAAAATCAATGAGCGCGTCAACGGTGTCGTAGTGAACGGTAATGACAAAATGCTTTCCGATAACGAAATCAACTTCTTGGGTTGCGCGTGCGTTGTGCGTGTGGCGTCTTGCTGGGAAATGAAGGAGTGCGTAGACAATCTCTGGATACAAATCGACGCGCGGTTTCAGTGTTGGAGCAAGAAGCTCTTGGCTAAGGAGAGGGCCTAAATTAAATTCTTGTGCGACTTCACCTATTTCATCTGCGGTTGGATTTTCAATATCAATCCACACGATGCCTTCGTATTCGTAGCGGTTTATCATCAGAACAGTATAACTGTTATTAGCGGGTGTTAGGTTATAGGTTTTAGGGTATAGGGGAAGAAATTTTCATCGATGCGCAGATACCCACACACTATTCCCTCTAACCTAAAACCTATTACCTATTCTCCTGTGGCATAATAGAAAACAATGAAAGACAACTCTTCAATCGGAATGCGCACGGCGCTCATAGGAGTATTCCTAGTAGGTGTAGCTGCGTTTTTTGTAGGTACTGAAACTGCGGGCTTTGTGCCGTGGGGCACTCATGCGGCTCGCGGTGATGTGGCAACAGGGCCTGATAGTGCCGATTTGAAGCCACTCTTTAAAGCGTGGGAGCTTCTTGATGAAAACTTTACGCCAGCAACCACAACTGCTCCAAATACCTCTGAGCAGAAGGTCTGGGGAGCAATACAAGGGCTCGCGGCTTCTTATGGCGACCCTTACACGGCATTTTTCCCGCCGAAGGAAAAGAAAATATTCGATAGCCAAGTACAGGGAGATTTTGGTGGCGTGGGAATGGAGCTCGGTATTAAAGAGGGCGAGCTTACGGTTATTTCACCTCTTGAAGACACTCCTGCGTTTCGTGCAGGAATTCGAAGTGGAGACATCATTCTCAAGATTGAAGGCAAAGACACTGCAGGTATCACTATTGATGATGCGGTGAGTCTCATCCGCGGAGCCATTGGTACTCCAGTTAAGGTAACTATTGTTCGCGGGAAAGATACCCCGTTTGATGTAACGCTCGTTCGCGCAACAATCAATTTGCCAACTATTAAAACAAAACTTCGTCCTGATGGTGTGTTTGTGATCAAGCTCTTTACCTTCAACGCAAACGCTCCAGAAAAATTCCGTGAAGCCATTCGTGAGTTTGCAAATTCAGGTTCAAACTCGATGGTGATTGATCTTCGTGGCAATCCAGGGGGGTACTTAGAGGTTGCGGCTGATATTGCAAGTTGGTTCTTGCCGGTAGGAAAAACTATTGTGACGGAAGATTATGGTGCAAAGCAGTCGCCTGACGTAACACGAAGCCGTGGATACGATGTGTTCTCAGATAAATTAAAACTTGTAATTTTGATAGACCAAGGCTCTGCTTCAGCGTCTGAGATTTTGGCTGGTGCACTTCATGATCATGGGAAAGCTACGCTCATAGGTGAAAAATCATTCGGTAAGGGTTCGGTGCAACAACTCTTTAATGTAACTGCCGATACGTCACTTAAAATCACCATTGCTCGCTGGCTGACTCCAAATGGAATTTCCATTTCTCATGCAGGTATTGCTCCTGATATTGAAGTGCCAATCACAAAAGAGGATATAGATAAGGGTACGGATCCACAGCTTGAGCGTGCCGCGAGCTTCCTTACGACTGGAAAGTAGGACAGGTTTTAAGTGATAGGTTATAGGGAATATTTTGAATTTTAAAGACTAGCGCTTATTCTCTATACCCTATACACTAAAACCTATAACCTATTAAAATATGAAATTGATTTTGCTTACTGATGTGAAGAAAGTGGGGCAGCGAGGCACCCTCGTCTCTGTTGCAGATGGGTATGCCCAGAATGTTCTTATTCCAAAGAAACTTGCACTACCTGCAACCGCAGAAAACATACGAAAGTTTGAAAAACAACAACAAAGTATGAAGGAGAAGGTTGCTATGGATGCAACGCTTGCAAAGAAGGCTCTTGCTGGAATTGACGGAAAAGAAATTGGAATGCAAGCGCGCGCTAATGAAAAGGGAACACTTTTTGAATCAATACATACAAAACAAGTGGCCACTGCAATTCAAAAAGAGCTGGGTGTAAACGTTTCGGAAGACTCTGTCATGCTTGTTGGTGGTGTCATAAAAACACTCGGCTCTCACCGAGTGGAAGTAAAAGTGCAAGAAGCATTTGCAGAACTCTCTGTGTTAGTTGAAGCAAAAAAGATCTAGTGTTTTCTGGTACGTGTGTATGAAAAAAGCCCCTTTCGGGGCTTTTTAAAATTTATTTAACGTCTACAACGTGGCGCTTGATGGTTGAACCATCAAAACGAGTCTTTCGTGTTTGTCGTACGGTTACAGTACCTTCAGCAACTGCGTAGAGAGTGTGATCCTTTCCTATACCAACATTCTTGCCTGGCATAAACTTGGTACCTCTCTGGCGGATGATGATGCTACCTTTCTTTGTTTTTTCACCCGAATAGAGCTTAACGCCGAGATATTGCGGATTTGAATCAGTTAGGTTTTTTGCTGAACCAGCTGCTTTTTTTGTTGACATAGTTGATTAGTATTTAGGGGATAGGGGTAGGGAGGCATTAAGGCTCCTGAGCTATACTTATCCTGTGGGTACTATACGAGATATAGCTATAAAAATCAAGATTCTGTGGGGGAGAGTTAAAGAAAACGCCCTTATTGTCGTTGTTATTATTCTGGTAGCTTTATGTGCTTTTGGCCTGGGGAGACTCTCCGTGCTCTATGGTCAAAAGGAAGAATTTAAAATTATATATCCAGAAGGGCAGAGCGCTTCGGCGATTCAGGGGGCAGTAGGAGTGGGGGAAACTGCTCTCCCGCCGCCGCCTTCAGGCGGTGGCGCGTACATTGCCTCTGCTACTGGTTCTACCTATTTTTTCCCGTGGTGCCCACTTGCAGTAAAAATAGCTTTAGGAAATAGAGTGTATTTCAGTTCACGAGTTGCCGCGGAAGCTGCCGGCTATCACGCGGGTCGTTGTAATGGACTTTGAGCAGGTGATAGGGAATAGCTGATAGGTTTTAGTACTAGCAATCTATAACCTACTCCCTAAAACCTGTTAAGCTGTTTCTATGATTGCACTCGATATTGAAAGTTCGGGAGTTGACCCAGTGCAGGATTCTATTCTTTCGCTAGGAGCAGTTGACCTAGAGTCGCCCGCTAATCGTTTTTATGGCGAATGCCATATTTGGGATGGTGCACACGTCAACGACGAGGCGCTTCTTGTAAATGGATTTACCCATGCAGCGGTACGGGACTCTTCGAAACAATCAGAAATTGAGTTGGTACAAGCGTTTCTTTCATGGACTGAGAGCGTCCACGATAGAACATTGGTTGGTCAAAACCCCTCTTTTGATCGCGATTTTCTTATTGCTGCCTGCTACCGAGGAGGTATCCCATTTCCTCTTGCACATCGCACGCTCGACACCCACACGCTTGCCTACATGCATATGGTGAAGCGGGGAGTCACTCCGCCGTTTGATGCAGAGAAGCATCACACAAAACTCACGCTTGATGCTGCTTTGAAGTACGTCGGTATTCCAGAAGAGCCGAAGCCGCATAATGCGCTCACCGGAGCGCTCTCGCATGCTGAAGTTGCTTCGCGCCTTCTTTTTGAAAAACCTCTTTTGCCAGAATTTTCTGCCTACCCCATTCCTTACATTTCGATTTAACTTTTTCTCCCTGAAAGCTGACACCTGAAAGCTATAACCTCGTAGCTTCAGGTGTTACAATTTCGCCATGTCTGACACTCAAAGAAAATATAGAATTGTGAATCCTCCGGATGAACACCGTATGGAAGGGGAACTCCGTGTGTGTGACCCAGAAAAGACCGACCACACCAAAGACATGGAGTCTTGGCGCATCTTTAAAATAATGGCGGAACTCGTTGAAGGTTTTGGCATGCTCCGCAAGTATCGTCTTGCAGCCACTTTCTTTGGTTCAGCTCGCTCTCAGCTTGGAGAAAAGGTGTATGAGGATGCCACAGCGCTCGCTGCAAAGCTGGCTGAGTCAGGCTTCGTTATTATTACCGGTGGCGCCGCGGGCGTCATGGAAGCTGCTAACAAAGGTGCATTTGAAGCCGGCGGGCAGTCTATTGGGCTCAATATTGAGCTTCCTTCAGAACAGGCACCAAACCGCTATCTCACCGATACCGCAACGTTCAACTACTTTTTCACTCGTAAAGTCATGCTTTCCTTTGCTTCTGAGGTCTACATCTACTTCCCAGGGGGCTTTGGCACCCTCGACGAGCTCTTTGAAATACTGACTCTCGTGCAAACTAACAAAATTAAGCGTATCCCCATCATCCTCTATAATCGTGAATTCTGGACTCCGCTCCTTGCGTACTTCAAAGATCACCTTTTGGAGCAGTATCACACCATTGCCAAGGCCGATTTAGACCTTTTTCAGGTCGCGGACAGTGTTGATGAGGCCTACGACATGGTCGTAAAGCTCGTGAAGTGCTAAAAATTCCTGGATTTTAGAAAAAGTCGATTTTTTGAAAAGTGTGGAAAATTTGGTCAAAAACCCTGTTTTTGGAAAATGATTTTTATGGCTCTATAGAGCCGTGGAACAGTCATTTTTACTTGTGCAATCCTTGACAGGGTTCGGCGCCGATGCTAACGTATCGAAGTAGCTGGCTTTCGGGCCGGCTTTTTTCGTACCCCATCGCGCCCTATTACTGCGAGACCGGTACACCCGCCACTGATAGAAATAAATCGGCGGATTCCAATTAAATATTATGTTGTTACCAATTATGCTTTTGCTCGCGAGCGTTGCGGCAGGATCGCCTACGACCCTCTCAACGACTACCGACGCTGCGCCGAAGACCCCCCAAACACTAGGGGAGTACGTGCGCCAATATTATTCAGATACCCCCATTCTTGCTGATATCGCATGGTGTGAATCAAGAATGCGTCAGGTAGATAAGGACGGCCAGATTTTCCGCGGAATCGCTAATCACGCTGATGTTGGTGTTATGCAGATAAACACCGAATACCATGAGGAGAGGGCTCTGGAGATGAATCTAGACCTCTATACTCTCGACGGGAACCTGTCATACGGGAAGTACCTGTACGAGAAAGAAGGTACTAAGCCGTGGGCATCCTCTAGAGCATGCTGGGGTAAACTTGCAAAGAAATAAAACCAATCAAATCCCGCCTTCAGGCGGGATTTGAAATTTCTTTTAGGTTGAGGAGGAAGAATAATTAACATAAGAAAAAGGCCGCCCCCGTACGGGGGCGGCCTTTTTCTTATACTGCCTTTCTGTATTACTTTTTTCCAAACATGGCGTCGACACTGTATTTCCCAGCGCCGTGTGCTGCAAGAATAAGCATGCCTCCGAAGATTGAGAGGTTTTTCCAGAACATGGTCATGTTTACTTGGTCAGCAAAGTTTCGGTGGAAGTAGTAGGTCACTGGAATCAAAAAGAGCGCTACCGCAAGCGCTGCCCATTTTGTTTTGTATCCAACGAGTATCATGAGGCCACCAATAAGCTCGACGACGATTGCTACACCTATTGCAAGCGTAGGGAAGGGAACACCGGCAGCAGTAGCAAAAGCAACCATGCCAGCAAAGGTGCTAATTTTTAGAAAGCCAAAGATAATGAATATTGCAGCAATGGCCACACGGCCAATGAGCGTGAGAAGTGAATCGTATTTCTGCATGTGTAAAAGCTAATTAGTAACGATGGGTAGTATACCAGTTTGCACACATGAATTGGAGCGGAAGGTTTTTGACAAAAGAAAAAAGACTGGTAGCGTATTCTTACTATGGCGAGCGAAACTCCTGAGTGGAATCCTTTAGCAATAAAATGGCGATGTCCTACTTGCAGGTCATACAATTTTAAAATAGGACCATGCTGGTTCTGCCCTACTTCTACGTTGCCAGAGCGTGAAGAAAAGCCGTATGACTAGACGCACCCCTGAGTATCCCTTCATACCCAATGACATGGATGAAGAAAACGTAACGTGGACATGTGCAAATTGCCCGGGAATAATTAATGTGCCAGGCGCGAGAACCTGTCGCGAATGTGGGCAACCTAAACCAAAAAAGAAAGTCCAACGCGCACTTCGAGGTTGCTAGTATCAGCCTCTCCGAACTGATTTTGAGGTCTAGCTATTGCTGTCGCGCAACAGATAGAGGAGCGTAAACGCAAAAAATACTAACGTAAGCCAGTGACTT
>JAZJXK010000003.1:0-13119 GCA_040390955.1 Patescibacteria group bacterium
CTTGCGCCAGGTTCATTTATTTTTAAAGCCGAAAACCCAGAAGAAGCCGTACATTATTTAGAATCACTTGCCGTATGAAACATATCACTGACGCACAAATAGCTACTCTTGAAGACAAGGCGCGCGAGATACGCGAGACCATTATTCATATGCTCGTTGCGGCAAAGTCGGGGCACACAGCAGGCCCCCTAGGCATGGCAGACATTTTTACTGCGTTCTATTTTCATATTTTGAATCATGATCCAAAAAATCCCGATTGGGAGGAACGAGATCGACTCGTTCTTTCAAATGGGCACATCACACCTGTTCGGTATGCCGCAATGGCACACGCAGGATATTTTCCTGTTGAAGAGTGTTTGACGCTCCGCAAGCTTGGATCGCGACTCCAAGGACATCCAGAGCGCGACATGTTGCCGGGACTTGAAACCACGTCAGGACCTTTAGGGTCAGGGCTCTCACAAGCAGCGGGCATGGCGTACGCGGCAAGAATGGATGGAAAGAAATGGCGCACCTACTGCGCTGTGTCTGATGGAGAGCAACAGGAAGGAAACATTTGGGAAGGTGTAATGTTTGCAGGAAAAAATAAACTCCATAATCTCACCGCCATCATGGACAGGAATAACATTCAGATAGAGGGCATGACGGAAGATGTGATGCCGCTCGAGCCACTCGCTGATAAGTACCGCGCATTTAATTGGCACGTGATCGAGATTGATGGTCACAATATGGAAGAGATTGTGAGTGCGGTTGAAGAAGCAAAAGCAATTTATGAAAAGCCAACGATGATTCTCGCGCACACCATTCCTGGAAAAGGCGTGAAGGAGATTGAGTTTGATTACCACTGGCATGGCAACCCGCCAAAGCCGGAACAGGAAGAATCTTTCATTGCGCAAATCCGCGAGGCTGCTAAAAAATAATATATGTTGAACAACGACGCAAAACTTTCAGAAAAGATTTTCACTGACGCAATTGAAAAAGCCCCAACGCGCGACGGGCTTGGTAAGGGGACAGTAGAGGCAGGGAAGGCGGATCGAGAGGTTGTTGTGCTTTCAGCGGATCTTGGGGATTCAACGCGCACAGCGTGGTTTCAAAAGGAATTTCCAGAACGTTTTGTTGAAGTGGGGGTTGCCGAACAAAACCTTGCAACCGTTGCTGCAGGCATGGCTGCAGTAGGAAAAATTCCTTTCATTGCTTCCTACGCTGCGTTTTCTCCTGGGAGAAATTATGAGCAGATTCGAACAACGATTGCTTTGAATAACGTGCCGGTCAAGGTGTGCGGTATGCATGCAGGTGTATCAGTAGGTCCCGATGGTGCAACACATCAAATGCTTGAAGACGTTGCGATGATGCGCGCACTTCCCAACATGATTGTGGTAGTTCCAGGAGATGCTGAAGAAGGAAGAAAGGCAACGATTGCTGCGGCAAAAAATGGTAAGCCAACGTACCTCAGGTTTGGGCGCGATAAAGTGGCAACGTTTACCAGCGCCGAGACTCCATTTGAAATTGGGAAAGCATACTATCTTTGGAAACCTGAAAAATCAGATGTGGCAATTATTGCTGCAGGACACTTAGTGTATGAGGCGCTCCTTGCCGCAAAGGCGCTTGAAGCAGCAGGAGTAAAAGTATCGGTCATCAATAGCCACACGGTGAAACCTCTTGATGAAAAAACAATTCTTGAAGCTGTACAGGAAGCCGGTGCAGTGGTGACGGTAGAAGAGCATCAGATAGCAGGAGGGTTTGGAAGCGCAGTGGCTGAGTTGCTTGCACAAAAGCATCCGGTTCCAATGGAATTTGTAGGCATGCAGAATGCATTCGGGCAGTCAGGTGAACCGCAGGAGCTTCTGCACCACTACGGCCTTGATGCGATTGGAATACAAAAAGCAGTTGAAAAAGTTCTTGCTAGGAAAACAAAATAAAAACCACGCGGGTTTTTATAGGGTGAAACCGGCGGCTTTTCCGTCTTCGTAGAAAGTTTTTACACCCTCGAGTGTAAGGGTCTGTAAGTCTTTTCCTATGTCTCCCAATTTCTTAAGAATGGACGGGGGAACGGTGATGATTTCAGCGCCAACCCTTTCGGCTTCATAGATATTAAAAAGTTCGCGCGTTGAAGCCCACAAGAGTTCAATGGAGGGTTTTGTGGCGGTGATTGCTTTCGACGCTTGCATGACGGGAATAGGATCCATGCCAACATCTGCAATGCGTCCTGCAAAGACTGAAATGATTGATGGGGTCGAAGCGCTGAGTGCATTGGTTGCGGTTTGCACTTGCTCTGCCGTTAGAATCATTGTGACGTTGAGCTTGATTCCTTCGTCTGAAAGTTTTTTTACCAAGGGAGTTGAGGATTCTCCTTTTGTGTTTACAATAGGGATTTTTACATAGACATTGTTACCCCACGATGCAATAAGCCGTGCTTGGCGTTCCATCTCGGAAAAATCATCTGAAAACACCTCAAACGATATTGGTTTTTCAGGAATTAAGCTCAGTATCTTTTTTGCAAACTCTGCGTAGTTAGTGACACCTGCTTTATGCATTAGTGTTGGATTGGTCGTGAGGCCTTTGATGTAAGGCTTTTCAGCAAGAGAGAGCATCTCTTTTTCTTCAGAACCGTCTGCGTAGAGTTTTATTCGAAGCGTGTCTATTTTTTTTGGTGTCATAGATTAGTGGGTGAATCGCTCAAGTACGTCTTTTGTGAGGAGTCCTTTTTGTGCACCCACACCTTGTACTACGTATGCGGAGTTTATGGTTCCTCGAAACATTGCTTCTTTTAATGTCATACCAAGTGTGAGGTAGCTCGTCGTGGTGGATGCAAATGCGTCTCCTGCGCCCGTGCGATTTACTGGAGGCTTAGGGTCTGGATACATATCAACATGCACGAGCGTATCGTTTTCAAGTGCGTATGCGCCCGCGCGCCCGTCAGTAATGATCACAGTTTTTGGTCCGAGTGCACGAAGATTTTCAGCGAGTGTTTTAACGTCAATAACATCAGGTGTGCCAAGTATTCGCCCCGCTTCTTCTTTGTTTACAAACAACATTTGTGCGCGTTTGTAGATGCGCTTCAAGCGCTCGGCACCAAGCTTCATTTGGAACGTGCCTGGTTGGAAGACAAAAAAGATTCCCGGATGGTGTTCAAGGTAGTCAGCAATTTCGTCGTGATAACTTTCCGCTGACGCTGCAAGGGAAGAGAGGTATACCGTTTTAGGTGGTGGAAGATTTTGAGGGAAATGGTATGCGTACGCTTCGTGCTTCACAAGAATAGTGCGCTCTGATTGATATGACAGTACGTAGTGATGGTTGGTTGGCACATTTCGCTGGCGAGTTATGAAAGAGGTATTGAGGTGCTCTTTTTTAAAGACCGACATAATGTCGTCGCCATATTTGTCTTTGCCCATATTTGCAACAAGTCCGCTCTTGAGTCCAAGCCGTGAAGCTGAAACTGCAGCGTTTGCGGCGTTGCCAACACCTGCAACCAAGGTGGCGCTCTTAAAAGGTATTTTGTCCCCCCAACGCATTGAAATGGTGCAGTTCTCTCCCTTTTCGTCGCAGTGTACGGTTGCGTCTTCAAGTTCAATAAACTCATCAACTACTGTGTCGCCAATTGCAAGAAAATCGAGTGCCATGCGTCAAATTGTATCATTTTTGCACGGTATACTTTAGTCACATGAGTGATCTTATTGATGGTTTAAAAAAGGTGGCACGCGGTGAAGTCGAAGATTCTGCGGCTGTGCTCGATGCGGCAAGTCGTGATGCGAGTCTTTTTAGAGTGCGCCCTGAAGCCGTTGTTCGGCCAAAAGATGCGGAGGATGTTGCAGCTGTTGTACGTTTTGTGAGCGAGAGGAAAACTGCCGGCGAGAAGGTGTCAGTGACCGCGCGCTCTGCAGGTACCGACATGTCGGGAGGGCCTTTGAACACCTCGATTATTCTCGACATGACGCGGTATTTGAAAAATTTTGTAGAGCTTGGCGACACATATGCAGTTGTGGAGCCAGGAATGTATTTTAGGGATTTTGATACAGAGACGAAGAAGAAAAATCTTGAGCTCCCCAGC
This sequence comes from Patescibacteria group bacterium, assembly GCA_040390955.1. GTDB lineage: Bacteria > Patescibacteriota > Minisyncoccia > Phycocordibacterales > Phycocordibacteraceae > Phycocordibacter. The sequence goes on from JAZJXK010000003.1 coordinate 4,046, forward strand.
TACACGGCATCGCGCGAAATTTGCACCGTTGGTGGCATGGCCGCTAATAATTCAGGTGGAGAGAAAAATCTCAAGTATGGAAAGACCGCGCGATATGTAGAAGAGCTTGATGTAGTCCTTAGGGATGGGCAGGTGCACGCACTTCGCAATCTTGAAGGTGAGGTGTTTAGTCAAAAACTCAAAGAAGCTTCTGTTGAAGGCGATATATATAGAGCAGTCGCTGATGTAGTGAAAAAGAATCGTGACGTTATCGAAAAAGGGAAGCCTCATGTAGAAAAAAACTCTTCAGGGTATGCACTGTGGGACATTGGCGACGGCATTGAGTCTCTAAATCTTGCGCGCCTCATGGTGGGTGCACAAGGAACGCTTGGCATCATAACCAAAATTCGTTTTGGCCTTGTGCATCCAAAACCTTTTGCATCAATGGTGGTGCTTTTTCTTAAAGACATTCATGATCTTGGAGTTCTCGTGCCAAAAGTATTGGAACATCAGCCCGATAGTTTTGAATCGTACGATGATCACACATTTTCACTCGCGGTGAAGTATTTTCCAGAGTTTGCAACGCAGATGAAAGCAGGAATTTTTTCTTTAGGTATTTCGTTCTTGCCAGAATTATGGATGCTTGCAACGGGTGGCATTCCAAAATTGGTTTTGATGGTTGAATTTCGTGCGGATACCCAAGAAGAAGCGCAAAAGAGTGCAGAAGCTCTCGTGAGTGATGTGCGTACACTACCTATTCATGCAAAGGTGCGCATCGCAAAAGATGAGCACGCTGCAAGAAAGTACTGGGTGATACGTCGTGAGAGTTTTAATTTGCTTCGCAAGAAAGTGCGCGGCATGCGCGCAGCTCCTTTTATTGATGATTTTGTGGTGCCACCTCAATCTCTTGCAGAATTTCTTCCTCGTCTCACCGAAATACTTTCAAAGTATGTTCTTACCTACACCGTTGCAGGGCATGTGGGAGACGGCAACTTCCACATCATTCCTCTTATAGATCCCAAAAAGCCTGGGGCAAAGGCGATGATTGAAGAGCTTTCGCACAAGGTCTATGACCTCGTGCTGTCATACAACGGCTCTATTTCAGGCGAACACAATGACGGATTCGTGCGCACTCCCTATGTGGAACAGATGTTTGGTGCCCCAATGGAGAAGCTTTTTGAGCGTATAAAAGAAATCTTTGACCCGCTGAATATCTTTAACCCTGGCAAGAAAGTCGGCACCAGCTTTGCCGAATCCGCCAGCCGCCTTGACCTACCCGCTTAAGGTTTTAATGAAAATGGCAAATAGTGAGCGTAGGGGTAAAATGACCGCATGACGTGGACGGCACCTTTTTCTTCTATTGGAAAAAATGATGCTGATAGTGCAGGTGGTAAGGGTGCATCGCTTGGTGAAATGACGCAAGCCAGTATTCCGGTACCGCCCGGTTTTGTTGTACTCGCACCCGCTTTTGAACACTTTCTTGAAGAGGCTGATCTCAACATTGAGATTGATTCCATACTCAAAACCGTTGATGTAGAGATGATGCACACTATTGAAGGTGCGTCGGGAAAAATTCAAGAACTCATTCTTTCAAAAGAAATTCCTCAAGATATCGAAAAAGACATTCAAGAAGGTTTTAAAACACTGAATACTGAGTTTGTGGCTGTTCGCTCCAGTGCAACAGCAGAAGATAGCGCATCAGCCGCGTGGGCGGGACAGCTTGATACATTTTTAAATACAACAGAAAGCTCGCTTTTAGAAAATGTTCGCAGGTGCTGGGCATCGCTTTTTACACCGCGCGCTATTTTTTACCGATTCGAGAAGGGACTCCATACAGAAAAAGTTTCTGTGGCTGTTGTAGTACAGAAAATGGTGAACAGTGAATCTGCTGGTATTGCGTTTTCCGTTCACCCAGTGACGGAAGATAGAAATCAAATAATTATTGAGGCTGCTTTTGGTTTAGGTGAAGCCGTGGTGTCTGGGCAAATAACTCCCGACTCGTATGTGGTGACGAAAAAACCACTGGCAATTCTTGATAAAAACCTTATTGAGCAAGACCGTGCGCTGTATCGAAAACAAGGTGGGGGTAATGAGTGGGTGAATCTCTCTTCGGAGAAGGGAAAGGAGCAGGAAATTTCTGATGAGCAAATTCTTGAACTTGCTGAACTTATTATAAAAATTGAAAACCACTACGGTTTTCCAGTCGACATAGAGTGGGCAACCGAAGGCGGAAAATTTTATATAACTCAAAGTCGACCTATAACAACACTCTCGAACGATTCCCCCCAGTCTTTTTTGCAAGAGGAGATGAATATCATTTCTTCAGAAGACAAAAAGTGGATTTTGGGAGAAAAAATTCCCAATTCAGACATCTTCTTTTTTCAAATTCCTTTTCGCCAGTTTTCCAATGAAAGCAGTTACTCGTTTATTGAGGGTCATAGAAATGTTCTTGCTGTGTTTAATGGTTTTGAAATGGATTTTTATGTTGACGAAAATGACTCAGGTCGGTTTGCGCGCTCTATTTTAGAGGCGTTGGCGGGTAGACCTGGCTTTGGCGAAGAATTAAATGAAAAGATTCGCGAGTGGTCATACGCAATGATTGAGTTTGCCAAGAAGGTTGAAGATATGAATCTTACTACTCTCTCTAACCAGGAAATCTGTAACGTATATGACGAGCACAGCACGATCCATGCAAAACTGTATACATACGGTTGGCTTCCAGTTGCTGTCGATATTTATCACAATGATTTTACTAATTACCTCAAAGAGTACCTGAATGCTGCGTGTGCGTCTGAAGAAGTGGAGGAGGCTTTTGTAACACTTACTACGCCGCTTGAAAAAACAATCATTGCAGAGGAGCGAGAAGAATTTCTTGCTATAGCCAAAACGTATCTGCAAGAATTAAAAGATAAAACTATTTCTGATGGTTTACGCACCGCCGTTGAAAGCCATGCTGAGAAATGGGGTCATTTAGGATATATCTATGCAGGAAATGTTGAGCGATTCAATTCCAATTACTATTTGAAAGAGTTATCTGATTTTGCGACCACCAACGCTGTTCCTGAGGATATTTTGAATAATGAAAGAAAGCAGTTTGTTGAAGCAAAAAATAATCAAGAAGCGCTCTATAAAAAATTAAAAACCCCAGATGTGTATCGGAGACTTTTTGCGATTGCACAAGGCTTTGCTCTCACAAAGCTCATACGGAGACATGCTCAACTTTTTACACTCTACACGCTTCACACAACGCTTCTTCAAGAGATTGCGAAGCGCCTGAAACTTACCAGAGTACAGGTTCAGTTCATGCTCCAGCGTGAAGTGAAAGTTGCCTTATTGGAAGGCGCATTGGATGTAGATGTCTTAACGGAAAGGTTGCGTCATTGCGTTTTATATACAGGGAAGAATTTTGAAGAGGTATACATTGGCGATCAAGCAAAAAAGTTTACCGACTGCATCGTTGAGACTGTGCACGAGAATGTCACTGAGTTTAAAGGTCAAATTGCTAATCGCGGTAAGGCGAAAGGAATTGTGCGACTTATATTCCGTGCATCTGATGTTTCGAAGATGCAGGAGGGTGACATTCTCGTGAGCATTGCTACCGATCCTGATGTTGTTCCAGCAATGAAAAAAGCTGGAGCTATAGTAACTGACCAGGGTGGAATTACTGCGCATGCTGCTATTGTCTCTCGCGAACTTGGCAAACCCTGCATCATCGGTACAAAAATCGCCACGAAAGTTCTGAAGGACGGCGACTTGGTTGAAGTGGATGCGGAGAAGGGGATAGTGCGAATTCTGCAGGTGTTTGACAGCTCTCAGAGCAGGCCTATCACGACGTTGTCAGAAGTCATTAAAAGCAAGCCCATCATTGACCCAAAAAATTGGAATCTGTATTTCACTAGGTTTCGTTGTCCGCTGGTCGAAGTTGCTATTCAGTTGGGCTGGTCCGATTTCATGTTTCCTGTTGAGAATATAATTGTGAATTCGGCCGAAGTTTATTTAAAAGAAAAACAATATCAGGCGTGCGTGCGTCTTTTTCGTGAGATGTTAATAAAAGATCCTGAGTATCTCCTCCGCGTTCCCAAACAGGCTTACGCTGAATTTGAAATGAAGAAACAGGAGTTTTTGGTTCTTGAATCAACTGATTACGCAAAATTGAGCACGAAAGAGCTTGAAGGTATTTTTAAAACGTGGTTCGAATGGCTCCATGTGTGGATGGTTACGAATCTCGCACCAGCCAATCTGGCGGAAGGTATTGTAACGATGCGACTCCAGGCTGAATTGGCGCGATTTGTAGATCCGGTAAAAGATTTTGAAAAATTCCAGCAGCTGCATTTGCTTTTCGTTTCTCCGTCCCGACCAGGCTTCTTAGAGGAGTATGAGAGCGAGCTACATTCTCTTGCCGAGCATAAGGATGTTCTGGATGAGGCAAAAATAGCTTCTATGGAAAAAGAATACGGCTGGCTTGGCGATACCGGAAGACTGGATAATTTCTGGGATGCCGATGAAATAAGAAGCCAGGTCTTATTGCAAAAGAAAAAAATAAAATCAAAAGAAGAGGATGAATCAGTAGAGAAGGAATTAGCAGCTCTCAACGCTGACTCTGATCTCAGGGAAAGCGTCGAATTAGCCCGTACGTATGTACACTTTCGGACATTTCGCATTGATGTGTGTTTGATTTTCTGTTATCGCGCCCGATTTCTTTTCAAAGAAATATCCGAACGGTTAAATATTTCCTTTATCGACTTTACGTATATGACTTTTGCCGAAATCATTTCAGCGCTTCAAGACGGAAGACTGCCGGAGGATTTCAAAGAGAGAAAGCTAGGATTTGCAGTCATATTGCAAGGTAAGGATGCCAAGATACTGAGCGGCTTCGAGGCAAAGGAACTCGCAGAGCAATTGCATTATTCCGGCGAAACGTCCGTAGATGAACTAAGGGGGACAACGGCATGTATTGGTAAAGTCCAAGGTTTGGTAAAACTCGTATTCACGAAGGCCGATTCAGATAAGGTCGAAGATGGCGATATTCTTGTCTCTTCAATGACAAAGCCAGAACTGGTGCCTGCGATGAAAAGGGCAGGAGCAATCATTACTGATGAAGGCGGTATTACTTGTCATGCTGCAATAGTTTCTCGTGAACTTAAAAAACCCTGCATCATCGGCACAAAAATTGCCACCAAAGTTCTCAAAGACGGCGACCTTGTGGAAGTGGATGCGGAGAAGGGGATTGTGCGGATTCTGCAGGTATTTGACAGCTCTCAAAGTCGTTCATAACAACATTTTTTTTCATGAATAATACACAAGCGCAAGTAATGTTGATTTGGAGCAGGGATTACACGCTTGCTTGGGCGGAATGGTGGGTTCGTGATATGAACCCGAGGCTTATTGAGGTTATTGGAGTGGGAGTTCTAAATCAATTTTCTTATTTTTACGGAGTCTTACTTGAAACTTATAGGCCGTTAGATGAGGCTCAGGCTTTCATTGATGCTGTAGTTACTATTGACCCCGAGAGTGGTTTTTTTGATCAAGAAAAAATTGACCTCTATAAATCTACAGTTGTCGAATTAAGGAACGTGCTCCGCCACGTAGAACAAACTGGAGAATTTTCTGACATCAAAATTTTTAATGAAGTAAAAAGACTTTCAAGCGAAATGTATCCTTGGTATACCGTCAGCTTTCTTTTACCACAAGAACAGCATGCGCATAAGCTCGTGGAGAAATTTCCTGAGAAAGCTGACGCTATTCTCAACCGATTGATAGATGCACGGCAAGCATCTGAAGGCACTATTGCAGAGCTAGTAACATACTGGCGAGATGTGGCGAGTCACGAACTTGTTTCTCGTAATCTTCCTCCACAGCACTCTTCTTTTGTTACGTTTGGAGAACTTGAACGCATGCTCCAGTCATCCTCCTATGTGCCGTCTCTAGAAGAGTTACGTCAAAGAAGTGATGGTTATATTTTCTACGGGACTCAGGTTTTTACAGGAATAACTCTAAAGACTTTTTTGGAAACTCACGGATACTATCTCGCCACACCTGATGATGAAAATACTGTCCAAGAATTTAAAGGTTCAATCGCGTGCCGAGGGTCGTCATCGATTCGTGGCACTGTTCAGAAAATTTTTCGAGATAATGAAATTTCTTCTTTCAAAGAGGGGAACATACTCGTTACAGTCATGACCAATCCCTTTTTCATACCTGCAATGAAAAAGGCGTGTGCGACCATAACCGATGAAGGCGGGATAACATGCCATGCAGCTATAGCCTCCAGGGAATTAAACCTACCCTGCATCATCGGCACCAAAATCGCCACGAAAGTCCTCAAAGACGGCGATCTTGTGGAAGTGGATGCGGAGAAGGGGATTGTGAGAAAAATCGAAACATAAGCACTATGGATGTAAAAGCGTTTGCAAATAGTGAGTGGAACAAGATATGGGCGGGTAGCTGGTGCCTGCTTTCCTGTTCGCATTTCGCTGACCAATACACGAAAGAGATGCGTTTTGGCACTCGACCTTTTTTGCGCCAGTGCGTCATCTTTGTCCGTGATGCGAAAAGCGAAGGATGGACTCTCCAGTCAGAGAGGGATGCTTTCGGTGCCGTCCTTTCGGGCGAAGTGGTAGCGAATCCTCATCGCGTGGCTGAGATAGTCGACTCCTTGAAGAAGCACGCTGACCTGATGCTTTCTTTCATCTCAAAGCATGAACATCAAGAGGTAACAGAAGATATCTATCGGGATTTTTGGGATTTACTTCTTGCCTACTATTCGGTTCATATAAACGTGAAGTATGTCGTCGATTACTTGCCGTCAGTTGAACTTGAGAAATATATGCATGCCTTCGAGGGCGCTCGCACGTATGCCGAGCCAGTGTTGAATCGCACCGAGGATTTTATGAAGGCATTCGCAGAGCAGGCAGGCGAGGTATCTGGTTATAGTCCCGTACTTATCTTATGTCTCACCAAGGAAGAGGTATATGTGTATTTCACAAGTGGCACGTTGCCTTCCAAGGAAATCTTGGAGAAAAGGAATCAAAAAGCATGCATCGTTGCAGATGAGAAGAGTTCAGAGCTCTTCGCTGGGGAGGTTGTTCTTGAAATTGAAGAGATTCTCATTCCGAAAAACATTGATAATGTTGTGAAAGGTCAGATTGCATATGGTGGAAAAGCACGCGGAAGGGTGAGGGTTATTCTTGATCCAGAGAAGCCGGGAGATTTCAAGGAGGGTGACATTCTGGTTGCGGGTATGACACGCCCTGAATACCTTTCGCTCATGAAGAAAGCGGGCGCCTTCGTGACCGATTCAGGAGGTATACTTTCTCACGCTTCGATTGTCGCGCGTGAACTTAAAAAACCCTGCATCATTGGTACCAAAATTGCTACGAAAGTTCTGAAAGACGGGGACATGGTGGAGGTAGATGCAGAAAAGGGAGTGGTCACAATACTAAAATGAACGATCAAGAAATTAAAGATGCGATACAGAAGCTTCATTGGGAGCGGTGGCTTAAGCGACCCGTACATGCGTTCATGCTGTCATTATTTAATGAGAGCATTACCCGTGAATGCATGCTCAAGACAGGTGTTAATACGGAGTATTTTGCGACCGTCTTTCAGGAGGGTGTTTGGTATAAAAGTCCTGAGGTACATATTTCTTTTAAAAAAGAAATTCAAACATATATTGATTCTGGCGGGAGCATTTTCCAAGTTTCAAAATCGTGTGAAGATTTTTTGGAAGATTCAAGAAAGAGAATTTTGGCGATGCGCTCCGAGCCGGATTCTCAGTTGATTAAGAATCTTTCTGAGTTTAAGGATATTGTGAATCAGGTGAATGCGTATGTGTGGCTTACGTACGGATTTGAAGAAATCTATACATCACTTTTAGAGCAAAAAGTTTCACACTACATAACTGACACTGCAGAGAATTTTATTCGCGCAATCAGTATTCCTTCAAAGAAAAATGCCTATGCAAAAATGGAACAAGCATTGCGCTCTTCTCGTGCGTTAGAGTCCATCCAGGATGAGTTTGGATGGATTAATTCTCGAGATGGATTTACTGAAGGGTTTTCCCTCTCTGAGTTGGAAGAGCTACGCAAACGGATTAGGAGCAGTGTGCAACCAAGTACCTCGGAGATGGAGATACCCGCAGCCCTTGCGCAGTTGGTGCGCGAGGTTCAAGAATTAATCTACTTCCGCACGTTAAGAGGAGACGCACGTTCAGAGCTCATTTTTCTGATGCGACCTATTCTCAGAAAAGTAGCAGGGAAGTATCGTATACCATTTGAGGAGTTCCCGTATTATTCAGTGTATGACTTGATACGAGGTAGCCCTATTCGTTATCCGCCTACAGGAACGTTTCTTTTTTTCAAAGGGAATATGCTTTTCACTGAAAAACCAGTCATTGAGGAGAAGGAATTAACAGAATCTATCATCAAAGGGCAATCTGCTTTTTCTGGTACTGTCGTCGGGATTGTTAAGATCGTGACGAAAACTGCGGATTTAGATAAAGTAAACGAAGGCGATATTCTTGTTGCGCCAATGACATTTCCAGCTTTTATTATTGGTATGCGGCGCGCAGCAGCTTTTGTAACAGATGAGGGTGGCATCACTTCTCACGCTGCCATCATTGCTAGAGAGATGCGGAAGCCGTGCATAGTAGGCACTAAAATTGCAACGCGCGCCCTCAAAGATGGCGACACGGTGAAGGTGGATGCGGAGAATGGGATAGTGCAAATTTTAAAAATTTAATGTACGCGAGAATAAAATTGACATAATGGATATAATCATGGTATAATATGCACTATGAGTTTTGAATCTGATAAGCAGAAAGAATCAATCGCAAAGGCGGAGTTTCATTTGCATATTCACATTGCACGACATGGCGAGAAAGCTATAGCTGAAGATGTTACACAAGGAGCTGATGAAGTCGCACCTCTAACGCCTAAAGGTAGGCATCAAGCGCTCAATCGTGGAAAGGAACTACAGATGCAAGGTGCGCGCACTATGGGAAGTCCTCGTTTGCGTTCGCGTGAGACTGCGTTGTTGATTACTCACGCACATGATGAAAATGTCACAGGCGAAGAAACTTTTGAGGAATTGTTAAA
>JAZJXK010000003.1:13129-39327 GCA_040390955.1 Patescibacteria group bacterium
ACGAAAGAAAGACCACGTCGAAACGCAAAACTTGATATGGCGTTTAGTAAGGACGATCCGGAATTTTCCGTACTTGATAAATTATTGCAGGAAAAACGATACCTTGTGGGTATTGCAGAAGTTGATGATGTCCTCAAGGTTAGTGGAGGTGACCGTTCTGCCTCCGTGTATGGTATGCAGACATACAATGTCGCATCATTAATTGAATGGTACGCACGCGCAACGTCCAGAATGGCGGATAGGATTGATCGTGGAAATAAAAAAAAGAAGAAAGTCAGCACTGAACACAAGATTATGATGGGGACTCATGGAGGTGTCGCTGAGTCATTTCTAGCGGAGGTTATCCGCTACACCATGAGCGATGCTGAGCGTGAGCGTTTTCTTCATTTTATACCGAACGGATTTGGATTTGTTGAAGGTGCTGATATAGATATTGTTGGCGTTTCCGGCAATCAAGAGCCGACAATTCGTATTCGCTTCACACTTGGTAGTGGTGAGGCATATTCATACGACAAAAAAGTGCCTGTTGCTGTCATATACAAGATAGTTGGTGATTTTTCTCCCAAGCAATCATTGAAGTCATCAAAAAGTCCTCAGTAACTATGAAAACAGATGCATTGATTCAAAAATTTAAGTCAATGCAGTGGGAAATTTGGCTACATCGGCGATTTCCGCCTTTCGTCACGTACCTCATGATGAAGTATGCGACGCCAAAGGGTTTTCAAAGCGAGGGTATTGAAGGGCACTATCCTATTTCTCTGTATGACACTGATGATTGGTACAGTACACCCGAAGTGTTTGCGCTTGCAGCAAAAGAGGCAGAGCGATATCTCAAAGAAAAAGACATTTTTGTACTTACTGCGCAGTGCGAAAAAATTCTAGAGCGAGGGCGCAGGGAAATACCGCTACTCTGTGCCAGCTCAAATCAATCTCGCGTGCTTTTTGAAGAAGCTTTGAAACTAATTGAGCCGGCAAATGTATATATTTGGATAGCGCACGCAGCCGAACAGTACTATCAGCCAATCATTCGCGAAGCGGTTCGAAAACATGTGTCTCCAGAGGAGTTAGAAAAATTTATTGGAGACATCAGTTTTCCTTCAAAGAAAAATGCAATGGCACTTCTTGACGACGATGTTCGTGCAGGAATGGGACTTGAGGAACTACATAGAAAGTATGGTTGGCTTAAGGCTCGCGGAGGCTTTAAGCCAGGGTACACACCGGAAGAGATAAAAGAGATACAGAAAAAAATTCTTCATGAGCCATTGGTAGTGCGTCCCACTCCTCTTATTCCTACTGATTTGTCCAAACTTGCAGAAGAGCTTCAGGAATTAGTGTATTTGAGAACACTCAGAACTGACGCTTTGTATGAGATGTATCATCTTGCGTCACCGATTTTTGAACGGTATGCAAAAGAACTCGGAGTAGGTTCTTTGGGGGATTATATTCCTGATGAATTGCTTGCGGGAAAGATTAACAAGATTCCTCACGAACATGCGATTTTGAAATATAACGACGAGGTTGTAGTACTTTCAGAGTCAATTATTTCTCAGGAAAAAGTAGTCGCTTCTGAAGTAAAAGGAAACATTGCGTTTAAAGGTTTTGTCAGAGGTGTTGTGCGTTTGGTTCATATTCCCTCTGAAACTGACAAGGTTCACCTAGGTGATATTCTCGTAACACCGATGACCACTGCAGCCTATATTTCTGCCATGCATCGAGCAGCAGCTTTTGTTACGGACGAGGGCGGCATTACATGTCACGCAGCAATTCTTGCCCGTGAACTTAAAAAACCCTGCATCATTGGCACCAAAATCGCCACGAAAGTCTTGAAAGACGGTGACCTTGTGGAAGTGGATGCGGAAAAAGGAATTGTGAGGATATTGGAAAAGTTTTGATTTTTCTAGGGTTTTCAGCTATACTCCCTCGACATGGAATTACAGGCGACAAAACGATCAGTTTCGGGTAAGGGCGTGCAACAGCTCCGCAAGGAAGGCTTGATGCCTGCAATTGTGTATGGTCCAAAGCAGGAGGCAACGGCGATACAGGTACCGCTTCGTGAATTCAGCAAAACGCTTGAAAAAGCAGGCGAGTCTTCTATTGTGGTGCTCTCAGTTGATGGCACTGTACACAACGTACTCATTCATGACGTTGATGTTGACCCAGTAACGAATGTCCCACGTCATGCTGATTTTTACGCAGTGCAGAAAGGACAGAAGGTTGAGATTTCGGTACCAATTGAATTCGTCGGTGTCGCACCTGCAGTAAAAGAATTGAACGGAAACCTTGTGAAGGCACTCCATGAAATTGAAATTGAAGCTGAAGCAACAAATCTCCCACACTCTATTACTGTAGATGTGTCAGTGTTGAATGAAATTGACGGACAAATTCTTGCAGGAGACATCAAGCTTCCAGCTGGCGTAACTTTGGTTACTGGCGCAGAAGAAGTGGTTGCACTTATTGCAGCAGCAAAAGAAGAAGTTGAAGCACCAATTGCAGGTCCTGACATGACGGCTATTGGCATCTCTGAAGATCGCGGCAAGAAGGAAGAGGAAGGAGAAGCTGCTGAGGCAACGAAGGAATAAGTAAAAAAGCTTACAGCTTCTGGCTTTTAGCTTTCCGGGAGGAAGAAAAACGAAATAACTCCTCCCTACAAGCTGACACCTAAAACCTGAAAGCTAACACTTGGTATACTGAAGGGGATGAGAGTCCGCCTTTTTTTTATTGTGCCTGTCGTAGCGCTTTTTGTGGTGCTCATTCCACACTATGCACATGCGGAATTCTTTTCGTCTGATGACCGGGCGCGCCTTGAAGCGCAGTATCAGGAAATCCAAAAAGAAATTGCGCAGTGGCAGAGTATTCTTGACGACACACAGCTCAAGAAAAATAGCCTGCAGGGTGATGTCACGATGCTGAATGCCCAAATCAAGAAGGCCGAAGCTGAAATAAAACAGCGCGGCATTACCATCAGCAACTTAACTGCCGAAATAAATGCACGAAGCGCGAAGATAAAGAGTCTCGATGAAAGGGTGGTGCGAGGACAGGACTCTCTTGCGGCACTTCTTCGTACGGTTCGGGAAGCAGATAATGCATCACTCCCAGAAATTATTCTTTCTTCAAAGAGTGTCTCTGATTTTTTCGCTGACTATGACTCACTTATTGTTGTAGAAAGAAAATTAGCACAATTGTTTGATGACATACGAGGTGCAAAAACAAAAGCAGAGACTGAACGCCAAACGCTTGCAAAACAACAAAACCAAGAGCTTGATGCCAAGTATGTTGTTGAGGCAAAGAAAAAAGAGGTGGCAAAAAGTGAAAGTGAAAAGAACGCGCTCTTAGCCATAACAAAAAACCAAGAAGCAACGTATCAGAAGGTATTAGCTGAAAGGCAACAGCAGGCGGCAAAAATTAGAGCAGCGCTGTTTCCCTTGCGTGACACAAATGGCATTGCGTTCGGTACTGCACTTGAGTACGCCGCAACTGCATCACAAAAAACAGGCGTCCGTCCCGCATTTATTCTCGCCATTCTTTCGCAGGAATCTGATCTTGGAAAAAATGTTGGTTCTTGTTTCATCTCTAATTTGCAAACTGGCGATGGCGTGGGGAAAAATTCAGGGACTGCCTTCAAAGGTGTCATGAAAGCGCCTCGCGATACCGACCCATTCCAGAAAATTACAAGTGCACTGGGACTGCCGTGGTCTACCACACCCGTGTCGTGTCCTGTGGGTGGTGGGTACGGGGGCGCGATGGGACCTTCGCAATTTATTCCTTCAACGTGGATTTTGTATCAGACACGCCTCGCGAAGGCACTCGGTGTTGCAACACCAAATCCGTGGGACGCGAAAGATGCAATTATGGCGACTGCTCTCTATATGGCAGATCTTGGTGCGGACGCTGGTACCTATACATCAGAGCGGAATGCCGCATGTAAATACTATTCGGGGCGTTCATGTGATTCAAAAAAACCTGCAAACAGTTTCTATGGCGACGCAGTAGTCGCAAAAGCGGAGGCATTTCAAAGCAACATAGATTTTCTTAAAGGTGTGTAATCTCGCGCTCTCCACAGAGCGTTACTTCACAGAGTGGTTTATGCGCTACCATTCTCTTATATGGATACTTCTATAATTTCTCCAGAGACCCCTCAATCGCAACCTCACGTTGCCGAAAGTAAGAAACATTTTTCGTTTCTTGATCCCCGCACTCTTATGGCGGGTGTACTTATTATAGTGGTGGCGGTTTTTGTTGCTCTCTCCATCTTTAAAGGAGTGGAAGAGAGTTCGCTCGTTGCCGTTGGTCTTGCTCCTGGCAGTGCGCTTTCAGTCGTGGCAAAGGGTGCGGTATCTGCAACAGCGCCAACGTACTCATGGATTCCAAAAGATCATATTCTTTCTGATGCGGCGTTTCTCTCGCAAGGTACGTACGTGCTTTTGATTGATCCCAAAACAATCAGTTCAAATGTATATAAAAAAGAAGGGCAATCGCTGAAGCAAGTGACGTTTACGAACACGATGAAATATAGTTTGGCGGGGGATTCAAAAACCGGACTCCTTGCATTTATGTCAGCGCACCTTTCCAAAGAGAGTGATATTTTTTCCTTGCAGCAAGCGGATGTGATGATAGTAGTTGACGGAAAAGAGCGATTTCTTGGTACCGGCACCGACATTATTGGGTTTGCAGGTGATGAACTTGGTATACAAAGACCAGATGGCTTGTTCGCCATTTCAGTTGCGGAAGGGTCTCTTGGTTCAACGCGAAAAGTGGGTGAACGGTCTCTTGCTGCAACTGATGGAAAACAGCTTGCACATTTCAACTCTGTAACGAAAGCCGTTGATATTTTTGATGTCACCAATGGATTTACTGGCATGAGCTATGTGAAATCACTCGCAGTCGATTTTACGCCAACGGTACTTGGGTTTAGCAGTGGCGTCGCAGTGGCACTTGCGCCTTCACCGAGTTCAACGAGTTTTCTACTTTCGTCGCTCAATGGTTCTGCGACGAGGGTCATCACTAAATCCAATCCAAATCTTCCTGGTGTTCCTTTTAAATTTATCCAGAACAAACTATAACTATGTCGAAACACCCCTTGCTCGTACTTGCCCTCATCGGCGCTTTCCTTGCTCCCGCAATTACATTTGCTGCGTACGATTTTCAGCCTGTGTTTCCGCTCACTATCAATGGCACCACGGTGAACTATGTTGTTATGTCCTCTGCGTATTCGTACGTAGAAGGGTCAGAAATTGCCTCGCAAACAGTTCCGACTGGTCCCAGTATGTTTGCGCCAATGGTGGATGCGAGTATATGTGACTCTCTTGCAGCAAGTGCGGGACTTTCGAGCACTGCTCACATATGGTGTGGGTTTAAAATTACTTTTCCAAGTGACTTTAATAACTGCGTCTTCACCTGCCAAGGCGGTTCAGGTGGTTCGATGGGGCAGAGCGGTGTGTCATCATCAAGCTCAGGAGGCACGGAGGTGAAACTGTATGCGACAGAGCCCAACATAGGACCGCTCGCGAGCCTTGCACCAACACTGACGGTGAATCCAGACGGAACCGTTACCTGGGCACCCGCAGCACCCGGTCCCACCATTCCGAGTGGAAGCGATTGCGTCTCAGTGTACAGCTTCATTTCGAGCGGGATGGTGAGTGTTCCCGGATACAGTCCTGGCTGTTACGTTCTCACCAACACCGTCCCCACTACGGCAACACCGACCGCGACGCTTTCTGCATTGCCAGCATCAATTTCTGCGGGAGCAACGTCTGCGCTCACGCACTCCTGCACTAACGCAACATCTGCTTCCATTGATAACAGTGTTGGTACTGTCGATGCAACTGCCGGCACTAACTCTGTTTCTCCAAGCTCTTCAACTACATACACACTGACGTGCACAGGAGTGGGCGGTTCCGCGACAGCAACTGCAACGGTTACCGTAACAACAACTCCGCCTGCGGGCGCGGTAACGGCAACGCTTGTGGCAAATCCTTCCACAATTAATTCAGGCGAATCATCTATTCTCACGTGGGGTTCAACAAATGCAACATCTTGCACCGGCACTAACTTTTCAACAGGGAATGCAACGTCAGGAAGTATTTCAACGGGAGCACTTTCTTCTGGCATCACATATTCAGTATCGTGTGCAGGACCAAGTGGTCCCGCGACAGCGAGTGCGCACGTTACAGTGACTTCAACTACCACAACAACCCCCGGCTCCGGCGGTGGCACCCCCGGTGGTACCGGCACCACACCAGGCGGCACTGGCACCACTCCTGGTACTCCCGGCGCATCATCACTCTCAGCACTTTTGACCGCTTTCCCAATCACTGTCCCGTACGGTTCATCATCACTCCTCTCATGGACATCAGCACATGCAACATCATGTACTGGAGGAAACTTCACCACCGGAGGAGCAACTGCAGGAACACTCTCTGTCACTCCTGCTGCAACCACCCTCTACAGCCTCACCTGTACTGACGCAGCAGGGAACAATGCATTCAGCACTGCAACCGTTACGGTGGTTGCACCATCCTTGACCATTACTGGTACACCACAGTTAGTCCGCTCTGGTTCATCAACTACTATTTCCTGGCATGCAAATGGCCCCGTACACTCCTGCTCTGTTTCAGGTCCTGGTCTCTCATCAACCGCTTCCTCTGGCTCACAAACAATTGTCATTCACGCTGAATCAACCTTCACCTTCTCCTGCGCTGCAGGTGCCTTCTCTCCAGTTGTTTCAACAACTGTGAAAGTGTTGCCGGCGTTTAATGAGATTTGATTTTTGCAAGCGTGCACGAGATATACGTTGAACTTTTGCATTTTCTCCCGTGGTGCTACGCGGTGAATGTGAGCCTTAATGTATTTGGTTTTTTGAGCGTACACTCAAGCTTTATTCAAAAGCATGATGCGCCGTTTGATGCATCAAAGCTGTTTTTTGATGGACGACGAATACTTGGCGACTCAACCACTTGGGGAGGCTTGTTGGTGGTTGTTATTCTTGGTGTTCTTGCAGAATTTATTTTTCCTCACGCGCATTTTTTCATTCTCTCGCTTCTTGTATTTCTTGGACATGCAGTAGGCAGTTTTATTAAGCGGCGACTTAGCTTTGCGCGCGGCCAATTTTTACCGTTTGTAGACCATGGTGACTACGTTCTTGCTGCAGGTATCTATCTTCTCGCTACGCATGCGCTCAGTATTTTCGGTTTATTTTTTGCATACGTGCTCACGCTGCTTATTACACCGCTCGTGACTTTTATTGCGCACGCGTTTAAATTACGACAGAGTCAGCTATAACACTCTATGGGCATTACTTTTTTTCTTGATGCTCTTTTTGATGTATTTGCGCAAGGTACGTTTCCAATTCGTTTTTTCCTTTTTGCTCTATATCTTGCTGCAATGCTTGTGGTGGTTGTGGTGTACCGGTGGTGTGTTTCAAAAGGTGTAACTTTTTCTCCTCACGTGGACTTTGGAGTGCGTGGAATAGTGATTCTTGCTCTTGTTCTACTTTTTGTTGTTAATATTTTTTTACAGGTTCTAATTTTTTCGGAGCACTCCATACCAATACGCTCACTCGCATATTTTGTTGATTCTTCTGAGATCACCAGCACGCGTCTCACGAATAGTAATTTTGGGAAGGTGGTCATTGGCGCATCACTTCCCTTAGTATTCCCTCACACAAAAGATATTGCTGATACGGGGGCGGCTCTTGTTCCGTATGTACCTCTTCCGCTCATTGCAGGAGAAAGTATTCTCTTTCTTGTAGCGCTTTTAGGTTCCCTTGCTGTGTATGTGTCGTGTACTAGAGGGCTCTCGTATGGGCGAGTACACCATGTTTTCTTTTTCTTTCTCTACGGACTTGTTGCATTTCTTGCGCTTGAGAAATCTCTCGATGGGGGACTCTTGAATGATGGAGCCTATCTTGCGTGCATGCTCTATGCGTCGCTCCTCTTTCTTCCGAGCTGGCGTTTTTATATAGGAATGGCGGTGGCACTGTTCAGCAATGCTCTACTTATTGTAGTTCTGTATGTATCTGGCATGTATTGGAACATTCCATACCTTGTTGATGTCGTGCAGAAAACTCTTATCCTTTTTATTTTTGTAGGGACACTGTATGCGGGTGGGCAGAAATTGCGCCCCGCGTTTCTTACAGTGCTTCTCCTCTTGTCATTTTTTTGTATCGGCGTGAAAGCGTATGAAGGAAGCGCGGGGGAGTATCAGTACCGCGCATCTCCCGTTGATGCTGCAGAGAGTTTTATTGGACTCTATGGAGTGCCTCGTGATTCTTTTGAATTGCAAGGCATGATAGGCCGACTCGGCGTGTATTCACTTGCCGGCACGTCATATAAAAATAAGGAAGAGCTTTTAGAGCGGTATGCCATCTCTCCGTGGTATTTACCTATTTCGCAAAGCACTGGCGCCTGTGCGATAGAAACTTCTTTCCGCACGTTACATTTTTTTACTCTTACTGCATTGCCACTCGCACAAAGCACACTTACGGTGCCACATATGTTAGATGGCACCTTTACGCTACTTGGGAGAGACGCTTCGGGTTGGTATCGGTATGAGAGTGTGATTCATGTTGCGTCATGTGTACCGCGACCTATCGATGTGGTACGTGAATCAACTCTCCTTGGAAGTGAAAACGCGCGCGCCATATTCTATGATCTCGATATTTCATCCCCGTCTTCAAGATGGCGCGGATAGGAATAGAGTTCTCTGAATCCACACCTTCGTGTGTTTTTCTTGGGGCGCTCTACATTAGGGAAGTACAATAGAAGTAATGGAAGACACTTCAGAACAATTTGTTCCTGCTTTTTTACATTCTCAAAGTAATAAGACATTTACCATTGCCGCTATCGGTGTTGTTCTTGTAGTCCTTGGGGCGATATATGCGTACACAGTGCCAGTCCGCCTTATTGGTCTTTCAGTATTTGAAGGTGACTACACACACGGAAAAGTATTTACGTTCGGTATTTTTGGTTTCCATGAAAAAGCAGTGCCAGTAGATGGGATACTTGCTGACTACGCATCTGCCGGCGGGACGTCTGTAGCACTTGTGCGCAATTTCACCACCAACGCTGAAGATATTACTCTTGTATCTGAGAAAGGACGGCTTCTCACGAACGACGGAGGAGGGAAGGCTGCGCTTTCTGTTTCCGAAGACGGTACGTTCATGGCATTTGCAGCGCGCACTGATACTTCAGTGGGAGTAGGATTCACTCCGCAACTTTCCGCATGGACTATAAAAGTTGTAAACATTAAAAACGGAAACATCACCGTTATGGGTACGGGTTTTGCGCCACAATTCTTTACTTCAGGCGGGAAATTGATGCTTATCTTCACGGGGCCAACAGGTATTACCATTGTTGATCTTGCAACTAATACGGCGCAGACAACATTCTTTCTTAACCCTGGCGTGATTGATTACGCCGCCCACATCAGCAGAGACGGAAAGTTTATGGCAATTCCTAATGGGCTTACAAAGCACTACGATCTTTTTTCTGTAACGCACATCGCAGCTCCTCTTGGACTTTCAGCGCTCGGAAGTGTAAGTCCTACGCTCGTGCACGGCGGTTTTTTGGGTGATACTTTTTACGGTGTTGAGAGAACCCCTGCCGCTACACTGAATCTCGTACAATTCGCTCCGGCAAAACCATCAGAATTAGAAGGAGAAGCGGTGTTCAGTTTTTCAGGTTCCTCACTCTATCGAATCATTCCGTAACTATATGAAAAACACACACATCAAATTTTCATTCGCTTCATTTCTTGCCGTCCTTGCGCTTGTTACCATTTCTTTTACGTCGTTGCCGAGCGTGAGTCATGCTGGACCTACTGCTCCTCTCGATTGTAGCGGCGTTACGTGGGCACATACGTACACCATAGAAACAAATCCGTTTCCACCAAACACTGCTGGTTTTGCTGCGTGGGGTGCTGTCTATGGCGAGAGTCACCTCGTAGAGAGTACGTACCAAGTTGCCCGCATTGGTGATGCGGGAGGGGAAGGATGTGAACCGCCACCAGCGGCTCCTTCAGTAACACTCATCGCAGTTCCACCTACTATTGATGCAGGAAGTTCATCACTCTTGTCATGGGTTGGAAGTAATGTTGCCTCATGTTCGAGTGACGACTTTGCAACAGGAGGATCTCCCACAGGGAATCGTTCGGTGTCTCCAACTGCCACGAAGGTGTATACAATAACTTGTACAGACGGCGCACAAACAGTGAATTCGTCAGCGACGATAGTAGTGAATCCGCCAACCGCACCGACAGTAACCTTGAATGCAAATCCCGACTCAATAAATAACGGCTCTTCCTCAACGCTGTCATGGACTTCAACAAATGCATCTTTTTGTACTGGTACCGGCTTTAATACTTCTGGCAATGTATCTGGCTCCGTTTCAACGGGAGCGCTTAGTGCAACCACAAACTATTCTATTGTCTGTACTGGAGCGAGTTCATCAGCATCTTCTGGTGGAACTTCGGCCGTATCGGGAACATGGCAATTACAGAGTACAGATATTTCTGATTTGTTTTGTCCTGTCACTAATGCAAATCACGTGTATGAAAGTGTTCCTAATTGTCCAGGAACTCCACCCCCTACAGGAACATCTTGCAGTGGAGCAATTGATACGTGCAAGGTGAATAGAGCAGTCGCCTGCAATATTGTTACAAAATTATATTCATGCGTCGGTGCGTCAGCGGGCACTACAGCTCCACCACCAGTGCCACCTCCAACAGCGTCTGCGTACGCAACTGTTCACGTTAATCCACCGCTTGCAATTTCCTGCGCACCCTCATCAGCAACCGCTGGTCCAGGCACTCCTATCACGTGGACTGTGACACCGACAGGAGGTTCGGGATCTTTTACGTATTCGTGGTTTGGCACTGACACTCTTTCTGGTGCTTCCGCGTCTGTTGCAAAAACGTATCTCACCGGTGGAGTCAAAACAGCGTCGGTAACGGTGACTGATACGAGTTCAAGTGGTACTCCGGGAACAAACACGACTACCAATACACCGGGAGGAGGAAGTTCATTTAGTTTGAGCGGTGGCATGCAATGCTCTGGCGGTACGCTTGTTGCAAGAAGTGGCGACACACAAGACGGTGTTGGATTTACTGCTGGAGCTGGAGACGCTCTTTCTGCCGAGTGTCAAAATATTATGGGTTCGGGCAATTGTTGTAGCGTAACGGTGCGCGAGATGGTGAACCCTCAAGGTCAGCCAATTAACACTTTCTATTCGTACGCTTCATATTCTGGCGCCTCGCTCGTTTCAAAAGATTCTTACTCGACTGGGGTCTCTGGCAAGAACCATACAAACTACAATTTCTTTGGCGGTACGTTTTCAGAGGGCAGTACGGGAGGAAGCTCGTCGACGACAGTTACTCCTCCAACCACATCAACTTCTGCGTCATCTCTTTCTACGAGCTGCAGCACTTTTATATGTTCAGGTGATGCCTGCACAAACCCTCCTCCGGTCACTCCTCCAGGAACACCAGGTTCCGACTCCGGCGGTGGCACCCCCGGTGGTACCGGCACCACACCAGGCGGCACTGGCACCACTCCTGGTACTCCCGGCGCATCATCACTCTCAGCACTTTTGACCGCTTTCCCAATCACTGTCCCGTACGGTTCATCATCACTCCTCTCATGGACATCAGCACATGCAACATCATGTACTGGAGGAAACTTCACCACCGGAGGAGCAACTGCAGGAACACTCTCTGTCACTCCTGCTGCAACCACCCTCTACAGCCTCACCTGTACTGACGCAGCAGGGAACAATGCATTCAGCACTGCAACCGTTACGGTGGTTGCACCATCCTTGACCATTACTGGTACACCACAGTTAGTCCGCTCTGGTTCATCAACTACTATTTCCTGGCATGCAAATGGCCCCGTACACTCCTGCTCTGTTTCAGGTCCTGGTCTCTCATCAACCGCTTCCTCTGGCTCACAAACAATTGTCATTCACGCTGAATCAACCTTCACCTTCTCCTGCGCTGCAGGTGCCTTCTCTCCAGTTGTTTCAACAACTGTGAAAGTGTTGCCGGCGTTTAATGAGATTTAAACTCTCAAAATAGAGCCTTTTTCGAAGCGCTTTTTAAGCAGGGGGTGTATTGCGATTCGGCTTTTTTGATGGTATTATCGCGAAACATGAAAGACGATATACACCCAACAAATTACCGATCTGTGGTTTTCCAGGACGCTGGTAGCAGTGCGCAATTCATCATTGGTTCAACGGTTGCAACTACCCAAACAACAACAGTAGACGGAAAAGAGTACCCACTCTACATTGTTGAAATTTCAAGCGATTCGCACCCATTCTACACAGGCAAGCAAAGCACGCTCGACCGCGCTGGTATGGTTGATCGCTTCAACAAGCGTCGCGCCGCAGCACGCCCTACAAAAAAATAAATCATTTACGTGTTTCATTTACAGCCGGATATCCGGCTGTTTTTTTGAACTGTTCGCTGTACACTACAAGGCAGAGACATTATGGATATCCAAGAGTTTCAATCGAATCCAAAAACTGCATACCTGGCTGCAGAATATACTCGGCTTACGCAGGAGCTTGCGCGCGTTATTGAACTTGGAAAAAGTGATCCAACTCTTTTTGAGCTTGCAGAAGAGGAACGGCAGGAACTTGAAAAACAACAGCAGGCACTCCTTGTGCAAATGGAAGAAATTCTTGCGCCTGACGACGATGGAGAGGGAGACGAGCCAGTGGCTGTTGTTATGGAATTTCGTGCAGGAGCAGGCGGTAATGAGGCAACGCTTTTTGCCGGAGATTTGGCGCGCATGTACATGCGGTATGCCGATAGTCGTGGATGGGAGACAAAAATTCTTGACCCTAATCTTGAGTCGATTGAAATCAAAGGGCGTGGGGTATACGACGCGCTTCGATTTGAAACAGGAGTGCATCGCGTGCAGCGCATTCCGGTGACAGAAAAGTCAGGACGTATTCACACGTCCACTGCATCAGTGGCTATTCTTCCTATTCGCAAGCATCCAAAGTTTGAATTAAATCCGGCAGATATTGAAATGGAATTTTCTCGCTCTGGTGGTGCTGGCGGACAAAACGTAAACAAGGTTGAAACCGCAGTGCGTCTTATTCACAAGCCAACAGGTCTTGAGGTTCGCGCTCAGTCGGAGCGCAGTCAAAAAGCAAACCGCGACAGGGCGATGGCAATTCTTTCCGCAAAGCTTGAGACGTATGAAGAAGAGAAGGCGGCAAAAGAGCATGCGGCACATCGAAAATCTCAAATCGGTACGGGTGATAGGTCAGAAAAGATTCGTACCTACAACTTTACTCAAGACCGCGTGTCAGATCACCGTATTAAAGAATCGTGGCATAACATCGAGTCCATTTTGGAGGGCAATATAGACACTATGATTGAAACCCTCAAGGCAAAAGCCGCAGAAGGGGATGTGGTGGCAGGCACTCTTGAACCAGAATCGTAAGGACGAGTTTTCGCGGGAAAGGCCTCTCTTGGCGTTTTGCCCTTTAAACCAGGCTGTGTTACAGTAACGCGCATGACAGAAAAGACTGAATCAGCGCTCGTGGAAGCCCTTTTTAAGGTAGGGGCTCATTTCGGATTTTCCCGTTCTCGTCGCCATGCGACCATGAAGTCACTTGTATACGGTTCAAAGAACCGCACTGACATTCTCGACCTTACTAAAACTGCTCCTATTTTGGAAACCGCCCTCACGTTTGTTGCTGGTCTTGGCGCACACGGAAAGACGGTGCTTTTTGTTGGTGGTAAGCCAGAGATGAAGCAACTCGTGAAAGAATCTGCAGGTTCCATTTCTATGCCGTACGTTGCTGGACGATGGCTCGGTGGCACACTCACCAATTTCAATGAAATAAAACGCCGTATTAAGCGCATGCAAGAACTTACTGTAGAGCGCGATACAGGCGCTTCGGCAAAGAAGTACACAAAGAAGGAGCGTGTTCTTTTTGATCGTGAAATTGCTCGTCTTGAAGAAAACTTTCTCGGACTCAATGCAATGGAGAAACTTCCTGATGCACTTGTCGTTATTGATACCAGACACGAATCAATCGCTGTTGCAGAGGCAGCAACCCTCGGTATTCCTGTTGTCGGTATTATGAATTCTGACTGTGATTTTTCAGCCGTCTCGTACCCAGTTGTTGGAAATGATGCATCAAAAGAAAGTGTTTCGTTTTTCCTTGCCCAAATTACAGAAGCATACCGTGAAGGTATGAAAGGAAGAGTCCCTGCTCCTGCCGTAGAGGAGAATAAGGCTACCGTCTCGTAGTACAATAGTTTCACTTATGGAAATTTCTTCAGAACAGGTGAAGGAGCTTCGTGATATGACGGGTATTTCCGTTATGCAGTGCAAGGCTGCACTCGTAGAAGCAGAGGGCAACAAGGAGAAGGCACTCATGATTCTCTCAAAGAAGAGTGGTTCTATTGCTGCAAAAAAAGGTGACCGTACTCTTGGTGCAGGTATTGTGTCTTCATACATTCACTCGAATAAAGAAATAGGTTCGATGGTTATTCTTCGCTCTGAAACTGACTTCGTAGCAAAGAATGAAGAATTTGTTGCGCTTGCACGTGATATTGCGCTTCAAGTTGCTGCATCAAATCCAACATACGTACGACGCGAAGAAATAACTCCTGAAAAAATGGAGGAAATCAAAGCGCTCTTCTTGAAAGAAGTAGAAGGGAAACCAGAGAACTTGAAAGAAACTATTCTTGCAGGAAAGGTAGACGCGTATTTGAAGAACTTGGTGCTTTTGGAGCAGGTGTTCATTAAGGATGGTGAGAAGACTATTCAGAATCTTCTCGATGGTGCGATACAGAAATTTGGCGAACGTGTTGATATAGATAGGTTCGTGCGTTTCGCTGCTAAATAAGCATATGGCTTTGATTGTGACTTTTTTTGCGGCCTTCATACTCTTGGCTTTCTTTCTCGCATTTCGTACGTGGGAGGAAAAGAAGGGGGTGCGCCTATTTGCACATGCCCGCTCGGCGGTAGATGCCGAGGTGACACGCCTCTATGAAGTTGCTGTCACGGGAAGCATTCCACGGCAGTACCGTGCGCGTTTTTTTGCCGCTCTCCAGGCAGGAATTCATCGCGTAGTAATCACTCTCGTTGCAGGACTTCGTGCAGCAGAGAGACCTCTGACGCGTCTTTCATTTCGCATGCGTATGGCGTCATCAAAGGCGAATAAAAAGGAAGTCTCGTCGTTTCTTAAAACCATCGCGCCCGACAAACCAATTGTAGGTGCAGATGATGGCGCTTCAGAGAAAAAATCTGTATAGTAGTTTTTATTGCCGCCTTAGCTCAGTTGGTAGAGCAACACTTTTGTAAAGTGAAGGTCCTCGGTTCGAATCCGAGAGGCGGCTCCACAAAATGACCGACCCTCTTTATTTTTGATACAATCAATATTCTTCACTATTTGTATGGATCAAGATTCTTTAAAGTTTGGGAAAAGCACAAAGCTTCGCTATGGCGAGAACCCTCACCAAGAGGGATGGTTTTATGAAATAGATGCTGAAAGCACTGATCCACTCGCAATACAAAACTTTACTGTTATTCAAGGCAAAGAGCTTTCCTACAATAATTACCTCGACATGGACGGCGCACTTTTTGCGCTCTCACACTTAGGAGGGGGGGAAGCTGGGTGCGTCATTGTAAAACACACCAACCCCTGCGGAGCTGCACTTCGGGAAAATATACACGATGCATACAAAGCCGCGTGGTACGACGGTGATCCACTCGCTGCGTTTGGCGGCATTATGGTGGTGAATAGGGAAGTTGATGCTCCTCTTGCAGAGAGCATGATTCAAAATTTCTTTGAGGTCTTGATGGCGCCGAGCGTAACAGAAGAGGCAAAAGCTGTATTTGCCAAGAAGCCTAACCTTCGTGTGTTGGTAAATCCAGCGCTCATTGAACCAAAGCCATCGAATGCATCTCAAATGCATAAGGTACGTGGCGGTATTCTTATGACGAGCGCAGACACGGTGAAGGTGGGCAAGGAAAATCTTCGCACGGTGACCAAACGCGCACCTACGGATGCAGACATTGAAGATTTATTGTTTGCATGGGCTCTATGCCGAAGTTCAAAATCAAATACCGTCGTGGCTGCAAAAAATAAAACTCTTATTGCTTCGGGTGTTGGCCAACAAGATAGAAAACGCTGTGCGGAGCTGTGTGTATCAAAAGCTGGCGAGCGCATGAAAGATGCTGCGGTTGCATCCGATGCGTTTTTTCCATTTCGTGATGCAACCGATGTACTCACTGCCGCTGGTGTTTCAGCGATCATTCAGCCAGGTGGCTCGGTGCGCGACCAAGAGTCAGTAGACGCATGCGATGAAAAGAATGTAGCAATGGTCTACACCGGCATTCGCGCGTTTCGTCACTAACACGGGAACTGTAATTCACAGAGTATGGAAAACGCTTTGAAGAAAGATCCGTATCTGCATGTCGGCAGAGCTTCCGACCTCACCGGTAAAAATCGAACTATCTACCGAGCTTTTGAAATATTGCCAGGCGTTCTTTCTTTTGGAACGCTTTTTGGTCTTGCGGCGCTGTCATTTTTTGCACCGACGTTTGCGGCGTATTTCACTATTCTTTTTTCAGGCTACTGGGTGTTTAAAACTATTTTTCTTTCTATTCACCTCTGGCACAACTTCAAACGACTTCGCCACAACATGGAGGTTGATTGGACGGCACGTCTTTCCAATCTTAAATATCAGGATGTGCTCCACCTTGTTATTTTTCCGTTTGCAAACGAACCATATGAAGTGCTCGCTGAAAGTATTTCTGCGCTCGAGAGATCTCGCTTTCCAAAGGAACAAATTGCAGTTGTGATTGCCTCAGAAGCGAGAGGAGGTGCTGAGGCTGCGGCAACTGCTCTGCGACTCCTGCAGGAATTTAAGGGTCGTTTTGCAGACGTTATCGTTACTACGCACCCAAGCGACATGGAAGGTGAAATTCCTGGAAAAGGTTCAAACATTGCGTACGCTGCGAAAGAAGCACAGGCGCGTATTGTTGATGTGCGAGGTGCGAGCTATGAAAGGACGCTCGTTTCTGCCTTTGATGTCGACACCGTTATTTATCCTGATTATTTTGCATGTCTCACGTGGAATTTTCTTACTGAAGATGACCCACTTCATGCATCATTTCAGCCGGTGCCCCTCTACAACAACAACATCTGGAATGCACCAATTCTTTCTCGTGTTCTCGCATATTCCTCAACATTCTGGCAGATGATTCAGCAGGAGATGCCAGAGCGTCTCACCACCTTCTCTTCCCATGCAGTGCCACTCTCTGCGCTTGTTGAAGGGGGATACTGGCAAAAGAATGTTGTGTCGGAAGATTCACGCATTTTCTTTAATCTCTTCATTCATTACGATGGTAACTACCGCGTGGTACCGCTTTCATACCCCGTGTCAATGGACGCGAACGTTTCAAAGAGTTGGCTTGGAACAGTAGGGAGCCTCTACAAACAACATCGACGATGGTCATATGGCGCAGAAAATATCGCGTACATGCTCTTTAATTTTATGCACAATCCTCGGATTCCATTTTCAAAAAAGTGGCGTCTCGCATTCATTCAGATTGAAGGATTTTGGTCTCTCGCCACACACCCACTTATTCTCTTTGCAGTCGGATGGCTCCCACTTTTGATTGGGGGACACCAATTTAATGCAACAGTGCTTTCGTACAATCTGCCAATTGTCGCCACGTGGTTTTTGACGCTCGCTATGTCGGGGCTTGTCGTCTCCTCGGTGTTCTTTATGTACCTTGTGCCGGAGCGGCCTCACGAATATTCATGGCGACGAAGTGTCACCATGGCGCTTCAGTGGCTCCTTGTTCCATTCACGATGGTTATCTTCAGTGCCATTCCCGGACTTGATGCGCAGGTGCGACTCTTTTTTGCAAAATATCTCGGATTCTGGGTAACTCCAAAAGCGCGCCGCGCCGCCTCCGCACTTAAAAAAACATAATCATTCTTGTACTTCTCGAAGTGCAGTGAAGTCGAGGTATACTATTTTCTACATGAAGCCTCTTTCACGTACAGTGCGTTTTTGGTACCTCGCAATATCTGTGGTGGCGTTTCTTATTACGGTTCCTATTGCCGTGTTTT
This sequence comes from Patescibacteria group bacterium, assembly GCA_040390955.1. GTDB lineage: Bacteria > Patescibacteriota > Minisyncoccia > Phycocordibacterales > Phycocordibacteraceae > Phycocordibacter. The sequence goes on from JAZJXK010000003.1 coordinate 31,234, forward strand.
ATGCTTCAGGATATCGATTCAAAGGATTGTCTCTTGTTGAGACGGGGGGCATTTATGTTTCAGTTCCGGTCTCTGATGCAACAGTATTTATCAACGGAAAAGAAGAGGGAACGAGTAACCTCTTTACGCGCTCATTTTATACGGATAACTTATTTGGAGAATCGTATGTTGTGCAGGTATCACGCGAGGGTTATTACCCGTGGGTGAAGAAATTAAATGTTGAGTCACGCATCGTGACTGATGTTGCTGCGTTTTTGGTACCGCAAACAATTTCTATCCGCGAAATACACATTAAAGATGCAGACACCGCGTCAACCACTCGTGCTGTTTCAAAGAATGAATACACCTCGCTACTCAAAGCCTTTACTCGTCCTACAGCTCTCTCTACGTCGTCAGTGGGTGAGGGTACTGCCGCAACCTCATCAGATGCCCGCGCAGGTATGGAGCTCTATGTCCAGGATGGCAACCTCCTTGTTCGTTGGGCGAAGGATACTCACGCCACTCCAAGTTCGTTTTGTATAAAACCATCTTCTTGTGTGCCTGAATTCTTTATTGAAAAGGGGAAGGATACTGTTACAAGTGCGCGTTTCTTTGCGGGTGGCGTTGTGTACGCCACAAAAGAATCGGGAATTTTCCTTGCCGAAAATGATGTTCGTCCTGTGCCACTTGTGGTTCCTCTATACAGCCGTCCCGGTGCAGATTTCCGCATTGTGAATGGATCATTGATTGTGAAAGACGGCCAAACTCTCTACGATATTTCAGGCTTCTAGCCCACGTATTTGATTTTCCAAAACGCCTTCACTGAAGGTATACTCATGCATATGCCTGAAGGCCGACTGCACCCAATTTCCATTGCGCTCCGCGATATTGCCGATATTTTCGGACGGATGGGCTTTAGTATTGCGTACGGCCCTGAACTTGAAGATGAGTTTCATAATTTTAGCGCTTTGAATGTTCCGGCAGATCATCCGGCGCGTGACATGCAAGATACGTTTTGGATTAAAGATCGTCCCGGATATGTCCTTCGCACCCACGACACGTCTGTCACCATTCGCTGTTTAGAGGCAATGGCAAAGTCAGGTGCGACCTCAATGCGCACCATTAATCCCGGCAAAGTATTCCGCAACGAAGCAACTGACATGACTCATGAAGCGCAGTTCTATCAGGTTGATGGCTTTGCTGTTGCGCCTCCTGGCGAAATAACACTGGCACATCTTAAAGGCACATTCGAGCGTTTTTATAAAGAATATTTAGGTGAAGGCGCGAAAGTTCGTTTTCGTCCAAGCTTCTTTCCATTCGTTGAGCCGGGCGTTGAAATAGATGTGTGGTTTGAAGCTCCAGGCAAAGAAGGCAGGTGGCTCGAAATGGCAGGAGCGGGAATGCTCCATCCGAGTGTATTTAAAAACGCAGGCCTTGATCCAAAGAAAGTGCAGGGCTTTGCGTTCGGAGGGGGATTGGAGCGACTCTTAATGGTGAAGTACGGGATTCCTGACGTACGTCTTTTCCATTCAGGTGATGTTCGTTTTGTGTACGGATTTGAGAGTAGAGAGCAGAATATAGAAGGGTGATAAGAGGAAGATATGGCAAAAAATTATGAAAATCTAAAAATTTGGCGAGACGCAGTAACTCTCGCTACAAGTATCTATTCTCTGACGGCTCAATTCCCAAAAGAAGAGATGTTCGGTCTTATTTCACAGTTGAGGCGTGCTGTTGTTTCCATATCGTCAAACATCGCAGAGGGAGCAGGACGAGGTTCAAAGAAAGATAATTGTAGATTCATTGATATTGCTCTCGGCTCTCTTAACGAAGTAGAAAGTCTGCTCGCAGTCTCTTTTGAGTTATCCTTTATTGATACAGTTACCCACGAATCTATTAAGGAAAACGTGAAGAATCTCGGCGCGTTAGTCGGCGGATATCGTAAATATCTTCATAAGTAATCTATGGTACTGTCTACATTCTACATTCCACTTTCAATCTTCAAATTATGAAAGTTTCTACCACATGGCTTCAAAGATATTTTGAAAAACCGCTTCCGAGCATTGCTGAAATTGCTAACGCGTTTACATTTCACTCTTTTGAAATTGACGGCACAGAAGGCGACGTGCTCGATGTAAAAGTGCTTCCAAATCGTGCAGCAGATTGTTTATCGCACCGTGGCATTGCAAAAGACTTAGCGGCAATTTTAAATATTCCACTCACATACGACCCTTTGCGTACCGCGCTTCCAGCGTTCCCATCAACCGAAAAGCTCACTGTTGAGGCCGATCCTGCGTATGTTCTCCGCCATACTGGCGCACTCGTTCGTGGTGTGACGGTGGGCGAATCGCCAGCATGGCTTAAAAGTGCGCTCGCTTCCGTTGGTCAGCGTTCAATTAATAACGTGGTTGATATTCTCAATTTCGTATTACTCGACATCGGACAACCATCAGGTGCGTTCGATGTAGGGAAGCTCACCTTGAAGGATGGTATTGCAAAGATTGCTATCCGGAGAGCTAGGAGTGGCGAAAAAATTACGGTGCTTACAGGAGAAGAATACGCTCTCACTGAAGACATGTTTGCGTTCACAGACGCTGTGGGAGGAGGGCTTCTCGATATTGCAGGCATCAAAGGAGGAAAAGATTCCGGTATTACCGAAAGCACAAAAGATATTTTCATTTCTGTTGGTACGTACGATGGCACGCTTATTCGCCGTGCGTCACAAAAATTGAAACTGTTCACTGACGCGTCACTTCGCTACCAAAATCGACCATCGCCTGAGCTCACCGCGTATGGCATGCGCGCAATCCTCTCGCTCATTAAAGAAATTGCAGGCGGGGAACTTATTGGTGTTGTTGATGTATACCCACAGAAAGCGAGCGTTTCTGCACCGGTGCAATTGTCGCTTGAAAAATTACGAACAGTCCTCGGTGCAAAGTATTCCGAAACCGAAGTTATGGATGTGTTTCGTCGTCTTGATCTTCCTGCAGTACTTCTGGACGGAAAAGTTACCGTGACTCCTCCGTTTGAGCGCACTGACATTTTGATAGAAGAAGATTTAATTGAGGAAGTGGGACGAATCATTGGCTATGACCGCGTGCTACCTGCTTCACCAACAGTAGCTCTGCCAGTCGATCAAGCGCGTTTTCGTGGTATTGAGCGCGTGAAAGATTTTCTTGTTGAGAGGGGTTTTACCGAAATCTCTACACAGTCGTTTGCCTCCAAAGGTGACGTGCGGCTCGCTAACCCTCTTGATAAAACAAAACCGGCGCTCCGCACTACGCTTGCTGAAAATCTGAAAGAAGCGCTCGTGAAAGCAAAGCTCTATGCGCCCGTAACGCTCCCTCCTAACGTAAAACCGAAACTCTTTGAAGTAGGCACGGTGTTTTCAAAAGATGGCGAGCAGGTTGTCGTTGAAACTTCAGAGAAGGTTTCAAATATGCCAGTCCTTACTCCCGAGGCGTCATATGTACCAAAGCGTTACATGCTTGGAAGCTACAAACCGTTCTCCCTCTTTCCATTTATTGTTCGCGATGTAGCGCTCTGGGTTCCTGATGGTACGTCGGGAGATGCAGTGTCGTCAGTTATACGCACTTCTGCAGAAAATCTTTTAATTCGTCTCACTCAGTTCGATATTTTTTCAAAAGAAGGAAGGACGTCCTACGCATTTCGACTTGTATTTCAATCTGATGAGCGCACCCTCACCGATGATGAGGCAAATGGATGGATGGCATCTGTAACTGCGGCACTTACCGCGAAGGGTTGGGAAGTGCGGTAATATCTAAAGTATGAATGCACTTAAAGAATCGTTAAATGTCGAAGGTTTCATTTCTGCATTGACTATTTCATTGCCGCATCTCTTTTCGGCATTTTTAGTATTTCTTATTTTTTGGGGATTGTATCGCCTCACGAAGCGTCCGCTCATGGCATTACTTTCGTGGCGTGGGGTACAAAAATCCAATGCGGAGCTTTTGGTCAACACTATCTACCGAGGAGTTTTGTTTGTTATTGCTACGGTTATAGCAGCAGGACAAATTGGCATTAACCTCACGGCAACTGTTGCAGGCCTCGGAATTGTTGGTATTGCTATTGGATTTGCTGCGCAAGACACTCTTGCAAACATCATGTCGGGTGTTCTTATTTACGTCGACAAACCATTCAAAATCGGGCAGTGGATTACGGTTGGCAGTATGTACGGCAGAGTACAGAAAATCACCATGCGCACCACTCGTATTCGCACGCTCGATAACACGTTCGTAGTGATTCCAAATCAAAAGATTGCAAATGAAGTGTTGATTAATCATTCAGCCCACGGCGAGCTTCGCATTGTAGTGCCTTTTGGTATCGCGTATAGAGAGTCAATTCCGCATGTTCGAGAAGTTTTAGTTGCAGCGCTCGCTGAAATTAAAGGGGTACGGAAGGATTTGCCACCGACGGTTGTTGCTGCGGGGTTTGGTGACTCTTCCGTTAACATGCTTGCGCGTGTGTGGGTTGATAATGCCGATAAAGAACGTGCGACGCTCTTTATGGTGGTTGAGAAAATTAAAGAAGTATTAGAAGCTGAAAATATAGAAATTCCTTTCCCGCAAATGGAAGTCGCACTTCGCAAAGACTCTTAGTATAGTGTCTGTATGAACGTTCTTGTCATTGGCTCCGGAGGTAGGGAACATGCGCTCGCCTGGAAAATTGCGAAGTCTCCTCGGTGTACAAAAGTTTTTATTGCTCCAGGAAATGCAGGCACCGCGCTTGTTGGTGAAAATGTGTCTTTGAATATTGAAGACCACAAAGCAGTTGCAAAATTTTGTAAAGAAAATGCCATCGGACTTGCAGTCATTGGTCCCGATGATCCTCTTGCGGGAGGTATTGTTGATTCGCTAGCCTCCGCAGGCATTTTGGCGTTCGGTCCCACGCAAGCGGCGGCACGATTGGAGTGGTCGAAGGCATTTTCAAAAGATTTTATGAAGCGTCACAATATTCCAACCGCTTCGTTTGCGTCGTTCTCTTCTTTCGACGAAGCATTGCTCTACGCAAAGGCGCAGCCATTGCCACTAGTTATTAAAGCTGATGGGCTTGCCTTAGGAAAAGGAGTGGTAATTGCAGAAACGTTTGAAGAGGCAGAAAAAACACTTCGCTCATTTATGGTGGATGAAGCATTTGGTGATTCAGGGAAAACAGTTGTCTTTGAAGAATTTTTAGAAGGCCCTGAAGTCTCGGTGCATGCATTTTGCGACGGGGAGGTTGCAAAACTTTTTCCAGTTGCCCGCGATCACAAACGAGCACTCGATGGGAACATGGGCGCGAACACTGGTGGCATGGGCGCAATAGCCCCTGTTGCTGTGCCCGATGGTTTTCTAAAAGAAGTTGAGGAAAAAATAGTGCTTCCGGTGATGAAGGGTATGGCAGAAGAAGGCGCTCCTTTCAAAGGCGTGCTCTATCCAGGACTCATGGTGACTAAAGGCGGCATTCGCGTTATTGAATTTAATGCGAGGTTTGGCGATCCTGAAGCGCAATCATTCATGCGCATTTTGGAAACAGATCTTCTTGACATCATGCTCGACTGTGTGGAAGGGAAATTAAAAGAGCGAGAGATTCGATGGAGTAATTCATATGTGTGCACGGTTGCACTTGCCTCCGGTGGATACCCAGGAAAGTATACGAGCGGATTTCCGATTAAGGGTTTGGATGCAGTTGCCGATCCTTCCACGGTTGTGTTTTATGCAGGCACTGAAAAGAAAGGTGAAACAGTGGTAACAGCGGGTGGGCGAGTGCTTGGTGTCAGCGCTCTTGGAACGACCCCAGAAGAGGCAAAAATGAACGCGTATGAGGGCGTAAAATCGCTTCAGTTTGAGGAAATGCAGTACAGGTCAGATATAGGCGCAAATTGGGGGATTTAGGGCTTAAAATTGAAGGAAAAGGCCTCCAGAATATGGTACAATTGAGCTAGGCTCTAGGGCTATTTTTCTTTAAATCCAATGGCAAAAACTCCTAAGAAAGAAGCAAAAAAATCAGGCGGATACAGCGCAGAATCAATCACTGTTCTTGAAGGTTTGGAGCCGGTGCGCAAGCGCCCTGGCATGTACATCGGTACAACCGGCTTGGACGGACTCCATCATCTTATTTGGGAAGTGTTTGACAACTCACGCGACGAAGCGATGGGTGATCACGCTGATGATATTGAGGTGACCCTTCTTCCAAATAATAGAATTCGTAACGCTGACAATGGCCGCGGTATTCCTGTCGACATTCACAAGCAGACAAAAGTATCAGCGCTTGAAACAATTATGACTACGCTCCATGCGGGAGGTAAATTTGGTGGTGATGGCTACAAGGTGTCGGGAGGTTTGCACGGTGTCGGTGTATCAGTAGTGAATGCGCTTTCAACATATACAAAAGCAGAGATTCATCGTGATGGTGGCTACTACCTTCAGGAGTATGACCGTGGAAAGGCGCGCGCAAGAGTAAAGAAGGTTGGCGCATCAGATTGGCGCGGTAGTGTCATTACGTTTGATGCAGATTCACAAATTTTTCCCGTCATTGAATACGATTTCAATAAAATTGTGCAGCACCTCCGTCAGCAAGCGTACCTGGTGAAAGGGGTGCGCATTAGCATTATTGATGCACGTGAATACCCCGGCAAAATTGATTTGGCTGATGTGCGCTATTTCCGTGATTTGGGACTCCTTGTGCCGTCGCAGACATTCTATTTCGAGGGTGGATTGAAGTCGCTTGTCACTTTCAACAATCGTTTTCAAAAGCCAGTGCATAGCAGTGTCTTTTACGTTGAAAAAGAAGTTGATGATGTGCAGGTTGAAGTAGCACTTCAGTATGTGGATGATATTTCTGCGCGTATTACTGCCTTTGCCAACAACACGTACAACGCGGAAGGAGGAACACATGTTACTGGGTTCAAAACTGCACTGACCCGCACGCTCAACACGTACGCGCGCAAAAACAATATCGTTAAAGAGGCAGATGAAAATTTTACGGGAGAAGACGTACTTGAAGGTTTAACTGCAATTATTTCAGTAAAGCTCCGCGAGATTCAATTTGAAGGGCAAACGAAAGGAAAACTAGGATCCGTTGAGGCGCGCGGTGCAGTTGAGACTGCTTTCAGCGAGGGATTCAACATGTTCCTTGAAGAGCATCCCGATGAAGCACGCTCAATCATCGGTAAGGTGCTTTTGGCACTTAAGGCACGTAAAGCTGCAAAGGCTGCAAAAGATTCGGTGCTTCGTAAGGGTGCCTTGGATGGCATGACCTTGCCCGGTAAGCTTGCAGACTGTCAAACAAAGAATGCATGGGAATCTGAAATATTCATCGTCGAGGGAGATTCCGCAGGTGGTTCGTCAAAGCAGGGGCGCGACAGGCGCACACAGGCCATCCTTCCGCTTCGAGGAAAGATTTTGAATGTTGAGCGCGCACGCCTCGATAAGATGCTTGCGTCGAATGAAATCAAAAACTTGGTTATTGCCATGGGTACCGCCATAGGTGATTTGTTTGATATTACAAAACTCCGTTACCACAAAATAATCATTGCAACCGATGCCGACGTAGACGGTGCGCACATTCGCACGCTTTTACTTACTCTCTTCTATCGCTATTTCCGTGGAGTTATTGATGGCGGGTTCTTGTATATTGCACAGCCACCGCTCTTCAAAGCGAAATTCGGCAAGGAAGTATTTTATTTGCAGGATGAGCCGGAACTTGAAAAGCTCTTGAAAGAGCGTGGTATTAAGAGTGAAGAATTTAACACTGAAGAATCTCTTGAGGAAACTGATGCAGAAGAGGACACTGTAGCGGAAGCAGAAGAGAAATCAGTAAAGAAACAGGCGAAGCCGTCTATTCAAAGGTACAAAGGACTTGGAGAAATGAACCCAGAGGAACTCTGGGAGACAACTATGGATCCTACCCGTCGTGTATTGAAGCAGGTAAACATTGAAGACGCGCAAGATGCTGACAGAGTGTTTGATATTCTCATGGGTACCGATGTACCGGCTCGAAAGAGCTTCATTCAGTCAAACGCTAAAGCCGCGAATTTGGATATTTAGAGAGCAGGTTTTAGGTGTTAGTAATAAAAAACTCTCTGCGCGCGCAGAGAGTTTTTTATTTTTGCTGAGC
>JAZJXK010000003.1:39337-39990 GCA_040390955.1 Patescibacteria group bacterium
CACATAGCTTTTGAGGTCTCGCTTCGTTCGGCGCTGGTACGCACTGACTTAGTGCGTAGCGTTCTGGTAGATGCATATCCTGCCCTCGTCAAAAATTCTTCCATTTTTCCACGCGCTTCTAATTGCATTAATCTTCCGAAGAATGCTTCAAATGCGCTTTTTCTAGTTAGAGCCCTACCTGGAGTTGCAAGCCATATTGAACGATATCTCAAAACTTCTTCAACGTCAGGATCGCGGTTCTGTGGGGTAATTTCAACGGACATAGGTGCGTGTTCGGCTTAAGGTAGCAGGGTGAGTAGTGTTGGTCAAACAATACGTATTTATTACATTTCTTGAATGACCTTACTTCTTTTTCTCCGCGTACCTTTTTGCCAATCGCACCTTATCTTTTCTTCGTCTCTCCTCAATCGCTGCCTCATTGCCTTTTCGAATAGCACGCAAAAATGCTTCTTCCTCATCTCTGTTGAGGCTATTTAATGCCCCAAAGAATTTTTGGAACGCGCCTACTCGTTCTGAATTTTCAAGATCTATTCCCAGCCATATTTTTCTCAAATCCAATACTCGAAGAACTCTTTCTGAGAAAGTTTCTCCGTGCTTGGGTGAGGATGATGATTCAAAATCAAATGGCATAGTTTTGTTTTTTTACTGATGTG
>JAZJXK010000003.1:40000-46266 GCA_040390955.1 Patescibacteria group bacterium
TTTTATTTGTTGGTTTCTGCGTAGGCGCTATTCATCTTGCTTCCTGCTCCGTCCTGACCTTTGAGCGCTACAGCGCCCATTGCTGCCAGAAGCGTAACTAGAATGAGGGAAAGGCGAAAGCGAGAGACAGCACTTTGATGCTCCTCCGTGCCTTCATGTGTAGGACGTGGCCGCCAAACTTCCATAGGATTATTTTAACGTCGTGATTGTGTAGTGAACGATGTTGTTGTCTTTATTGCGCTCGTTAATGCGGCCTGTAGGGTCAACGTTTACCGTGAAGACGCCGTTTGGTGTATCAGGGTTAAAGCTGTCGAATCCAACGGTGAATTCAATACGGTCGCCAGGAGCGAGTGCTTGCTGGAATGGTGCAGAAAAGATATTTGACGGAAGCGTAGGGAGAACTGCGTTGAAATCAAATTCTGGAGACGTTTTGGTGCCAATATTTTGGACAGAAAAACGTACTGCAATGCGGTTGTTTGTACGGCTTGGTGTTGAACTTGCGGTGAATGCGCCAGTTGTCTTATCAACGACACCAACTTCAATAATCTGCGCGGTGAGGTCAACGTATCCATTAGGGTCAGAGACGCCACTGCCGTTTACTGGATATGTATGTGTTTGTTCAGGACCTGCAGTTACTGGGCGAGGTGTAGTGGTCACTGGGTTTGTGGTGACTGGAGTTTTAGTGGTTGGGGTTGTTGCGGGTGAAAGTGTGCCTGGACTCGTTGTGTTTGCGCTATTCACGACGGTGAGTGCTGTTTGTCCCGTAACGGTAGGGCGATTTGCTCCGTTTGGAGTGAAATCAACAAATACTTGTACGTCTACAAAGCGGTTTGTTGTTGAAACTGGTGTAAGAGTAATTTGGTTATTTGAATTCAAAAAGTTGAACGGTACATTGCAGTACACAGCTGTTTCGCTGCCTGATACTGTTGGAGAATTGAAGTAGACGCCATCTGCGCAGTTGTAACGGAAGGTGTAAGAACCCTCAACACTCTTCTTTGCGTGTGTCCACGAAAGAACAAAAGGTTCATTTGCATTCACGGTGAGCGACGGCGCAGACACGGTAATGGTTTCTCCTGCAGGAACGAATATCGAGGTGAAGCTCACAATTGCAGCTGCAACCGATGAGAAGGCTCCGGGAACATTACGAGCAACTTGAACGCTGCCCCACATGCCAACAATAATAATTGCGAGGAATCCAAATATTGCTAATGCGCGCACTGCAGCATCGCCGAGGCGAGAAGAGGTCTTTTTTGAATCGTTTTCCATTCCAAGATGTATATCATATTAGTTTGGTATTGTCAAGCATCATCTATTACTCATAGTGTTTGCGTTACTCTGCACCCAGAAAGACAGCTGAATGAGTAAGTCTTGACAAAGCCATTTTACGTGATAGGGTGTTACTATATTCCAAAGCGGAATTTTCTATAAAAATATGTCAGTTGACGCCCCTACGTTAGAACAAATTTCTCCCAAACCTTCAATAAAGGAGCGTTTGGTTGGCTTGGTAAGAAAGAATAAAATCGTTCGCGAACAAACTCCTGAAGAACAAGCAAGAGCACAGGCGATTGCAGAGTTTAAGGAAATCAACAAAGCATTTGCTGCACGAGTAAAGGAGGCGCGCACCGCTTTTCTTAAAATTCCCCAGACTTTCAGTAAAGTAGGGGGTCGTTATATTGCACCTGAAAATCAGGAAGCATTTAATGTTGCGCTCAAGAATTATCAAGAGGTCTTCATGCAGTATCGACAATTTATTTTTACTACTTCAGGATCAGAGGTAGCCAAGAGAATTACGAATATGGAGGCTGATAAAGCTTCAGGTCAGCACATTAATTTGCTTGCTGCGAAGGTTTTAGGACTTGCTGGCGCAGGGGTTACCGTTGCTGTTACTGGAGGCTATAACGCCGTACTTTCTATGATTCCTGGTATTGGGGTTTCCCAGGCACTTCGTCACAAGAAGGCAATAGGAACGGAAAGTAAAAGAGTATCTGCACAAATTCATGAGAAGGAGGCTGAAGCAATAGCTGCAGGAAAAACGTATGAGCAGTTCGTTAAAGAAAATGCCGCATTACTTGCAGAGCGAGGTCGCTCTAAGGTGTGGCGCTTTTCGGCTCGTTGGGGGGCAGGTCTTGCAACCTCTGTAGGTATGTACAGTGTTTTGCATCATTCCCTTGGGCAAATTGCTTCTGGCACTTTTGATCACATGATGCACGATAGGCTCGCGAAGGCTTTTGGTGACCGTGCTGCTGAACATCTTGCAAATGGTACAGGTGATTATGCACGTTTTCTTACGTCAGTGCGTGGACTTGTTCATGATGTTGCTCATAAGGTTGGCTCCGGTCTTGCGGTATTAAACGAAGCTGTTGGCACGGGAGGTTCCGCAGAAGCTGCAGAACCAACAACACATTTGATTACACGTCTCGCTACAGCTCCGAATGCTGGCAGTCGTGTTGAAGCGTTTACTCCAAAATCAATTGCTGAAGCAGCTGATGGATTGATTAAAGGAGGTATGAACCCTGAGGCGCGAGACGAATTTATCGCGGCGGCTACTGCACAGGCGAATAATAAAAGCCCACAATTTATTGAATTTACGAAGCGTGTCTGGGAGGCGATGGTGTATCGCGTGAAGGGCACTGAACAAGTTCTTGGTGTTGGCGCTGAAAAAGTCATGATAGACACTTCTCGAGATATGCGCGCCGCGAGCGCTGCTCCAGTGGTATATCGCGCTGAGGAATTTTCTTTTCCATACATTGACAGTCAAGGTGTACATCGCGTCATCACTATTGATGTACCGGAAGGTACGGCAGACGGTAAGGAAAAATGTTTCAACTTCGCATTTTTTGATGACAAGATTATTCCTGAAACACCTCCACTTCCTCCTCCTGTTCCGGAAAAAACACTTCCTCCCCCTGTTCATGTTGCTAATAATATTCACTGGTCTTTGCAAAGAGGTTTTATTGCAGCTGATTGCTCACAGTGTGGTCTACAAGAAAAGGCAACTGACCTTTTAATAGTTGACTACAAAGGCGAAGGAGTTTTGGAAGCAGAGCGGTATCTTCTTGCTGCCGTGAAAGACGGTATTATTCCTGCGAACTATCAGTCCATCATTCAGCACCCGTTCGTGTACTTGCACTTTCAAAGTACCCTCACTGGAAAACCCGAATTTCTTTGTTTGAATTTGAAGACAGGAGAATTCTCGCATCCATTCATTGAGGTAAACGGTAAAGAAACACTTGTTACTACCGAAGCGCAGTTTCAGGGTTTGGTCACAGGAACTGACGAAACACTCCGCATGACTGGGTCAGGCCGCAGTGCGGATATCAGCGTCATATCTCCAAAAGACCCGATTCCACTTTTCCCAGTAGATACGAATCACAACGGAGCTCCTGACAAGCTTTTTATAGGGACTGATACAAACGGTGATGGTATTTTGCAGCCAGAAGAGCGTGGCCGTACGCTTGTTGAAATAGTCAACAACCAAATCTTTTTGATTGGTAACGATATTCTTCCGCAAGGAGAAGGGAATGAAGCTGCTCAAAAAGCTCTTGAAAAAGTATTTCTCTCAAAAATTCCTGAAGGATTTATAACAGGACGCACTGAGGCAGAGAAATTTGCCGCACTCAAAGCAGCTTTTGGGGATGTCTTAAATGACGCACAATTGAAAGAGCTTGGCGGATGGCTCCATTTCTACAGTAGCAATGTCTACCAGGGTCCTGGCGCAGCATACCCAGACGGTCTTGCTTCGCTCACTAAGCCTGATGGCACTCCGCAAGTAATTTTTGGTTTCCTGAAAGAGGGAATAACAAATTCAGCTGAGCCAAAAACTGGAGGCGCGGGCGATTTCCCCGATTTGATGAAGTAGTATCGTTGCAGATTTTGAAATATGAATACTACGCTTAAAGCATCAACCTTCAAACGAACAGGACTTCGCCCATGGGAATTTATTGTGGTGTTTCTTGTAGTATTTTTTGCCGTCTCTGTGTTTCTTTTTGCAATAGATTTTGTGCCTGAGTCGCCAACCTCAACCGATACATCGCATGTAGCTGAGGCCGCCACCGTTACCTTAGGTGCGTCAGAGCCACTCCATGCTACTAGTGTATCGAATGTGACTCCTGTGCCGTCGACGCCTGTATCGCCTGATATGCCAATTCGGATTACGATTCCGAAAGTCGGCATTGATACTCCAATAAACAATCCAAAGAGTACTGCGGTGAGTGCGCTCGACACAGCGCTTCTGAAGGGCGCGGTTCGTTACCCTGATTCAGCGCTTCTTGGAGAGAATGCGCGCATGTTCATTTTTGGACATCAAAGTTATTTGCCGGTAGTGCATAATCAAGCATTCAAAGCATTTAACAGTCTTCAAAATGTTAGAACAGGGGATGATGTGATTGTTTCATCCGCAACAGTAAACTATCACTACACGGTGACATCAATTGCATATGTTGACGCGGGAGATGCTGAGATAGAGCTCGGTGCTGGTGCGCGAACGCTTACGCTGGTGACGTGCGATTCATTCGGCAAGCAGAAGACAAAGCGCTATGTGGTACAGGCGGATTTCTCCTTTGAGGAGGCAATACCGACGCATTCTTAATATTCAATAAAAATTTATTAAAATATATTTTATGAAAAAAACTCACTTCATCAAAAAAGCAGCCTTTGTCTTCGCGATTCTTTTCGTCGGAGCTCTGGGTGCATGGGTTTCAATGGATGCCGCAAACGTTGCCATTCACCCAGCTTCAATTACTGCAGAGGCAGCAGGTGGTTGCAGTGGGTGTGACACATACGACTTTTTTTGGTTTTCTTTCTTTGATTTCCAACCGCCGAATGTTGATGGCGGTGGGGGAGGCGGTGGTCCCATTTCTCCTGATTGTGCATTTGATGCATCTCCAGACACCCTCACTTCGGGGCAATCCGCGACACTTACGTGGAGTGTGCACCACGCAAACTCCATTTCAATTGATCAGGGTATTGGTGCGGTGAATAAGAATGGTGGGGCGAGTGTGAGTCCGTCTTCAAATACCACCTATACATTAACGGCTACAGGTGCTGGTGGCACGGTGACGTGTCAAACAACCATTACTGTTGTGCAGCCGCCAACACCACTGTGTTCTCTAGATCTTTCAAAGAATCAAATTATTTGGACGACACAAAACGCAACATTCGTTACCATCACTCCACTCACGGCGTCACCTGCAATTCCATCACCTCAAGCAACAAGTGGTTCATACACATTCACTCCGGCGCTTGGAACTGGAACACATACATACAATTTGACGGCAACGGGTCCGGGTGGCTCGGTGCTTTGTGGTGTCACGGTTACTATTATGCCTCCACCAGCGCCTACCTGTTCACTCACTGCATCCGCGCATTCAATTATGGCGGGAGATTCTTCCACGCTTTCTTGGAGCACAACAAACACAACATCAGTTTCAATTGATCAAGGTATTGGTGGTGTGAGCGCATCGGGCTCGACTACAGTTTCACCAACATCTTCAAAAACATACACACTCGTTGCTACAGGTCCTGGCGGTTCGGTGACGTGTCAGGAAAGTATAGTGGTCACACCTCAGCCAAGACCGGTGTGTACGCTGAACCTCGCCCCAAGCGCAATTTCATGGACGACATCAAACGCGACGTCGCTTACGCTTGTGCCAACAACAGCGTCGCCGGTAGTTCCGTCGCCCGGTCTTAACGGTGCGTATACATTTCCATCAGTTCTTTCTGCAGGGGTTCATTCGTATACACTTCAGGCAACGGGTCCTGGTGGCTCAATCATCTGCCAGGCAACTATTCACATAGATACTCCTCCTTCTGCGCCTTCCTGTACGCTCGATGCAAATCCTGGAACGATTACTCCAGGCGGTTCTTCAACGACATCAAACGCAACCTCATTCTCAATAGACCAAGGTGTCGGCTCGCTCTCTACTGCGAATGGTTCAACAAGCGTTTCGCCTTCTGCAACAAAAACATACACACTCACGGCAACAGGAGCTGGCGGCACGGTGACGTGTCAGAAAACTATTACGGTTTCAAGTCTTCCTCCTCCGCCATCATGTAGCTTGACCGCGTCGGCTTCGACTATTCTTTCCGGAAATTCAACGACTCTTTCGTGGACGACGGCAAATGCAACTGCTGTAAGTATTGCTCCGGGAATTGGTGCGGTTGGTACCAGTGGCTCAAGTTCAGTGCATCCATCAGGCACTACAACGTACACACTTACCGCAACAGGAGCTGGTGGCACGGTGACGTGTCAGAAAACTATTACGGTT
>JAZJXK010000003.1:46276-51715 GCA_040390955.1 Patescibacteria group bacterium
TCCAGCAACACCGGTATGTTCGCTCGATCTTTCAAAAAATCAAATTAGTTGGACGAGTACTAACGCAACAGCGGTGACCATTGTTCCGACGACAGCGTCGCCAACGATCCCTTCACCTCAGGCACTTTCAGGTTCTTTCAACTTCGTTCCAGCGCTCGGTGTAGGAACGCATACCTACAGTATGACGGCAACAGGTCCTGGTGGTTCGGTGCTTTGTGGGGTAACCGTCACAGTTACTCCAAATCCAGCACCAACCTGTACTCTTGATGCTGCTCCTACCACTATCGCTCCAGGCGGCTCATCAACACTGTCATGGACGACAACACACGCAACATCCATTGTTATTACGCAGGGAATTGGATCAGTTACCGCAAATGGCTCTACAAGTGTTTCGCCTACTGTCTCTAAAACATATTCACTCACTGCAACAGGAGCTGGCGGTTCGGTTACATGTCAGCAAACTGTTGTCGTGACGACACCCGCAGCGCCCACGTGTACGCTCAATGGAACACCATCAACAGTCGCTCCGGGGGATGCTACCGCACTTTCATGGACGACTACGAACGCTGTAACCGCTTCCATTGACCACTCAGTTGGCGCAGTGACACCAATCATTGCAGGTTCCACTGCAGTCTCAGTACCAAGTACCACAACCTACACAATGACCGTGACGAGTGCATTCGGCGCGACAGCTACTTGTCAGACAACGGTGACCACGACAACCGTCTCAGGTCCCGCATGTACAATTTCAGTGTCGTCGAATTCCATAAAAACCGGACAGAGTATTACTATTTCTTGGACATCAACGAATGCAACAGAAGGATCCATAACGGGAGGTATTGGCGGAGTGAGTCCAGTCTCTTCGGGCTCCATTGATATGTTTCCTCCATCTGACACCACGTACGTGGGAACCTTCAAAGGTCCTGGTGGCACTGTGTCGTGTCAGAAATCAGTGACGGTAACACCAGGCACTACTGGATGCAGTGGAAACTGCGGCGGGGGATTGAATCCACCAAACGTAGTCTTCTTTAAACAGCCAGGCAATCAACCTCTCGCATTCGTTTCGCTCTCTCAAATTCCATACACTGGATTTGCTGCAGGTCCTGCGCTCACTATTCTCTTCTGGCTTTCAATTGGTCTCTTAAGTGCCTTCATTGCGTACTATGTTGCAGGGAAAGACGGCATCAGATTTATTGCAGGATATGCGGGGACACTGACGCGTCGCACCTCTACAGATCAGGTGAATACTTGGGAGCAGCACGAACAGGAACGTGAGCATGTGTATGGCGCTCCATATCCTACCCCTGATGTTGCCGAGCAGAGAGACGCTGAGCAGCAGTATCAGGCGAGTGTAATAACTCCGCCGGTAGTGCGCGTCGCAACGCCAGTGCAGGTAGAGAGTGCCCCAGCAGTACCTTCGCGCCCTCAAGCGCCCTCAGTTGACGGTATTCCTAATATTGCTGATGTCATTGAATCGCGCGCACATGCTGCAGGAGTCTTAATGTCTCCAGAAGCAGTGACGCTCGCAGCAGCATTTTCAGCCGATAGAGCAGAGGCACTCCGTGTATTTGGCGACATCTTAAATGAAGCGGTTCGCACCATTCCTCGTGAAAATGGCTGGGTCATGCTGAATGCTGATAGATTCAACGAGCTTGCAACAAATCAAGGTGCAGCGGTGCGCATTCCAACTGCTGCAGCATTCGCACCTAGAGAAGAATCTGTAGAAGAAATAAAAGTAACATCTCCTGTAGATGTTGCCGTTGCCGCTACCTTTGCAGGTGCAGTGATTTCGGGAGACAGAAACAGCGCGTTCGGAATTATCCGCTCGCTTGAACATGACAAAGTGAGCCCGACTGCTCTCATGACATCAACTGCAACCGTCTTGGATGCGCTCTTCCGTGCCCGTAAAGATAATCGTCCAAGCTCAGACGCAGTACTTGCTGAAAAAGCTACAAACCTCTCAGATGAAAAACTTGCACACCTGGTGAATGTCTTTACGCATTCACTTGATACCGTCTATACGTCGCCATTCACTGGAGTAAAACTCGCACTTGCTCAGGCGTTTGAGGTTGTAGGTTAAAAATATACAAAAAGATATGGAACAAATTACTAATCAAGAGCAGATGGATTTAGCGGGTGCAATTGATTCAGTCCGCCGTGCCTTTGATGGAGGAGATCCTGATGCAGTTTCTCGTGCATTTGCAAAACTTCCCGCAGCTTTCCAAAGCATGCTCCACCAGTGGCTTCCAGGTCTTATTCAGGGCTGGACGACTCCAGTTAAATAAAAAACATAATGGCAAATCGCGGACCAGAGGGATTAAAACAATCAGTTCAAGAGTTTTTAGACCTAGTTGCTTCGGCAATGGTTGGACACGCAACTAATGTAATGATGAAGTGCAAGCTGCATTCGATCGTCTTTCTCCCACTGATAAGCAGGAGGCACGAAACGAATTCTTTCGCGCTACTGGCAATCATTTAAAATTTTAATCTGCGAAGTCTCCATATTGTGCAAACCCCGGGTTTTGCACAGAAGGATACGGTACGTTATGAGCGGTCGGCGATTTCTACTTTGAGTCGTGTGACGATATCGTGAATCGCGATAGCGCCTTCAGAGCCTACGCGTGTTTCAACTGATACAGTGCCACTTTCTATTTCTTTATCTCCTACCACGAAAAGGTAGGGGATTTTTTCCATTTTAGAATTGCGTATTTTTTTACCAAGTGATTCATCCGCATCATCAATTTCTACTCGTACACCCGCATCTTTCAGTGCAGTAAGTACGCTTCGTCCATACTCAACATGCTTTTCAGACACAGGAAGTATTTTTACCTGCACTGGTGCAAGCCATAGCGGAAAGGCGCCAGCGTAGTGTTCAATAAGCACTCCCATGAATCTATCAGGAGAGCCAATGAGTGCGCGGTGAATCATAACAGGGGTCTTTTCAGTGCCATCCTTGTCTGCATACGCGAGCTTGAATCTCCCTGGCATGTTGAAGTCGAGTTGAATCGTTGAAATTTGCCACTCACGTCCAATGGCATCAACCGCCATGATGTCTATTTTTGGTCCATAAAATGCTGCGTCGCCCACAGCTTCTTTAAAGTCGATGTTCTTTTTTTGTAGGAGCGCACGCATAATCGGTTCTGATTTTTCCCATACTTCATCAGAGCCGAGGTATTTTTCTTTTTTGTTTGGATCGCGAAGCGACAGACGCATCCAATAATCTATTTTGTAAATTTTAAGGATTTTTTGAATGGCATTTAAGACGTTTGAAATTTCTTCCTCAACCTGATCTTCTCTGCAGAAAATATGTCCATCATCCTGTGAGAATGAGCGAAGGCGAGTGAGCCCTGAGAGTTCGCCAGGACGCTCGTCGCGATAGAGGACCGCAAAGTCACTGAAACGCACTGGCAAATCGCGGTAGCTTCGTGGCTCTGATGCATAAATCTGCGTGTGCTGAGGGCAGTTCATGGGCTTCAGGAACATCTCATCCTCAACGTATTGAGACGACACTTCAAGCATGTCTTCTTTGTACTTGTCGTAGTGGCCTGAAATTTTGAAAAGCTCCCCTTTGTTTACGTTTGGAGTATGTACTTCGCCAAAACCAAGTTCGGTGTTGAGTTCGCGTGAGAGGCGAATTATTTCAGAGCGGACAATGTTTCCTTTTGGGGTAAAGAGCGGCATGCCTGAACCCACCAAATCTGAAAAAACGAGGAGATGTTGTTCGCGGGCAATTTTGCGGTGATCACGTTTTTTTGCTTCCTCACGCTTTGCTATATGCGCATCAAGTTCTTCCTTGGTATCAAACGCAAGGGCGTAGATGCGTGTGAGCATCGGATTCTTTTCATCCCCGCGCCAGTATGCGCCAGCGATGCGGTCAAGTTTAAAAGAATCCGGCGCAATCTCTGTGCTCGGGTTTTCTGCGTGTCCGCCACGGCAAAGGTCTGAGTAGTGTCCTGATTTGTAGAACGTGACCTTCTCGCCATTTTGAGTGAATTCATCTATGAGCTCGTGCTTGTAGGGGTTGCCTGGGTACTCTGCCTTGGCCTCATCTCGTGAAAGTAGAGAGCGCTCAAAGGATTTCCAGCTTGGCAGGAGCTTTCGCATTTCTTTTTCAATCTTTGGCAAATCCTTTTCCGAAATAGGGCTTGCGAATTCAAAGTCAAAATAAAAGCCATCGTCTATTGCAGGACCAATAGTGCGTTTAGTGTCTGGCCACATCTTCATAACAGCCGCTGCAAGGAGGTGGGCGAGGGTGTGACGTTTGTGTTCAAGTTCCTCAGTCATTTTGAAAATATAGCACAATTGGTAGCAGGGGTTAGGGGTCAGTGTTTAGGGTTTAGAGAAGCTTAATTTCCCTAAACGCCAGCCACTAAACACTAAACCCTAACTCAGCGCTTTCACTTTCTCTATAAGTATTGATGGTTCGCCATTACGTTTCGAAAGCTTTCCTTTGAGGAGTACGCACTTGCCTTCAATGAGCGCATCTTTGCTTGCCTTAAATACTTCAGGAAATGCCACTGTTTCTATAAAACCGTCTCGGTCAGAAATAGTAATGAACCCCATGCGGTCACCTTTTTTTGTAAGAATTGCTTTGATGCTGTCAATGACCCCGCCAACAACAAGCGGATAGCCACTACGCTCTTCAGCGCGAGCATTTCGTATTGAGTGCGGATATTTTTCAAGAACCTCTTTGAATTGATCAAGAGGGTGTCCAGAAACGTAAATACCGAGGAGTTCCTTTTCGGAATTGAGCATCTCAAGCGGTGAGAGTGGGGGCGCCGGATCAAGCACGATCGTGCTGCTCTTTGGCATTGCACCAAAGAGTGAGTCTTGTCCTTCGGATGTAGCTCCTGCGTCTTTTGCAAAGAGGAGTAGTTTTTCAATATTTCCCATCAAGACGCCTCGTGTGCTGAATGGGTCAAAAACCCCGCACTTAATGAGCGATTCAAGTGCACGGCGATTGATGATGCTACCAGGGATGCGAGAGAGTACGTCGCCGATTGAAGAAAACTTTCCTCCACGCTTACGCTCTTCGATGACCGCTTGCGCTGCGCCATCACCAAAGTTTTTAATAGTTGAAAGACCGAAGCGAATCATGCCTGCGGCAATCACCGTAAAGGATTCAAACGATTCATTGATGTCGGGCGGTAAGACGCGAATACCAATTCTTTCGCACTCAGCAACGTCGTCTGCAATGCGCTCAACATCTCCAGAATCAGCCGAAAGGAGCGCTGCCATGTAGTCTTCAGGGTGGTGCGCTTTCATGTATGCGGTTTGGTACGCAACTTTTCCGTATGACGCGGCGTGCCCTTTGTTGAAACCGTATGCAGCAAACGGTTCAATGAGCTTCCACAGCGCCTCTGCTTTTCCTTTTTGAATTTTCCCTTTTTCAACGCATCCTTGGATGAATTTTTCTTTCTGCGCCTCCATTTCCGCTGG
>JAZJXK010000004.1:0-16449 GCA_040390955.1 Patescibacteria group bacterium
GGAGCCGCGACACAATACCTCTTGCAAGCTCGTGGCCGATGGGTTGACCTCGATGGGTATGAAACTCTTCTAGCTCACAGAGTAAAAACGCATCCGCAATACCTTGACCAAAACCCTTTCTTTCTTTTCGTCCATTTTCAGCCATACACAAAAATCACCGAACAGTCGGGCTATATCTAAACAGTCTCGATCTTTACTTTCATGTTGGGCTGTTTGTGCCCACGCTTCTTGTAGTAACGGCTCTTTGCTTTGTACTTAACCACAACAACCTTAGGCGCACGCCCTAGTGCCATAACCGTGCCAGTAACCTTAGCACCAGATACGTTTGGAGCTCCGACGGTCATTTCCTTTCCATCATCAGTGAAAAGCACTGTATCGAAGGTGATTTTGTCATCCTTCTTGACGTCTTGAATTTTCTCAATTGTAATCAAAGAACCCTCTTTTACAAGGTATTGCTTTCCTCCTGTCTTTATAACCGCGATATTCATATCAAAGTATCCTACCAAAAAACCCTTAAAAAGCAATCCTGAGTAGGTTTTAGGTTAGAGGTTACAGGTGTCAGTAACGCTCTCTCTAAAATCTGAAAGTCGAAATTTTACAGAAATTCAAAACCCCACACCTAAAAGCCTATCCGCCTAACCTTCCACCCCATATAGTATAACTGTGCATATGCACATTTATACTATATTGAGTTGTTGAGTGGTCCGGCAGAATAGCCCTTCCTGTGCCGTCTAGGAAGCTTTACTGTAAGCTTAGAATCCTCGCGCATACCCTTGCTGAGAGTACGGAGAACTCCTAAGAAAAGCTCAAGACCTGGTCTGAATCGTCCATCTCTCGTTTGAACACTTTTTCTTTCTTTAATTAACATAGAACTACTTATACATCCCTCCGTTATCAGAGTCAAAGGGGGATTTTATATCCATATACTATTCTACAGGAAGCAGAGCTTTCTCTCATCGTTCGCTCGGAAATATTTAAACTGAGCTTGTCCCCTCCTGAAAGCTGACACCTGAAACCTGGCAACTACTCAACTGTTACCGACTTCGCTAAATTGCGAGGACGGTCAACATTGAGGCCTTTTTCTGCCGCAAAGTGATACGCAAAGAGCTGGAGGACAATGATAGAAAGAATTGGCGAAAGCTGTTCCAAAGTCTTTGGAATGTATAAAACATCGTCAGCAATTTCTGCAATGCGTGTATCCCCTTCTGTTGCAATGGCAATCACTGGCCCTTTGCGAGTTTTAATTTCAATGATGTTAGATGTTGTTTTTTCATAGACGGAATCCTGCGGCACCACAGCAACCGTTGGAAAATCTTTATCAATCATCGCCAAAGGGCCATGCTTCATTTCTCCTGCGCCATATCCTTCAGCATGGACGTATGAAATTTCTTTTATTTTGATTGCCCCTTCAAGAGCAACGGGGTAGCTGTAGCGTCTGCCAATATACAGAAAGTCGCGCGCATCTTTATACTTCTCTGCAACTTTCCGTATCGCCTCCGACATTCCAAGTACTTTCTTTGCAAGCTCGGGGAGTTCGCGCAACCCTTGTATTATTTCTTTACCTTCACTTTCGCTCATTCCTCTGGTGCGTCCAAGGAAAACTGAAATCAGGTTAAGAATGGTGAGCTGCGAAATAACCGCCTTTGTTGAAGCGACGCCTATCTCGGGACCCGCATGATTGTACACGCCCGCATCTGTTTCGCGCGCAATGGTGGAGCCCACCGCATTCACCACGCCGAGCGTGAGCGCACCATGACGCTTGGCTTCACGCACCGCTTCAAGGGTATCGGCAGTCTCACCAGATTGAGAAATGGCGAGGAGTGCCGTGCCTTTCGTAATGATGGGGTGTCGGTAGCGAAATTCTGAACCGAATTCAACTTCAACAGGTATGCGTGCAATGTCTTCTATCAAATACTCTCCTACAAGACCCATGTAGTACGCAGTGCCACAGCCAGTAATGATGAGGCGGTCAATGTTGCGGAGCTTCTCTTCTACTGACTCTAATCCTCCAAGCTTCACTCTTCCCGTTTCAGGTATTAATCGGCCACGGAATGCATTCTCAATAACTTCAGGCGCCTCCATTATTTCTTTCAACATAAAGTGCGGGTACCCGCCTCGCGTTGCCTCATCCATATTCCACTCAATTGTCTCCGCAGGGCGGTGCACGTTCTTCTCTGAAAGTGTGCGCACGCGGTGTGTTGTTGGCGTAATGATGGCAACGTCTCCGTCAGAGAGGTACACCACTTGCTTCGTGTGACGAAGTATTGGCCCTGGGTCTGATGCAATAAAATTTTCTCCATTTCCTAAACCCAAGACCACCGGTGCGCCCATGCGCGCTGCAATCACTGTTTCTGGTTCGTTTGCGTATGCCAAAACCACTCCATAGGTGCCAGTAATTTTTGCGAGTGCATCAACCACTGACTCCTCAAAAGATTTATCTGCTGTAAGCCCTTCCTCTACCAAGTGCGCAATCATTTCCGTATCGGTCTCTGATTTGAATGTGTGTCCGCGCTCAAGGAGCCCTTTCTTCAACTCTTTAAAGTTCTCAACAATACCGTTATGCACCACAAAAATCTCTCCTGTGCAGTCCGCATGAGGGTGCGCGTTTTGCTCGTTTGGCTCGCCGTGCGTTGCCCACCTCAAGTGTGCAATACCGCTCTTGGCGTCGCTATCTTTCGTAATCTTCTTCGTAAGCTCCGCCACAGCACCCGGCGCCTTCACGACACCAAAAAGAGGCATGTAGATGCCTGCAGAGTCATAACCACGATATTCAAGCGACGTTAATCCTTCAAGAAGAATAGGTTTTGCTTTTTTATCTCCCGTATATGCAAAGATTCCGCACATAAATTAGTTGATGGAAAGTGGAATGTAGTAATGAGTAGCGATACAGAGAATAGTACCTGAAAGAAAGACTTTTGGTAACGTGATCACTCTTCTTTAGAAGGCGCATCAAGAACCGGCAACGCAAGCCCTGGCGCATCACCAGTAATGCGCATCACATCTTTATCAATCTTCTTAAACTCCTTTCCTGATGCATTGAAATGGTTCACCACCGTACCAAGCGCGTTGCCAAGCTTCAGGTGGTACTCCTCGAAGGTTTTTAGATGTTTCCCAAGCTCGCCCACTCTTTGCACGATGTCTTTTGCCTGCTCTTCTATCTGCATGGCACGGAGTCCCTGAAGCACGGTCTGTAGATACGCAAGGAATGACGTAGGAGAAACGATGATGACTTTATACTTCCCTGCCGCCCGTTGAATAAGGTTTTCAGTGTCTTCCGTGATTGCGCCAATTTTGTTGATGAGAAGGTCGTAATAAATTGCCTCATGCGGAATGAACATGAATGCAAAATCCATAGTGCCTTCGCTCGGGCGAATGTATTTTGCAGTTTCCTGAATACGAAGTTTCAAATCGTTCACGAAAAGCTTTTCAAGACGCTCTTTTTCAGACGGATCGTTGGTTTCAGTGAGGCGGTTGTAGTTTTCGAGTGAAAACTTTGAATCGATAGGAATTATTTTCTCTTTTACAAAAACCACCGCATCCACAATTTCACCGTTACTGAAGGGATACTGCATCTGGTACTGCCCAGGCGGAAGCACGTTCTTTAAGAGCGTTTCAAGGTAGTACTCACCTAAAATACCGCGCTGTTTTGGATTCTTTAAAATGTTTTGAAGATTTTGGAGCTGATCTGCAAAGGACACCACTTGTCTGTTTGTTTCATCAAGCTTCGTGAGGCGTTCCGTAACATCTCGAATAATGCGGTTTGCTTCAGTGGCCTGATGCTGAGCAGACTGCATGAGGTTTTGGGATGTTCTATCAAGCCTCGCATCAAGCGTTCGAGAAAGCTCGGCAATGCGTTCATTTATTAAGCTCACCCCTTCTCCCGTGCCACCAGCCTTCCCACGCCCTAAGACAACAAAAAGAACACCCACGTTTACCACGAGTAAGACCACTACAAAGACAATAAGAAGTACCTCCATGTGTTTGATTATAACAGGAAAGAGATTTACAATCGGCATATGACTAAGGAAGGCCTACAAAAGGCAGGCACACGAAGTTGGGGTAAAGCACTCTTAAGTTTCTTTTTTCGTTTTAACCCATACCCAGGGCTTCATGGTCAACCAAACGATAGTATTCCTCACTAATATTACAAATTTAAAAAATATTCATGTCTTCATCTACACCTGAACACGCACCAAAAAATCCTCGCGGGCATTACACTCCAGAGCAAGCAAAAACTTTTGCAAAATGGCAAGCAATCGGAATGGGAGTTCTAGCTCTCGTGTATCTCGTTGCGCATGCCGCAGAGCATATCTCAGAAGGACGTAACTCCACAAAATAACATGTCACTCCAACAGCAAATTAAAGGAGATATGGTTGCCGCAATGAAAGCGCGCGAAGCCTTAAAAGTTGAAGTACTCCGCGGCCTCATGGCTGCCTGCACCAATGAACTTGTTGCCCTCAAAAGAATGCCTACGGAAGAACTCTCTGACGAGCAGGTGCTCACCGTCATTCGCCGTGAAGTAAAAAAGCGTAAAGATTCAATTGAGCAATTCACCAAAGGCAATCGCCCTGAGCTCGCCACAAAAGAAGAAGCTGAGCGCGTCATGCTTGATGCGTACCTCCCCACCCTGATGAGTCAGGACGAAATTCGAAAAATTGCTGAAAGTAAGAAAGCGGAGCTTGGGGTTACCGATAAAAAAGAAGCGGGTAAATTTATGGGTGCTCTCATGAAAGACCTCCAAGGAAAAGCTGACGGTGCAGATGTAAAAGTAGTCATTGATTCACTGTTTCAATAAGCAAAGTAAAAACGCTCATTAAATTTTAATTTTATGAGCGGTGTAGAGAGATTAGCAAGGGAACACCACACGGAAAATGATAAAGGCATAACAAATGCCGACAAACATCGCGGACAGATGTTTACACGAATAGCTTCCGCAAACCGTGGAAATTTTAAAGTACTCGCGGCAGCCTGGGCAGAATATCAACACCACCTCCTTCTCATTCGTGGAGGCGGATTCAAAAATAGAAGGCACCGCCAAAAAGACCCCGACATGTGGGCGTAACGTTAATTTCTTTTCACCGCCAAATATCCCACAAGTCCCGCCATCTCTTGATGTTCTGGTTTTTTTGGAAAGAGAATAACGCCATTCAGTGCCGAATACACTGGCACTCCGCCTTGGTGCCCAATTAACTCACCCTCTTTCACTGGAGCAAAACCTTGGTCTTTCCCTTCTGCAAATACAAACGGGCGACCACTCTCGTACGGTATTGCCGAAACAGCAGTATATTCACTTCCCGCCTGCGGAGGCTCTGGCAGGACTCCCTCTACCATTCCCTGATCAATGAGAATGGCGCGAATAGCTTCAAAAACTGGTATGACATTTCGAGTGTCTGTTGCCTGCCCTGATTCGTAGCAGATTCCAATTTTCCCAAAGTCATCAGCAGCCTCATCAATAGACCCTCCACCACCTGAAATAATTCTTTCAGGGTCAAAGACTACCGATTCGCGTGGAAGCCATTTGTATACCGAACTGTGCTCTGGAGTTTCTGCAGCACATACAAACGCCGGTGCAGGCCTGTTGGTTGAATGGAGGTCAATAACAATATCAGATGCGCGAATTGCTTCCGCAATGTTTCGCGCCCGTCGCCCTTCCCATCCACGCTCTTCCCTACCTCCAAGAATAGACGGCGTAAAAATTCTATTGAGGTCAACACCTCCTTCAGCTACTCTTTCATTCGCTTCAATTGCTCGTGTATTACCAAGAAGAAGTCTCACCTCACCAGTGTTTAGCCTAAGGTCACCTCTCTCAAAATGCTCTCGCAAAAGATCAGCAACCAGAACACCTAAAATTTCATTCCCATGCGTTCCGCCAATAACAAGAACTGAAGGTCCAACTTTTTCCCCTGAGTATGTGAGCGTCTTCTCGCCAAAGTTTCTCAAAGCTTCAAGAACGCGTGTTCTTGTCTCTCCCTCTTCATCTGATAATTCCATATCTCTTCTTTCGTGTGAGTATTCCATACGTGTTGTAACATTATTTTTTTGATTTTTGATAGTGTGATGCATAAAAGAAAAACAGCCTCCAATGAGGCTGTTAGTGGAATCTTTCGCTTTGAATTTAAAACTCCGCACACAACCTCAAAGGAGGCCGCGCTTCACCAAAATGATAGAAACAATGTTTCGTGCGGATATGTTCATGACTTAAGTAGTATGAATTGTTTTTAGAGATGTGTCAATGAATATTTTCCACTACCCTATTTAGAACACGGAAGACAGGAGCGGGAGCATATAAAAATATACTAGGTACCCGCTCGCTACGCCTATAAGAAATCCTCCGAGCATGTCGGACGGATAGTGCACCCCAGCAGACACTCGCGCAGCGACAATCAAAAGCGTTGCGAGGAAAAATCCAAGACCAAGAGGGTGATTAAAGAAAAAAATGAATGTTGCAAGCGCAAAGAAAAGAAGCGCGTGCCCTGAAGGAAACGACGGCGCGTGTATGTTAATGAGGGGCTTTAGTGAATGTGCAACAAACGGCCTTCGCACAGGATAGAAAAATCTGATGGGGCTTCCAAATAAAAATCGTGAAATGAGCGAAGCGCTCAGAGCTCCAACACAAAGAATAATCCCCTGCCGAACTGGCTCTTTAATAAGAAAGAGGTAGAGAGGAAATAGAAGAACGAGCGCAAACGGCAGGTACGAGCCAAAAAATAAAATAACCCTGTCGGCAAGCTTGGTTTTATGTGCGAAGTTATGAAGATAGAAAAAGAGTTTTGTGTCGAGGTTCATGAAGCAGGTACATCAAAATTGATACAGGTAAACACCACCGGGATGCTGTACTGCAACAATTTTGCTTGTTGGGACAACTTTAGAGACGCTATCACTTACAAGCCCGTCCTTAGTAGTAAATAAGCGGTATGCTAATGATTGTAGGTTAATACGAATGAGGCCACGATCAGTACCAATCCAAAATATATTTTGATTTGATGGGTCAAAAATATAATTCGTGATTTGCGTATCAGACTTAGTCGGCCAGTAATGATATTCCTCCGGTCCAACGGGAATTTCTATATTTTTTACACCATTTGAACTTTGCACAGAAACAGTAATCGCATCTCCTATTTGATTTCGATAAAAAGAAACAGAATACGCACTCGACGTACTTGTTGCCGACACAAAATCACCTGAACTGTAATACAGATCTTCTGGTGTCCACGTATGCGGAAAACTCAAATCGATAGGAATAATTTTTCTCAGAGCAGTATCAAATTTATATCCTTTGTTTGTTTCTGTATGGTTATATGTGAAGAGATAAATATCATTGATAGTGTCGCCAATGTAATACGCGTCAGTGGTAGTCCCCACAATTGTGGCTGAAGATTCTACTTGCGCTGTAGCAAGTGAGATAACAGAAGAGGTGGCAACCAAAGATTGTATGTCGCTACACAATTCACAGGTCGCTAAGTTCAATGCGACTACTTTATCTCCAAGAATTTTTGCAACACTTACGCTATACGGTAAGAGCTGTCGAACATTATTTTTTGACCAATCATAATCCACTAATCCATTTTCAGTATTTAAAAGAATATGGTTTCCATTCGCGTCAGCAAGAGAGACGTTAAACAATCCGAAAAAATGCTCAAAATCTTTGAATGGCACGACGGAAAGTTTTTTATTTTCAAGCGGTACTATCCCTATACCACTCTTCAGAGAAACATCTTCTGGGTAGAGTATCAATCGGTTATGCAGTTCATCAAATTCGATTCGAAGCAGATCTTTTGAAAAATTTTCAAAAGAGACTCCCTCATTTATAAACATGGCAGGCTGAAGCAACTCATCCTCTGTGCCCGTATCAATATCGAGCTCTTTAAGTGTTCCTGACCAAAAATATGCCGTGGTGCCCTTGAGGGTAATTTCTCTTTTTACTGGATCGGATGGATTATCCTTAGTTATAGGCACCCACCCGTCTGTATGCGCGTTGTAGCTATAAATAATTCCATCCTCTTCAACAATGGCGCGCTCACCATCTGCCGCAGCACCATACGTATCAAATCTCGATGGGGTTTGCCCATAGTGAAATAACGCATAACCCCATGTTTTCCAAATGCCTGTTGTTTTATCGAGTCGCGCAATACCACCAGTTGTATACGCATTTGCATTCGCCGTGAGCCACACATATCGGTCATCAACATGAAATACGCGTGGCTCTACTCCTGAACCAGGTATGCCAATTTCAGTTTTGAAATTTTCAATATGTCCCGAAGAAATTGTAAGCTTACTTAAACCTTCAAACGTACTTATCCAAAGTGTGTCTTTGTCAGATGGGTCAGGCGTTATCGTAATATTGCCATTGCTCGCAAGCCCTTCAGCTGTTGTATATTTCTTACTTGTTTTTGTATTCAAGTCATACTGCACCAAGCCACCTTGCAAGCCCACAAAAAGTGTATCGCCCACACGAACTACATCACTTATAGTTCTGTTTTCGATTCCAGGAATGTCACGTGTGTAGTCTTCAATTCCCTGCGACTCAGTGTCTACCCGCATTATTCCTGCTTGACCAAAAAGCCATACATAGCGGGCATCAGTAGGATCGGGCGCAACCCTCACATATCCAAAGTTTGGAAAA
Source organism: Patescibacteria group bacterium (assembly GCA_040390955.1). Taxonomy (GTDB): domain Bacteria; phylum Patescibacteriota; class Minisyncoccia; order Phycocordibacterales; family Phycocordibacteraceae; genus Phycocordibacter. The sequence continues at coordinate 8,625 of JAZJXK010000004.1, forward strand.
TATTTAAGAGTATTTTTTGTATTTAAAGCAGTCGCATGATTTTGGAAATTAAATAGATTTCGGAGTTGTGGAACATAGAGCCACATCAATCCAACTGAGACTAGAAGTGTTACCGCTACCGCACCTGCCACCAGCAATTTAAAATGACGTCTTATAAAAGAAACATCCGCCATCTTTTGCGGAGAGGTCTCTATTGGATTAGTTTCTGAAGGCATGAAAGTGTTGAAATTGTAACACTTTAAAGGACTGCTCCTCCCTTATTTAGTCATGCTTTCGTGGACGCATCGCAATAATCAAAAGAGCTAAGAAACCAAGTAGTCCGGCTGGAAGCCCATCTCTACTCGCTTCGAAAGGTGAATTAAATCCAGGGATTTTAGGAACTTCAACGCCTTGAAACATCTGGCCTGAATGACTCGGAGTTACACCTTTTTCAATAGCCATAAAAATTTTTATATAAATACTATAGGGGCACAATAGCTCAGAAATGGGGGGATGCAAGGGGGATTCGAATAATAAAAACTCTCTAACTAATGGGAAGTTTTTATTCTTTAGTGGAAGGAGTATTTTCATCTAACAGACGCAACAAGAGGCTTGCTAATGATAAATACTCTAAAGCTTTAACTGGATCACGCTGAATAAAATTCAAATGAGCCTTGCGATCTCTAATTCCTACAATTCCTTTGTATAAATACATGAGACCACGCTGCTCTGCGCGGTCTAGCGAATTCTGCAATGAATTGAAGGTAATGATTGGCCGTTGTACATCTGCACCAAAAGCTCGCTGCATTAGTTTGTCTCCATCAAGCTCGCCACCTTGGTTGTCTGTGGGATTTCCACTTCTGACTTTTACTTGATGTATAACTTCAACCAGCGCGTTTTGAACCGCCTCCTTATAGTAGCCAGACGCAAACTGGTCTGCAGACACCAACTCCACTTTCGGATGTAACTTGTGTGCTGCAAGCAAGCTCACATTCCTCTTAGGGGTCTTTATAATAGTTTGCTTTTCAACTTTTGATATCTTATACAGATCGCTGATCTCATCGTCTACTTCTGCTGTCTTTACTCGCCATTGGTCGCGCTTCACCATTATTGTTCTCCTGTCTTTTTTGAGGGCTTCTCTGAGTCTCGTCAGACTCGGTCTTCCAAGCCCTGAATCCTCCATATCTTTTTGAACCTCAAGCACTGTTGGAATTTTTCTAAAGCACTTCTCGTGGATATAGACGGTCATAAAAGCCCTACGCGCCATACGCTTCTCCTGAACTCCCATCCTGGTAAGGGAATTAAGATAATCAGCTCTCGTTTTCATCGGAGGATTGCTTATTTAACCCTTCAAGATAGTTAATGCCTGGACCAAGTAGAGTGTAAACAGTTCCATTCCTACTTAAATAGCCACGTTTGCGGTTCACCTCTGAAAGTGAGTTCACGTTACTACTTGGAATGTGATCGTCCAACTTCTTTCCCACATACTCAATGTCCTTATTATCTAGGTTTGCCATCCCGTTGTTTTTCCCAACTTTAAGAATCCACAATACTCGATCGCCTTTTTTTGTTTTCCAATAATTCGGCAAACCATCTACGATTGGCGTAAAGTTCATATCTTTGAGAGATTTGTTGGTTGGCTCTTGAGTACTTGCCGTAGACTTTCGTACTTTAAGCTTTGTGGAGCGTGTCTTTGGAGCACCAGAAGTGTTTGAAGAGGAAGAAAAGGTCTCTGCAATTTCTGTCTCCGCATCGCTCGTCAGATAATATTCGTCACGCTGTCCCTCACTCTCGCAGATTAAACCAAGACGTACCGCTTCCTTGAGATCTCGCCCTACGTTTTTAGGTATTTGCTCACCTGCGCGTCTGAACTGTTCTGCAATTTCTGAACGTGTGAAGACGTCCTGCCCGCGCTCTTTAAAGTACAGCCCTATTGCTGCAATCTTTTGCGGATTAGTCTTTGCTAATGACTGACTAATGATTTGGCGTGGAGTGCGCCCTGAAGAAGGAGTCATACCTAACAGACGTGCGCCGTCTTGTTTCCCGTAGCCAGAGGGTGCATCCGCTTGCTCTGTACCAAGAAAAGCAATTACCTGTGCTGCTTTGTGGAGATTTGTTTCACCTTCAAAGTTGAGACCGTCTCCATTGATAGTTATTTTTACTGTCATGAAATAATAGATTATGTGTAATCATTCCATTGTATTCCAATTAAAGTCTATGTCAACATAGACACATAATTATATTTATGCCGTATCAGTGTCCATGTTGGAAACGGAGTTAGTTACAACTTCTTACGACTAAGGTCGGAAAATGCCTTCAATTTTTGAAACCTCATTTTTACTATTCAAGGTAATTTCATAAAGGTAACCAAAATATCTATCAGGAAACTTGTCGACACTAAACTTGCTTGGAGGAACTTTAAACGCCAAAAGTACTTTATCTACTGTAGTTTCCATTCCCCTGTCAGATAAAATAGAAACATCTGGAGACATCTTAAACGTCCTTAGAGTTGGATTAACATTTCGATCGTAGATTGGTACAGAGGGGAAACACTCTTCTTGCGTTGCTCCTTTTGCACAATAGCCATCGGCAATCAATGCTTCTAAAGCTTTTTTGTCATACAGAATATCGACATAGTCAACAACCACTTTATCTTTATCAATTGATACAATATATCCTGTTGCGGTAGTTGTTGCTTCGCTTTCGGAGTCCAGCATAGACGGTGTCTGCAGTTCTTCTTGAGCACCCTTGAGTGCTGGTACTGATGATTGATCAGAATAGTTTAGCCCTAAGAAAAATCCGATGAAAGGTAACGTAACAAAAAGCACAAGAGCCAGGGCTTTTGATATAGGGGTTACTCGGAAGAAATAGTGTTTGTGCGCGTTCTGCGTTAGAAGTTCTTCTGGGTTTTTCATATTCGAAACTATAGCACTGATATATACGGCCTTACGGGGAATCGGCTAAGCGTTCGTTGTCGCCGTCGCTCCTCCTCCGCCTAGCCACCCCGCTTCACCCACATCTGCTGATGTGGGTCCCGAAGCTCCCTTCGATTCCCCGTGGGGTACCCGCAGGTACTAAAAAACTGGAGACATGCTCCAGTTTTAACTACCTGTGACCCCACGGGGAATCGAACCCCGATTCCAAGCTTGAGAAGCTTGTGTCCTAACCGTTAGACGATAGGGCCTTTAATTGGCTTTTAGCTAGTAGCTTTTAGCTTACAGTTAAAATACAGCATCTAAGAGATTTACTCAACTTCCTAATTATTCCATGCATTTTCTCCTCCCTAAAACCTACAACCTGAAACCTATAACCTACTAAAAAATTTTCTCAACCTCGGGCAAGTTCGTCTGCCTCTATCTTCTTTGTTACGGCTACGATTGCGTCGTGAATTTTTGGTGTGGCAACTACAATGCCCTGCTTAAAAATATCTTTCTCACCTCCACTAAAATTTGTGATAAGCGCGCCTGCTTCTGACGCAACAACCATACCTCCTGCTATGTCCCACGCATTCAAGCCTCGATGCGTCATTACATCTGCCTCCCCCGCTGCTACCTGACATATCTCCACACTTGCTGACATCTTTGATTCAACAAGACTGTCGAGAGCTACACATTCCTCTCGAATTGAACCGTGCATGCGGAGTGTCTTTTCACTTGCGCCGTTATCCAAAAGCACACGTGCACCGTGAGGGGTGTCACATGAAGAAACTGAAATCTTTTCTCCATTTAAAAATGCACCGAATCCCCGCTTTGCGGAATAGAGTTTATTTTCTGCAGGAGCGTAGACGATGCCAAGCTCTAACACTCCGTTCATGAGAAGTCCGATTGAAATACCAAAAAGTGAATTCCCTGCAGCAAAATTCTTTGTGCCATCAATCGGATCAATAATCCACATTGAATTTGATGTTGGCATTCCTTTTACCTCTTCACTTAAAATTTCAAACTGAGGAAACGTCTCGCGGAGTCTTCGCATAAGAAACTCGTTCACCTCCATGTCAGCGACAGTAAGAAGGGTACCGTCTTCTTTTATGCTCGTTTGAGGCTCTTTTATTTTCCCAAAATATTTCAAAGCAATTGCGCCTGCTTCTCTTGCAATTTCTTCTACTACTTTTAGCTCTACTGCGTTTGCGTCCATAGTATTTATGCGCGAGAAATCCATTCGGCGTCTTGACGCACCAAAAGGTCTTTTGCGTGTTCTGGCTTTGCCATGAGCGATTTCACAACTCTTTCCATACGCATTGATTGAGAACCTTTTACTAAAATCACATCGCCTGGCTGCAAAAGAGAAATAATTGCAGTCGTTGCATCAGAGCTTCTTTCGCATGGAATAATTGCACCCTCCTCCATTCCTGCTTCGTGAGCAGCCTCTGCTAGTCCCTTGGTACGCACTCCAACAGTTACGAGTACATCGGCAGAGTGTGGCACGAGTGTGCCGATGCGATGGTGTTCGCGGACTGAAAATGCGCCGAGCTCCAGCATGTCAGCAAGAACTGCAATACGTCTTCCCGTGCGAGGAATGTCAGAGAGGGTCGCCAGCGCCTCTTCAGTTGCTGCAGGAGATGAGTTATAGGTGTCATCAATAATCATAGAGCCTTTGATGCCAGGAATAAGTCGCATGCGACCAATTGGGGCTTCGTGCTTTTGAAATGTCGCTACAGCGTCTGCAAGTGAAATGCCTACTCCCACCGCAACAGCAAGTCCTGCAAGAACGGAATACACATGTGAGCGACCAGCAACAGATGGGAGTTCAATCGCCACCTTTTCATTTTTATACGTAACCTCAATAGCAATACCAGTTGGCATACCATTCTCTGACATCACAGAAAAATTACTGCAACGAAGTGTCGCGTCACTTCCAAATCCAAACGAGACTCGCGTAACGCCAGGTGCGGTTGCTTTGCTCTTAGCGCGCTCATCATCTTCATTGAACACAAACACACCTCCCGTTTCGAGCCACCCTACTGGTGCAAGCTCTTCCTCTATGACCTTTTCAGGTGAGTCATAAAATTCAACGTGCACCGAGATATCAGGAAATCGAGTTGCAACCACAACATCAGGCTTCAGCCACCTCAAGGATCGTGTGATATCCCCTGGCCTATCAGCGCCAATTTCAACGACAAGCCACTTTGGGTACGGTGTATTCAAAAGAACCAAAGACACGCCGTCAATGAGATTGCGCGCCCACTGAAATATATTCGACCAACCGTTTCGAACACCAAGAACAGTCAGCGGAACGCCTATGTCGCTGTTGAAACTCTTTTCACTTCGGCGAACAAAGAAGGAATTTGAAAGCGCTGTGTACACAGCATCTTTTGCCGATGTTTTTCCCACGCTTCCCGTCACCGCAATTATTTTTGGACGATATTTCTTGAGCACCAATCGTGCTTCGAGCGTGAGCACGAACACAATTCCCAAGCGAACGATTTCTTTTAAATTTCTCATAGCACTAACAATTGTTGAAGCTAACTCTCCTATTGCCCACTCTGGCCACGGTCAGGAGGAATGTTGTAATAGTTAATGAGGAAGTGAACGGTATTCATAAAGGGAGGAGTCCACGTTTCAGACGCATACTGTGCTCCTTTAGGATACACCGCGAAGAAAAAGACGAGAAACTTAGGGTCGTACGCGGGAAAGTACCCAAAAAACGAGTGCAGGTACCTATCCGTATAGTACCCGCGCGCATCGGGGCGTGCAATCTGCGCTGTCCCCGTTTTTGCGGCAATGCTGTAGTCAGGCATCTTTACACTGCCGTGTTGCAAGGCAACATCAACAACCGTTACAAGCATCCGAGTAATCGCTTCATCGCTCGCTGGCGTTATTGCCTGCACAGGAGGGCTCCACCCAAGTTTTTTTGTAATACCACCGCCGTAGCGAAGTTCTAATCCCACGTGAGGCGCCGGCACCACGCCCCCGTTTGCAAGCGTTGCAAGCGCACGCGCCATTGCAACGGGAGTCAAGGCAATTCCCTGCCCGAAGGACGCAGTGGCATACTCAACCGCGCGAGGACTTTGGAGGTTACTCACCAAGGGCGATGCTTCATTTGGAAGATCAATGCCGGTTTCATCAGTGATGCCAAAGCGTTTAAAGTAGGACGCAAATGTGCTGGTGCCCATGCGCTGCACCACGAACGACACTCCGGTATTCAATGATTGATTCAAAACCTCCTGCATGGAAACCACGCCACGGCCTTTGTGATCGTAATTATTTATACGCGCACCATCGAGTATTAAGAATCCTTTGTCGTCATAGGTTGTCGTTGGCGTCACGGCACCCGAATCAATTCCTGCAGCCATCGTGAGCGCCTTCATGGTTGAACCGAATTCATACACACGCTCTACAAGCGGATTTGCAAATGCATTGGGGTCAGCGTTTTTAAAATCATTCAAATCAAATCCAGGACGCGATGCCATCGCAATAATAGAACCTGTTTTGGGATCCATGATGATGCCTCCCACGGTATCGGCATGCCACGACTCATCATATTTTTTAAGCGCATCTTCCAAAAATTGTTGCACCGTTGGCTCAAGCGATGTAGTGAGGTCAGCGCCCGGTTCCACAGTATCAGGAGAGAATTTTGCACGAATGTTTGTAAACAAATCAGCAAAGAAGTTTACATAGAGCCCTCCATCAGAGCGTGAGAGCGCACCATCGTAGTACCGTTCGAGTCCATACTGCCCCGCAACACTCTTTCCATCTTTACTAAAACCTAAAAAGCCAATCGTTTGTGCTGCGAGTGTTTTGCCTGGATAGTAGCGCCAATGAGAACCCAAGACCTGCACCCCAGGAATTTTAAGTGCAGAAATAACCGCACCAACGTCAGTCGGCACTTGTTTTGCAACCTCTACGTACACACCTTCCTTCTTCCCTGCTTTTTCAAGAAATGTTGTCCTGTCGAGGTTTGGGAGTGATGGTTTTAATTTACCGTATACGCCCTCAGGATTCTCTATACGAGTGGGATTAAGCGCAATAGTGTCTCCAGCCGCAATAGTGGCTGCAGAGATGAGTGAGCCATCACGAGCAGTAAAGAAAATAGTGCCTCGGTCAATTTGGTTGGTGCTTTGCTGTACGTACTGACTCTCTGCCCGAAGCCGAAAATCCTTTCCGTGTACCACCTGCAAAAAATACAAACGCACAATGAGCACAAGCCCAATAAGGAGCACAATGCCTGCAATAATGCGGATGCGAGCAGCAAACTTAGCCTTTACAGTCATGAACGCATTCTAGCGTGAAAAAATGACTGATTGGATTTTTTACTTCGGGAAAATCTTAGCGAGCAGTCTGAAATGACACCACGCTTGATTTCCTCACGAACTCTGGATTTCGAATTGCAACGTAGCCATTCGAGTGTGCATACACTTCAGTAAAGTTTTGCGTTTGCGTTAAGTACGCGGTTTCAAGGTTCGCAACTTCAGCAGACGTTTTGGTTGCTTCGTGAGCAAGCTCTTGAAGCGCTGCAACGTGCACAACAGATGAGAACATGAAGTAGATATAGAGAACAGAAAGCAGGAGAAGAGCAATACCTGACACAAAGAATGCACGGCGCTCAAGCGGACGTGCGTACGCAAAAATGCTACCGCTCTTTCGTGAAAACGGAAGGTGCGCCTGACTGTCTGATATTTTTGTTATTTTGTTTCTTGTCATAGTGTATTTTTTTCTTTCTCAAAAATTCGGAGTTTTGCGCTTCGTGCTCGAGGGTTTCGTTTCCGCTCCCCCTCGCTCGGCAAAATGGGTTTCTTGGTAATGCGAATGCCGATGCCTTTGTCTTCCGCTTCGCGAAATGCGCGCTTTACGATTCTGTCTTCAAGGCTATGAAATGAAATAACTGCGAGTCGTCCGCCAGCACTAAG
>JAZJXK010000004.1:16459-27073 GCA_040390955.1 Patescibacteria group bacterium
CTCTCTTCAACAATGACGCGAGCAATTCGTCCAGAGAAGCGTTCTTCTCCGTACTCGCGAATAATTTTTGCAATTTCTTCTTCGTCCCAATCTTTGATGATGTCTTTGGCTGTGTAGAGATGTCCTTCACCTGTGCCGAGTGTCATTAAAAGCGGCTCATCACTTTTAAATGAAAGCCCACGACCTGCCGCAAGTTGCTCTGAGTGCCACCCAAGATCAAACACAATCCCCTCTGCATTTGTAATACCTGCATCCGTCGCAAGTTTTTTTATGTTGCGAAAATTTCCTTGCACGTACACTACTTTTCCGGGAGCATTCTCAAGGCGAGCACGTGAGCGCGTGAGCGAGTTTTCATCAAGGTCTAATACCAAGAGCGTTCCCTTCTTGCCTAAAATTCCTGAGATTTTTTCAGAGTGTCCGCCAGTACCCACCGTTGCATCTATTGCAGTTGCGCCAGCCTTCAGCGAAAGCCCATCGACGGTTTCGTCGAGCAGAACTGTTTCGTGAGTTCTAAGTTCCGAGTTCTGAGTTGTGAGTGTTTTTTTCATTTTTTTCTAATCCCTATTCGCTATTCCCCATCCCCTACTCAAATCACTCCAATTTCCCCAAGCTTTGATGCCATTTCGTCTGCCTGAGATTCAATGCGTTCCTTGTACGTCTCCCAACGCTTCTGATCCCAAATTTCAACGCGATCATTGACGCCGGCTAATACCACCTGCGTTTTGAGCTGTGCAAACTCTTTCAAAAAGTCTGGAATAAGAATGCGTCCTGCAGAATCAATCTCTGCTTCCACAGCACCAGAGAGCATGAAGCGATTGAATCCTCTCGTGTCAGTTGAACCCATTGAAAGTTCACTAAATTTTGCAGCAAGTTTTTTCCATGCACTTGCTGAAAATATAAAAAGACAGTGGTCGAGTCCTCGCGTCACAATAATTGTCTTGCCGAGTTCTTTGCGAAATTTGGCCGGCAGCGAAAGGCGTTTTTTAGGGTCGAGAGAATGTGTGTATTCGCCAATGAGCATGAAAAGTAAGGGGAAATTTTGGCTCAAAACTTTTATACCACTTTATCCCACTTACGTATAAGTATATGCCACTTCACCCCACCGTATGGGTTTTATCCACATATAAAAACACCCGAAAGCTTTAGCTTTCGGGTGTTTTTCAACTTCTACTTTTACACTTTTTTGGCTCTAGAATCAGGGTCAAAATGCCCTGGAACAGTATCAGCAGGAAGAACAGGGAAAACCCTATATCCCTTCCGTCTCGTAACCCTATCTACGATTCTTGCTTGAATTTTAGGCATTTGCGGGTGACCTGGAACTCCCCACTCCACTTCCAATCCTTCTTGATTCATAGTTTCGAAATTGTACTCCTAAAATGACACATTTCAAGAAACTTGCTTGAGACGCGAAATAACGAATTCCCTATCCAAAACACTGAGAAACCATCCTACTTTTGGTCCATGATCCTTACCTAAAAACGCTTGGTAGATTGCTCCAAAGAAACTTTTTGGCTCAATGCCATGACGCTTACGTATTTCATGAATTTCTGTATGAAGTGCAAGCCCATCTAAAGCGGTATTACCTTCTATAAATTTCACAAGTTCTAGAAGGGCGCTCTTTTGCTCTACTGAAAGTGTTTTTGCTCCTTCTGGCACTACATCAAGAGCAAGAGAAAAACGATACTCATCTGCCGCAGCCTTCAGAAGCCATATGCGGGCGTACTTTGCACGAAGCTCATACTCCTCTCTATCAAATGGGGTAAGTGCTTCTCCTTTTAGTTTTGTAATTTCATCTTCAAGATTAAGGTGTGGCATTTGCACCAAAAACGCTACCTGTGAAAAGCGTGGAAGGAATCTTTTTTTATTTTTGAGCATGACTCGCTCTGACGCAGTGTGTACATACTCAAAAAGTCTGGAGCCATCATCAGATATGCCACTCCAATATTTCCCTGCGAGCGTGTCGTAGGTGTCAAAGAGTACTGGAATTGTGTCACCTGCTGGATCAATGTTGATTTGCTGATTCATGTCTTTGCCAAAGAGTGCAAGACGGAATATGTATGGAGGTAAGAGGTCAACAACTTCTTTTGCTGAAGAGCCCGCTCCCTTTGAAGAGGACATTTTCTTACCGCCAACAAGAAAAAATTCATTTGGTACACCAAACGGTTCAGGGTACTCAAACACCTCTTCTGAAATACGACGCGCCACGTCTCTCGCACCACCTTTTGAGTAGTGGTCTTTCCCACCGCCTTCAATATCAACGCCCATCACTTTCCATTTCGCTGCCCACTCAACTTTCCACGGAAGTTTTGCCTTACCATCAAACGGAGAAACATCTCCTTCATAGCCGCACCCTTCCGCCCACTTCACTGCAGTCGGATAGCATACGTAGCGAACTTTTTCGCCATCAAAGAAACTTGCTTTCGTCGTTCCTACTTTTCCGCACTTCTCACAAATAATTGAAATCGGCAACCACGTATCGGGGCGTTCAGCACCAGAAACTTCTTTATATATCTTTCGAATGATTGACGCTCTTTCAAGCGCGAGTCTAATGACGCCATTCATGCGTCCTGACAAATACAGCTCACTTGCTCGGTAAAACTCAGGAGTAAAACCTGCGTCATGAATTGCCTGCATGTAGTCAACAGCAAAGTACTCGGCAAAATTGGGAGCAACACTCGGATCAGGTGATGGAATATAGAGAAGCGGTTTTCCCATTTCTTTTTGGTACACCGATGCATCAAGGTAGACCGGCAGACCATCCATTGGGTCAAAATCGTTTATTTCATATTTGAAAACATTTTTTACACCCGCTTCAGTGAGACGCTCTGAAATTGCTGCATGAAGTCCCAGTGCACGCATAGAGCCAACATGCACTCTGCCTGAAGCAGTTTTTTCATCACGAACCAGGAGCGTATCCCCCGACGCTATTTTTCCTTTGAGCGATGTTTCTATTTGTTCGTAAACCCTATCAAGCCAGAACATCAGTCAATCCTAAGCTAAAGAAGCTTGATATACAAGAAAATTCTCCCAAAGTAGGGAGAATAACCGCGCTTTATTTTCTAAGAAAACTAATTTTTCTTTTCACTCTTTTCTTTGTTTGATTTCTCGCGCAGCCTCTTCAGCCACGCCGCTCTAGTCCACTTTGGAAATCCATCTATCCCCCCAGCTGTTGGAGCTTTCGTTGCCGTAACATCTGTAATGTAGAAAGTCCCGTGTTGAGTCTTCTCTAAAGACATATGCTACGAAATCTCAATAACCGTGTACTCCTGTCTTCCATTTGGCGTGCTGAATGTAAATGTCTCGCCTTTCTTTTTTCCCATCATCGCTTCACCTAAGGGTGAGAGGTGTGAAATTTTATGCTCACGCATGTTTGCTTCTTCACTGCCAACGATAGTGTATGAGTGTTCACTCTTATCGCCTTTCTTTCGAATCGAAACGGTTGAACCAAAACCTGCGGTGCCTTTTCTTTTTTCAGAAATAATCACTGCCGATTTGATGATGTGTTCCAAACGACGAATACGCTCTTCCGTTGCTGCCTGAAGTTCTCGTGCAGCTTGGTATTCAGCATTCTCTGAAAGGTCACCAAGTGAACGGGCGTACTCCAAACCTTCCGCAATTTCTCTACGCGCAACAGTGATGAGGCGCTCTAACTCTGCTTTTAATTCATCAAATTTTTCCTGAGAGAGAAGATTCTGTTCTTCTGATTGATCGCCTTTTGTGCGTGTTTTCATATGGTACGTGTCATTGTATCTTCCATACTGCTTTCGTCAATGATAGGCCTAATACTCAGTGCACGCCCTCCACATATCTACATCATGTCAAAAGCAAGAATTATAAAATCTCCATTGGCACGTTTGATGAGTTCCTCATCTCCTTTCACTTGTAAAATGCCACGCTCTCTTTCTCTCTCAAAATTCATACCAGGATTTGCTCCCATCCAATGATCAAACTGCTCGCGCGCTCCAGAAATAACACATTTCGTTATTCCATCTGAAATCTTCAGAGCTGTTCGTCGAGTTCTCTTTCCTTCTATAATCGAACCGCGCAAACGTGAGGGTGTTGTTTTTCCTTCTTGAGCCATACATTTATTGAGTCATTTCTGGACGATTGGCAACAATCCAACGAAGCACTTCTCCCATAACCGACGGCGCGCCTTGCAGTGTTCCTGCGTGTGCACGCTCCATCACGATTGCAAATGCGTAACGCGGATGTTCATACGGAAAGAACCCGACCACGAGTGAGTTTGTAAATTCTTTATGCGCGCCAACTTCAGCGGTGCCTGTTTTTGCAGCGGCGTGCACACCAGGTACGGCAAGCGCCTGTGCAATACCACCCGTTACTGCAAGACGCATGCCTTCGCGAGCCACCTGTAAGTTTTCTGACGCAACTGGCACGGAAGTCCGAAGTCCCGTCTTCCCTGCTTCAATCACAGGAGTTACCAGCGTGCCCCCGTTTGCAATCGCAGCGATTGAATGCACGAGTTGCATTACGGTAACTTGAAAGCCGTACTGGCCAATTGACGTGTGATACGTGTCGCCCAAAAACCATCGCTCGCCATCAAACAAATTTGCTTTCCACTCTGGGTCAGGAATCGTGCCAAACTCTTCACCTTGAAGCGACACTCCGGTTTCTTTTCCAAAACCAAACAAGCGCATGTATTTTTCAATCGATGCAATACCAAGACCTGGCTGATCTTTAAAACCGCCGCCGACTTCATAAAAGTACACGTCAGAAGACACCGCAATTGCATGGCGCACATCTACCCATCCGTTTGCTCTCCAGTCTTTAAAGATGGAAGGCTTTGACGGATCGTATGGATTTGGAATTGAGATGGAGCCCGTTGAAAGAATTTGTTTTTCTGGAGTGATGACATGCTCTTGAAGTGCTGCAACTGCCATGAACGGTTTCACCACAGACCCTGGTGTGTAGAGGCCTGACACTGCGCGATCCAAAAATGGTGAACGGTCACTCGATAAAAACTTTGCCACTGCTTCTTTGGGGGCGCCGAGCGACATAATTTCAGGATCGAATGACGGGTAACTCACCACCGCCAACAGCTCACCTGTTGCGGTGTCCATAATCGCACCCGAGCCGCCGCGCCACTTTGAATCTTCTGAACGCGCAGCAATTACGTCATAGAGTTCTTTTTGAAGTCCTGCATCGAGCGAGAGACGTACGTCACTTCCCGCCTCGGCATTACGCACAATGCTTCCTGAAACACTCTTTCCAGATGCATTTGTCTCGGCAATACTGAGCCCATTTTTTCCTGCAAGTGCATCGTTATACAAGGACTCAATACCAAACACACCTTCAATGTGATCTTGGTACCAAAAACCATTTTGGTCTGATTTAGGATACGAAACGTACCCCACTAAAATTGCTGCAGAAGCGCCGAGCGGATAACTCCTTGTGGAGAGAGCGCGCGCCGCTTCGGAGGTGCTTGGTGTAGAAGAAGCATCGGGCGGAATATCTTTATGAGTATTTGAGGCAAGCACAACACCGTTTCTGTCAGTAATGAGCCCGCGATCAGCAATGATGATTGAATGTGCGAGCCTGTTTGCCTCTGCGCGCGCGGCAAGAGCACTATACTGAACAATCTGTAAATTAATAAGTGCTCCAATAAAAATAACCGCAATTAAAATAGTTATCGCAAAAAATCCACGAAACACCCCTCTTCCTACGGGGCGTTCAATCCGCCCTTCAAGATGCGTCATGTCAAAATCCGGCAAATTTGCCGCATCAATCAGAATTTCGTCTGGTTCAATTTCTTGATATCTCTGTTTTCTGCGAAAAAAATTTCGTACCATAGACACGCGCTTTCATGTAGAAAGTTTCTACTCTGAAAGCGTCCTTCGAAGATACCACGAGAGCGCCCCAAGAAATAGAAAAAGCATTGCGTAGAGATACGAAAAACCTAGAAGAGAAGGAATGGGGGCGCCAAAAATAAAATCCATTAAAAGGCCCCCAATCACCACTAGAGGAACATTACCAAAAAGCGCGAGAAGGATGACACCAAGAAATACCGTAAGCCACCACGGACACATACAAGCGCTGGCAAAAAAAGCAACAACCAATCCTACGTGCGCGAAGTTCATTCTGAAATAATGCGAATAAAATCAAGATCAGCAAAAGATACAGGGAGTGCAAACAGAACCGTTTGAGACGCATCGCGCGCCTCTGCCGACACACTTTCAACAACACCAAGCATCAGAGACTCGGTACCTTGAAAACGAACAATGTCGCCTCGCACTACTTTTACACTCTGCGGTAGAGAAAGTTCGAATGCACCACCACCCTGCCCTTTCGCTACAGCCACAGCGCGTGGATCGCCCACAATGACATCGCGCTCTATACCTGACGTTGAAAACAGGGCAACGGTGGCAGTATGGTCTGAAACCGCCACCACGCGACCAAGTGCCATGCCTTCATACACTGCCAATTCATTTTCATGAATGCCAGTATCCTTTCCTATATCAATGAGGAGCGTATCGTATGAAGTCTGCGGAGGCCGAGCAACCACACGCCCGGTGACGCCTTTTTGAATTGCAGCAGCTCCGGCAACTTTACGAAGATTCGCATTTTCATCAAGAAGAAGTCCATACAAAAATCCCTGATACTTCACGCGCGAAAGTTCAGCGTCAGACTGAAGCAAGCGGTCAATCAACGCTTCTTTTGAAAGGGATGAATAGAGGTTTGCACGTGGGTGCGGCGCAAAAATATTTACAAACACATCCTTTATGTAGAATCGTATACCTGAAGAAAAAAACAATACGAGCGTAAGAGCTGCGAGTGCAATAACACTCACCCAAAAGCTCTGTTTTGTTTTAGAAGTTCGCGAGAATTCCATCATCGTCATCAACTAAGACTGCGCGGTACTTTGCAATATCCTCAAGCACAATACCCGTACCGCGAACTACCGTCGTGAGTGGGTCATCAACAACGTGAATAGGTACTTTGAGTTCAGCGGCCAAAAGTTCCGGAAGTCCACGGAGAAGTGCACCGCCGCCGGTTATAAAGATGCCAAGACGCATAACGTCAGATACCACTTCTGGTGGTGCCGTTTCAATAACTTCTTTAATTGCCTCAACGATGGAGCTAATTGAAGACTGGATTGCCTCTCGTATATCGGCGTCAGTAATAACAATTTCGCGCGGTAAACCCGTTACCAAATCACGTCCACGAATACGAGTCTCAAGCGCTACTGGCAACTTAATGGCAGAACCAACAGCAACTTTTACATCCTCTGCAGTTCGCTCACCTATCAAAATTTTAAATTCACTTCGTATGTAGCTTGCAATGTCATCATTTAACACGTCTCCTGCAATGCGAATATTTTTTGAACGCACAATCCCGCCAAGCGACATAAGCGCAATGTCTGTGGTGCCACCCCCAATATCAACAAGCATGGTGCCCACTGCGTCTCCCACCGGGAGCCTCGCGCCAAGCGCTGCTGCCATTGGCTCTTCAATAATAAATACTTCGCGTGCGCCAGCATTTCGCGCCGCATCGCGGACCGCGCGTATTTCAACATTGGTAATACCCGACGGAACACCAATAACCACACGGGGGCCGAGCGGCATTCGCTCCCCTTGGGCTTTTTGAATAAGGTACGTAAGCATTTCTTCCGTTACTTCAAAGTCAGAAATAACTCCCTCAACAAGCGGACGAATTGCCGTGATGTGCGTTGGCGTCCTGCCCAGCATGTCGCGCGCTTCAACTCCTACCGCTACTACCTGTCCGGTTTTTTGATTTAAGGCAACTACTGATGGTTCAGTAATAACTACCCCTTTCCCTTTGAGGTACACGAGCGTATTTGCAGTACCAAGATCAATTCCAATATCTCGTGAAAACCGCTCAGCAATTTTTCTCGGGAGTTTAAAAGCCATAATGCCCTGTTACGAGTGCCTGCCTTGAAATCATTTTTTTAAAACCGTCGACACGTCGAACTATTTCAAACGAATCATCTGTTGACTGCTTTCCAACTACCACGCGGTACGGAATACCCAAAAGATCCGAGTCCGCAAACTTCTCTCCCGCACGAGTATCCCGCTCGTCATACAACACCTCCACACCCGCATCTTGAAGCTCCTCATACAGAGAATCCGCGAGCGCGCGTATTTTTTCATCACCTTGCGCAAGTTCAACAAGATGAATCTGGAATGGAGCAATAGAAGCAGGCCACACAATTCCCTTCTCATCACACAAAACCTCCACGACGGTACCGAGAAGTCTTCCTACACCTATGCCGTATGAACCCATGTGTACTTGTGCATCTTTTCCATCTTCACCTTTATATTTAAGACCAAGCGCATCAGCGTACTTCGTGCCGAGCTTGAAAATATTACCCACCTCAATGGACTTTGCTTCAACGAGTTTATTACGGTCAAGTGAAAGCTCTTCAAGAACCTCTTCAGTCATCACCTCATCGTTAACCGCGATATGCTTCTCCGTATCTATATATATAGTATCTTCACCCGCGGTTGAGACCGTCTGAAATTCATGACTGAATTTTGAAAAGACACCGCCTGACGCAAACGTGAGATACGTAATGTCGCCCAAACCGACGCGACGGAAAATGTTTTCGTAAGCAATACCCACTTCTTTGTAAAATGCATCAAGCTCGTCTTCTGTTTTGCAAAATGAATACAGGTCTTTCATCACAAACTCGCGTCCGCGCATAATGCCGGACTTGGTACGAAGTTCGTTGCGAAACTTTGATTGAAAATGATACACGTAGCGTGGCAAATCACGGTAGCTTGATACCTGCATGGCAACGGCCTTTGTGATTGGCTCTTCATGCGTGAAAGAAAGTCCAAGTTCCCCACCTCCTTTGAGCTCAGTCTTAAACCAATTATCTATTTTTTTATCATCCCAGCGATCAGTCGCTTTCCAGAGTTCAGGATTTTGAAGTACTGAAAAAGAAACTTCCTGACCGCCAAGTGCGTTCATTTCTTCTCGAATAATGTTTTCTATTTTTTTGAAAACACGAAGCCCGAGTGGCAAGAGGTCATACACACCCGCCATTTCTTTATGAATGTAGCCAGCGCGAATCAAAAGCTGGGCATTCTCAGAAACCTCATCTTTTGGGGCGTCCTTCCGAGTTTTGGTGAAGAGATGTGACTGTTTCATCTGGTGAAATAGTACAGCCTAATAGAGCTTTCCGCCAACAACGGCAGAGTCGTTATCTGGGACAACAAGAATCGCCTGTCCCTCTTCGTCTGGAACACCAAGCGTCAAACACTCTGAAATAAAGTGACCGATTTGCCGCGGCGGAAAATTAACTACGCCAAGAACCTTCTTACCGAGAAGCTCCTCTTTTGTGTGGTGTTTTACCAGCTGTGCAGATGAGTGCTTCACGCCAATTTCGGATCCAAAATCTACGGTGAGTTTGTAGCTTGGCTTTCTCGCTTCAGGAAAATCAAGCACGCTAATTATTTTTCCGACACGAATATCAAGTACATGGAAGTCATCAATGGTTGCCATAGATACTTATTGTAAGCCATTAATATTTTTCTCATCTCTCCGGAGTGCCCTCCACAACCTCCTCATTTTTACATCCAAGAGCTCCATCGAGTATGGAATGAGGTGAAGATTCTTGGAAGTATCTCCCGCATCGAGCCATTCACGGAAGCGACTTTTTCTCGCTTCATAGATTCCAATTGAAGCTTTGAGATGCTTCATGTGCCTCTGGAGACGATCTTTTTTCTCCGAAGCACTTTCAGATTTGCGCCGTTCGCTTTTGAATTGGCGGCGCTCTTTTCTTCTGCCAACATCTACAACCTCACCAGAATCGCTTTCTAATATTCTAAACATATATAGGGTGACTAATTACTTCATAACGCCAGCCATTTCGAATTTCTCCGAAACGTAAGGGGCGCTTAGCTGCGCGGTACCACCCTCTAGTGACTCCAAACAAAAAGCGCCTACCGGCGCGTGTTTGGAATCCTCAGTGCTCCTGCCTTCGCGACATTCTTCAATGTTTAGCCTCGGCTGACACACGTAGACGTGTTTTTACGGTTGTCCTCCGTCGCACTTATATCCATAAAGGACTTTCGTGCGCAGCTCGTCTGGCTGGGTACCAAACTCAAATGCCTTTATTCAACTAGGTTCACTTTATCAATTAACCTAAGTGCAGTCAACAGATTAGACCTTGAAACCTAAAAAATCAGATGTTTGAGGGGAAACGCGACGAGAAACAGAATGGTCAGCGCCTACATCAGTCCATAAAATATAACCTCTGGACTCATCAGGTTTTGGCGGTGTACCAAACTTTATAAAACGCTCTATCCAACCCTCGCCTCTATTATTTACTCCTTTTAAATTTCCAAAATTTTCTCCCATATATAAACTTTACAATAGTAATGTATGCAGTGTCGTAATGCACTTTTTACCAAGGCGGAGGTGCATTTTCTACTAAACGTTTCAATTGTCTTCTTTCTGCTTTCACTTTTCTAGGAGTTATCAGTCCCGCAAAAATTTCAGCAAGAACAACCCCAGCTGAAATTTTCGGATGCTCCGTCGCCCACGTTACAACATTTCTTGCACCTTCAGTGACACTACCCGCATCCAAACCCGAATCCTTAATGAAATGACTCGCACCAGGAGACACGGCCT
>JAZJXK010000004.1:27083-27576 GCA_040390955.1 Patescibacteria group bacterium
AGCGCGCGATAGAGCTGTTCGAGCAGAACCAGCCGCGCCAGCGCGTGCGGCAGCAAGCCCTCCTCGAGACCGGCCAGGAACCGCCACACCCGCTGCGGCAACCCCACTGAACGCCAATATTGCCTTTACAACTCTATCCATCGCAATCGCTGTACCAAGCACATCCTCTTGATCATCAATGTCAACATCCCACGGAGGCATATGTTCAGAATATTTTCTGCTCATGCTGTAGCTTTAATTAAAAGTATAATGAACTTAAAATACCAATTTTTTCCTATAAGTCAAGAATACTAAAATACACCTCCCTGAAGAGATATTCTTTCAAAAAACAAGACGAAAAATATCGTGCGCGGTAACAACCAGCATAAGAAGAATCAGCACAGCAAAGCCCGCGATGTTGAGTGTATCTGAAAACTTTGCAGGGATTTTTCGACGAAAAACCGTTTCAATTGCAAGAAACATAAGGCGTCCTCCATCAAGTGCTGGAAACGGC
>JAZJXK010000004.1:27589-37672 GCA_040390955.1 Patescibacteria group bacterium
TTTACAATTGCCAAGTTCATTGAAATAAGTGCAGCGAGTGCAAGCACAGAGCCAAGTCCAAAGCCCGATGCGTCGCCCACCAAAGACACAATGCCCACGGGGCCCGCGATGTTCGAGAGGTCTGCTGAAAATGTGACGACATGTCCAATGAGCGCGCCCATACCAATAATAATTTCTTTGGTTTGTGTGAAGGTATTAGTAACTCCCGCGATGAACGCTTGCGCTAAAGGTAAGGAAAGTGTGCCAACAAGGGCAGGTGCAATGCCAATCACTAAACGCTCAGGATTTTGTACATCAATTCCTTTTGCTGGCGTCACCGCCACACTTGTCTTTTTACCACTTCGAAGGAGTTCAATCGTAAGCGCACCTTTTGCACTGCCGATGGACTGAAGTACATCTTCAGGTTTCTGAATCGTTGCAACCTTACCGCTAGAAGAAACAGAGACAATTTCGTCGCCCGCCCTAATGCCTGCAAGCGCTGCAGGGCTATGTGGCAAGACTTCCGCCACGCGCACATGAGCATCGCGTACATGCGACATATCAGACGCGTCAGTAATGACAGACGGAATACCAACCATGAACGCCGTCGTCGAGAGAATGAACCCGAGAATGAGATTAGAAAAAGGGCCGGCAAAAAGCGTTGCCGCTTGCAGCGCGCGTGGACGCCGTGCAAAGGCGCGCGGATCAGCTGCGTCAGCGTCATCTTCTCCAAAAATCTTTACAAAGCCTCCAAATGGCAGCGCGTTTACCGTATACTCCGTTTCCCCTATTTTCTTTCCCCACAGCTTTGGCGGAAATCCGACGCCGAACTCAGGCACCTTCATGCCAGAGAGTTTTGCAACGATAAGGTGTCCAAACTCATGCCCTACGATGAGGACAAGAAGTATGCCAATAAATATGAGTACGCTCACAAAAGTTTTACTTCTTGCTCACGAGATGGTGAGTGGTGTTTTCCTGACATCTCCCACAAAACTTTATCCTCTCGGGTTTGTGAGAATCTTTTTGAAAACCACATTCTGTACACTTATACGTTCTCAAAGGCCGTACTTCAACGCGACGATGAGGGGCTGCAGGTTTCTTTTTTTCCATGGTGATTTTATTGCATTAACTCTACTTCTTTCTTTGTAACAATGTCTTCAAATTTTCCGTTTACTTCATCAACTATTTTTTGTATTTCACCTTTGAGACGCTTTACTTCGTCTTCACTTGCTTCACCCTTTTCAATGTCAGCAATGGCTTTTGTGCGAAGGGTACGAAGTTGAATGCGTGCCTCTTCAAGTTTTGCGCGCACCAATTTCACTAACTGGTTTCTCCGCTCTTCAGTGAGCGCTGGAAATGAAACACGAATACCTTTGTCGTCAGAGCCTGCCGACACGCCAAGGTCTGCGAGCGTAATAGCCTTTTCAATCAGCTTCACCTGTTCGCGATCCCAGGGATTTACATAGAGTGTGCGTGCGTCTTCAATAGTGATGTTTGCCACCTGATTCAATTTCATGCGCGAGCCATACACTTCAATAAATACTCCATCAAGAAGTGTGGGAGTTGCTCTACCGGTGCGAAGGGTTGAGAGCTCATTCACGAGCCACTCAGTTTTTTCGCCAGCAGTTTTCTTGAATGCAGTGAGATCGTACATCTCCTTGATTGTATCAAATTCTAGTCTTCGCGCGAAATGCTAAACTACTGTGTATGGCGGGAAGGTTGAAAAAAGAGGTTCAGGGACTCCGCACATGGATAGAAATTGACCGCGAAGCTATTGCCCACAACTACAAACTCTTTCGTTCTCTCATTCCAAAAACAACAAAACTCCTCAGCGTCGTAAAATCAAACGCCTACGGACACTCCCATATCGATTTTGCTAAAGAGCTTCAAAAGCTTGGCATTGACTACATTGCGGTAGATTCCCTCGTTGAGGGGTTGTCACTCCGTAGGAGCGGGGTACGACGTTCCATTCTTGTGTTAGGGCATACGCTCCATGCACGCATCAAAGACGCAGCAGCAAAAGATATACGCGTTGCAGTTTCAAGTATCACGCAACTCCATCAACTAAAAAAAGAAACTTTTAAACAGCCACTCAAAATTCATATCAAGGTAGATACTGGCTTGCATCGCCAAGGATTCACACTCTCTGATTTAGATGAGGTGCGCGAATTTTTGAAATGGAATCAAAAAACAAAACGGGTCGTTATTGAAGGACTCTTTACTCACTTTGCGCAAGGGAAAGACCCCCGCTCCCCTGCGTATACAAAAAAACAATTAGTAGAATTTCATACTTGGATACGAGAATTTCATATGCTTGGCATATTTCCCATTCTCCACGCCGCAGCTACAGGTCCCGCGCTCGTATTCCCCGAGTCACATTTCGATATGGTTAGAATTGGTATTGGACTCTACGGAATATGGCCTGATGAAAAAACCAAAAAATTTTTGAAGAAAAAATATACTCTAAAACCAATTCTTTCTTGGAGAACAGTAGTATCAGAAGTAAAAAAACTTCCAAAAGGAAGCAAGATTGGCTACGACTCAACTGAAACACTGAAGCGTGTCAGCACCGTTGCTGTATGCCCTATTGGATATTGGCACGGCTTTCCACGCGCACTCTCGTCAAAAGGATACGTTCTCATTAATGGAAAACGAGCAAAAGTTTTAGGTCGAGTGTCTATGGATATGATTTCTGTCGATGTAACGGAAATAAAAAACGTGAAGGTTGGGAATATCGTAACCCTCATTGGGAAAGACGGGAACGACGAACTTACAGCGGAAAACATTGCAGACTCAATGAACGCATCAACCTACGAGTTCCTTACGCGCCTCAACCCCCTCATCAAACGCCTCTATATTTAAATGAGTTTGGTTTCAGCATTTGTGCAAGGCTCGGGCCTTGCACAAATGCTTTATTATTCTGGGTATTCCCCGTATCTCTCAGTATGTTCTTTGCTACCAGGCTTCAGATACATACCCGTAGCGTACGGTTCCTCGAACAAATCATTTATCATCCGACCATGAGATCCTATATTTTTTGCCCATCCTAATATTCCTCCGATAAGTGCGCCTGTCCCGGCTCCTGGAAGCTGTCCAATCATCCATCCTAAACCAGCTCCAGCGAGGGCTCCAATGGACGCATCGCGTAAAGATCTTGAATTAACGTCTGTCCGTAAGTCGCGACTAGCTTCGGCGAAGATGCGCTTCTTATCTGCATTAATCTTATCTCCCCATGCTTTACGTGCTGGCCATAACCTGTCACCGCGTTCGAAAGGTGTTTCACTCATACATTTTTATACATTAGTGAATGTGTATAATATCGACCTATCTATATTACTTGACAATCAGCATAAAAGTGACTCAACCCTTAAAGGCAAAATTTGAATAGAACTCAAGATTTGGATACTTAGTTAAATGCGGGTGCGTGGGAGTGACACGGCGAGGTGTCCAAGAACGGATTTTACAGAAGAGCCTTGTTGACGAAGGAACTTTTCAGCATCGAGTAAATCCCGAAGCGCTTGCGGTGAAGCGCCGTTTTCGTGCACACGCGTAAGAAGTCCTTTTACAAAGGCGCGCACCGGAGCGCGATCCTGACTCTTTGAAATGTAGGCGGTCATTTTTTCAACCATTTTCAATCGCTCCTCAAAGCCCGCAGAAAGAAACTCTTTCACCTCCCCTGTTTCATCATTTAGAGAACGCGTCATATTTGAATCAGAAACCAACACCGCAACAGCTCTCGATTGTAGCGTTGGCAATACATGGCCAATGGAATCTATCGAAAAGAAAAAGACAGTGCCGCCTGGAGCCTCTTCCACAACTTTGAGAAGCGCATTCTGCGCTTCATTCGTAGCACGACTAAATGTCACCACAAGATACTTAGAACCCCCGAGTGACTTTAAAGAAGCGTACGAAGAAATCTCGCGTGCATTATCAACAGAAAGCTCAGTAAACGAGAGCGCGAGTACATCTGCATTCCCTGCAGTTTTTACCCCCCTTGTTTCGAGCATCGCCAAAACCTCCGCAGCGCCCTTGCCAGCGTTGCCTACTACAAGGTACGCATGATGTAACTCTTTCGTGTGCGCGAGTTCAGATACTTTCATATTCCCAATACTACTCTACTACCTTCGCTTCGTCGTCATTGTCTTTTTGTAGGTTTCCAAGTGGTCGAGCGCGATGCCTGTTCCCTTGGCAACACAAAACGCCGCTTCGTCAGCGAGTACTGCACTTACGCCCGTGCGACGAAAAACTAACTCCGGCAGATGGCGAAGCTGTGATGTGCCACCCGTCATGATGATTCCTTTATCAATAATGTCAGCGGCAAGTTCTGGCGGAGTCTCCTGAAGTACTGTCCGTACGGCTTTAATCATTTCGCGAAGCTCTCTTGAAATTGCCCGCACAATTTCATTTGTTGAAACTGTTGCAGTTCGTGGAAGCCCCGACAATAAGTCGCGCCCCTTGATAGACATCGAGAGCTCTTCTTCCACCGGCACCGCTGAACCGACGCCTATTTTTATATCTTCTGCAGTTTTATCTCCAATAGCGAGGTTGTATGTTTTTTTGATGTAGTCAGCGATTGCTTGATCAAGCCTGTTTCCTGCACACTTCACCGACGTTGATGCAACAATGCCTCCTAAAGAAATCACCGCAACATCAATGGTGCCACCGCCAATGTCTGCAATCATGTGTCCACGTGGTTCATGAATAGGGATGCCAGCACCGATGGCTGCAAGAATTGGCTCCTTAATAACGTAGGCATTTCGAGCACCAGCTTTGAGCGCGGCTTCAACAACTGCGCGCCTTTCTGTTGATGTAACACCAGCAGGAACAGAAACAATGACATCGGGCTTGAAAAGATTCCACGCACCCAAAGATTTTTTGATGTAGTAGCGAAGCATCGCTTCAGTCACACGATAATCCGCAATGACTCCATCTTTCATTGGTCTATAGGCAATGATGGACTCCGGAGTTCTGCCCACCATCTCTTTTGCCTCTGTTCCGATTGCAAGAATTTTTCTATCTCCTGCAGACACGGCCACAACGGAGGGTTCATTTAAAACAACGCCGTAGCCTGGCACATACACAAGCGTAGTGGTAGTTCCAAGATCAATGCCTAAGCGCGGAGAAAAGAATGACATGGACTCCTAGTGTACCAGCGAGAGCGCGGGCGGGAAATAGGCGCGCCTTAAAAATAAAATGCTAAGGTAAGGAATTGACAAAGGCGCATACTGGAGTACAAATTATGTAGTAATCAAAATGTATGAAACCTTTTGAACGCCCTGAAAAAAGAATGCTGCCGGCGGAGCGACTCCCAGCGCCAACTCCTAAAGTAGAAACGAGACACCCAGGAGACCCTAAGCCAAATTTTCTTGAAAAAATTCCACCAGTTATAAAAGCTCTTCTCTTATAAGATTGATACATGAGTAAAAACGCCCCGAAGAGGGCGTTTTTACATCTTTTCAAAACTTGACAATCAGTATTTAATAAAGTATAATACCCTCTTAGGTATCATTACTTTTTAATACAAAAAATATGAGTTTAGAAGGAACTATGGAAACCGTGGAGACATCAAATCCTCTTTCAGCAATGTGGGACAACATGGAAAATTGGGGAAGGCATCTAGATGCTAACGCTCGCCCAAGACATGTGTATGGAGAGCTAGGATGGAGCCCTCATTACGAACCACCTGTTGCAGCACACGCTGAGAGTAAAACTAAAAAAGGGATGGGAGAAGCATTTATGGCACTTCTTTTTGCATGGGCACTCAAAAGAGCGCAGAAGAAACAAAAAGTTCAGAAGCACTAGTTGTTTATATCTAAAGCATAAACAACCTTAGATAAAATTATAAAGGATATAAAACATAGAACATGAGCGTATTAAGAGGGGAATTTTCTTACAGAGCCCAATTAAAAAAAGATATCGAGGTTACGACAGACCCGAAACAGCGCGCATGGCTTCAGAGGGAAATTGATAAAATTGATGGCGAACACAGAGCTGCAGATAGAGCACAGGAAAGACAACTGGCTTTGGAAGAAAGAATAAACCCTTTGAATATTCTGAGAAGAATGCTCGGAATTTAAAAAAACGAGCGCATATATAATGCGCTCGTTTTTTAATTCCGGCTGATTGAAAGCCCCACCGCCTGGAGGCGTTTTTCTATTGACTCATATCCCCTATCTACCAAATGGGCATTTCCTACGTGCGACGTGCCGTCAGCAATTGCAGCAGCAAGAATGAATGCAAGTCCTGCGCGAATGTCAGGCCCATCAATATCACGCGCCTTCAAAGATTTTGAACCTTTTATTTCCGCACGATGCGGATTCCACACTTTTATATCAGCGCCCATGCGTACCAACTCTGCCGTGTAATTTAAACGCCCATCAAAAATAGTTTCAAAAATAACACTCTCCCCTTCTGCCTGTGTAAGCAAAACTGCCATCGGTGCTTGAAGGTCGGTGGGAAAACCAGGGTATTCGTGCGTGCGAATTTCAATTGGCAACAATTTTTCTGGCGCAGACACAGTTATTGAGTCACCTGCAATGCTAATAGGAACACCCATAGTGGCAAACGATTCAAGGAGTGCATCCATGTGTTTTGGATTCACGCCCGTCACGGTAATTTTTTCTCCTGCAAGTGCGCCAAGAATAAGGAAACTTCCCGCTTCAATTCTGTCAGGAACAACGGGAAACGCTGCGGACGATGCAGTTAGCGTTGAAGGGTGAATAACAATAGTTGGAGTACCTGCACCTTCAATATGAGCACCGCATGACTGCAAAAATTCAGCCGTTGCAACTATTCCCGGCTCCATCGCAGCATTTCGCAATGTAACCGGCGCTTTTGCAAGCGTTGCTGCAATCAAAAATGTTTCCGTTGCCGTTACCGAAACTGCGCGGAAAAATATTTCCCCTCCAGAAAGTCCGTTTGGTGCAGAGAGCGTATAAAATTCTTCATTCTCTTCAGAAATTGTTGCGCCGAGTTTTTGAAAACCAGTGACAAAAATATCAATCGGTCTTGAACCAAGCACGCACCCTCCCGGATGTGGAAATGTCACTGCACCCCTCCGCGCCAAAATAGGTCCCGTTAAAAGCACGCTTGCGCGCATTGATTTTGCAAGATCCTGATTCAAGACTGTTCCCGTGAGGTCTTTTGCACTAATAGTGAGCTCGGTTCCTGTGTGCGTAACGAATGCACCCAAACCCTCCAAAAGTCGCCCCATAGATGCAACATCGGCGATGTGCGGAACATTAGTGAATTTTGACTCCCCTTGAATTAACGATGCCGCTGCCATAAGTGGGAGCGCAGTGTTTTTTTCTCCAAAAACTGGAATGGAACCTTTTAGAGTTTTCTTTCCTCCAAGACCTTCAATGAGAAACCGATTTGCCGACATGTGCACCTATTGTACATTAAGTCAGCTTTCAGGTGATAGGTTTCCGCTTTCAGGTTTCGTACCCTATACCCTAAACACTAAACGCTATACACTAATCACATGTTCATTATTCGCGTAATGCCTATTGCTCGCGGGGTATTTAAAGACCACCTGACGTTCTTTTCACGCGAAGACATTCCTATAGGCAGCCTCGTGAATGCTCCGGTTCGAGGACGCACTATTCCCACATTAGTCATTGAATCAAAGGACGCACGCGAGGCAAAACAAGATGTGCGAAGTGCCGATTTCGCACTTAAGAAAATTTCTCCTCAAGCAAAGCCAAAACAAATATTTAGTGACGCATTCATTGCCGCAATGAAAGACGCTGCGCTCTGGCACGGGGTGCATGAGGGAGTAATGATAGGCGCCTTTACATCGCACACCATTCTCGATTCGACAACAAAATTAGAGCCCGCAAAAAAAATGAGCACTCCTAATGGAGGCCCTGAAGTGCGCTCAGATCTCTTGGTGCTTCAGGCAGAGCAGAGCGAGCGAGTGCGCACGTATAGAAATTTAGCGCGCGAATCATTTGCACGCGGGCAATCGGTCTTCATACTCACCCCCACTGTCATCGAAGCAGAGCATTTGGAGGAGCAATTAAAACGAGGCATCGAGGAGCACGTGTTTTTAATGACGAGCGAAGTTTCAAAGAAGAAAATTATCGATGCATGGAACAGTGCTTCAATGAATGAAAAACCCGTACTCGTCATCGGCACTGCATTCATTCTCTCAGTTCCACGAAGTGATATCGGCACTATTGTGGTTGAGCGAGAGAGTGCGCGGAGCTATCGCGGATTTTCACGCCCGCACGTTGACGTGCGCCGCGCCGCTGAATTTCTCTCTCGTACCATAGGCGCCAGGTTCATTCTTGCCGACTTTCCACTACGCGTTGAAACGCGTTACCGTGTTGACATAGGTGAAATGGATGAACTGGCACGCTCACAGGTTCGTCCTAGTGGCACAGGAGAGGTACGCATTGTCGACACAAGAAGAAAGAAAGACACTGGCGAAGGCGTGCAAAAAGCGAGCGCACGAAATCCATTCACTACGCTCACCGCAGACACAAAACGGAGTATTGAGCGCGTGATTCAAACTGGAGGAAACGTTATTGTGTTTGCCGCCAGGCGTGGCATTGCACCACTCACCGTCTGCAATGATTGCGGTACACCAGTCACTGACGAAACAACAGGCGTGCCGATGGTGCTCCACAAAACCCCTGAGGGTAACGTATTTATGTCTCACCGCTCGGGCGCAACACTGCCGGCAGAAACCTCATGCAAAACCTGTGGAGGCTGGAATTTGACCACGCTCGGTATTGGCGTTGATCGTGTTGCAGACGAACTTTCAAAAACATTTCCCGATGCACCCCTCATTACGTTTACAAAAGAAACAACACCAACACATCGCGTGGCAAAAAAAATAGCCACCGAGTTTTATACAGCACGAGGCGCCATACTCATCGGGACAGAACGCATGCTTCCCTATCTTCGTGAGCCGGTAGAGCTTGGCGTTGTAGCATCAGTCGACAGCATGCTTTCCATTTCCGCATGGCGCGCGCATGAGCACACACTCTCTATTTTATTTTATCTTCGCGAACGCGCTGAATTAGAATTTATTGTTGAAACCAGAAAACCTGATAGCGAAGTCATGAAAGCATTCATCTCTGGCAATCCAACTGACTTCTATCGCTCTGATATTGCGGAACGCAAAGAGTACAGCTACCCACCATTCACCACCTTCATTGGACTCAAATGGGAAGGTACACGAGCGAGCGTTGAAAAAAATAGCCTCGCCATTACTGAGATGTTTAAAGATACTGACCTTGTAGGGCCTTTGCCACCAGTAGCAACAGGTAAAAATGAGTGGAGTGCTCGTGCCGTGATACGAAAGGAGCGCAAAACCTGGCCAGACGCGCTACTTGCCGAACGTATACGTGCCCTCCCCCCAGACATTGAAGTCACCATCGATCCAGATGAAATTGTCTAAATAGAAAGTAGAATGTAGTGTGTAGAAGGTAGCAAACTACGTTCTACACCCTACCTACTACACACTAATAATTTATGATTGACCCAATCGTCATCAAAGGTGCAAAAATATTGAAACAAAAACTAAAGGAGGTTCCAAAAAATCTCTTTGGTACGGCAGAACTTCAGGACATGATTGCACGCATGTCTGCGTCGCTCCGCGAAACAAAACATGGCGTCGCTATTGCTGCCAATCAAATTGGTATTCCCTACCGCATTTTCGTTGTGCGTGGATTTGTGCTTGAAAATAAAGAGCGCTTCGAGTCTCCTAAAAAAGAAAATAACGATCCTGACCGTGCGTTTATCAACCCTAAAATCGTTAAAATGTCTCGCAAAAAAGAGCTCTTGGATGAAGCGTGTCTTTCAGTGCCGGGATTTCACGGCACAATAAAGCGAGGACTTCAGGCAACGGTGCGCGCGTACGATGTGGACGGTATGCGATTTGAACGTGGCGGCAGCGGACTTCTCGCGCAAATTTTCCAGCACGAAACTGATCACCTTGATGGCATGCTGTATGTAGATAAAGCCACAGAAGTGTTTGAGGTAAAAGACGAAGATGAAAAAACAAAAAAGTAAACTACGTATCGCATTCTTTGGAACTCCAAAGTTTACAACCTTCGTACTCGATGAACTGATGAACGCTGGGATCACGCCAAC
>JAZJXK010000004.1:37682-45938 GCA_040390955.1 Patescibacteria group bacterium
TGCCAGATAAACCAGCTGAGCGTGGATTGCAACTGCAACCATCGCCCGTTAAAGTGTGGGCGGAGGAAAGAAACATCGACGTACTTCAACCAGAAAAACTTGATGCGACAGACGCGGAAGCGGAGATACTTCTCAACAGCGAATGGGATTTGTTTATTGTTGCAGGATACGGAAAATTCCTTCCAAGCAATCTCCTCTCAATTCCAAAATATGGAACTCTGAACGTACACCCATCGCTTCTGCCAAAATTTCGTGGCCCATCACCAATTGAAACTCAAATTTTGAATGATGCAAAAGAAGTTGGCGTGTCTATTATTCTTCTTGATGAAGAAGTTGATCACGGCCCAATTCTGGCGCAAGCAGCAATTACCCCAGAGCCGTGGCCATTCAAAAGGAGTATGCTCGAGGATCTTCTGTGGCATGAGGGCGGAAAGCTCCTTGCAGAAGCAATTCCCCTTCTTGTAGAAGGGTCTCTCCCGGCAGAACCACAAAATCACACTGAGGCGACTTTTACAGAGAAATTAAAAAAAGAAGATGGCCTTGTTGATCTTGAAGGAGATGCGTATCAAAACTATTTAAAATTTTGCGCGTATGAAGGTTGGCCAGGAACGTATTTTTTTACAAAACGAGGAGATAAAGAAACACGCGTCAAAATCATTGATGCAACATATGACAACGAAATGTTCACCCCAACCCGAGTAATTCCTGAAGGAAAAAAAGAAATGGCCTACGAAGATTTTTTGCGAGGTTGATTTTTAAAGGAAATCTCAAAAATCAACCTTTCAAGTTTTAGTTACCAGCCCTTTCTCTCACAGATGCTCCTACGGGGATACACTTACGATGTACCGATCCTCCGGTCCTATTGCTATGTATAAGTGCATCACCAGTCCACCAACTTCTATTACCACCAGCTGAAAAATGTGTCCCTATAAGATTTGTGCAGACTTCACAAAAATGTTTAAGAATATACCCAACACCAGCATCACCCTTACCAACAACAAAAACCACATTGCCTGTTCTAGGAGTTCGCCAACGTAACTGTTCTTTGGAGAGACGTTCGCTCATATGAAAATATCATAAATCATTAAATCAAAATAGTCAATAGTCTCGAACGCTGTGCAACTCCCGGGAGTTGCACAAGTGAATACTAAAGGTATTCACGAGTCAGATTGCGAATACCATTTTCCGTAACCAGCACATCATCTTCTATTCGCACTCCGCCATATTGAGCTAAGCGGTCAATATGTTCCCAATTAAAGTTCACTGATAGCGTACCGCCTCGGTGAGGACGAAGAAGCATTTCAATAAAATAAACACCGGGCTCTATCGTAAATACTTGCCCTACTTCCATAGTCCTATCCGTTCGAAGTGGTGACTTTTCGGATAACTCTGTTTCACCTTCAGAGGGTTTTTGCTTTCCTCCAACATCATGCACCTGAAGGCCAAGCATGTGTCCTACGCCGTGCGGAAAAAACACTTTAGTAAGCCCAAGCTCCACAGCTTCTTTTCCATCAACCGTGAGAATGCCGAGTGTAAAAAGCAGATTCCCAATTTTGAGGTGTGTCTCTTTTTGAAAATCAGTAAAAGAAAATCCTGGCTTTACTAGGACACAAAGTTCTTGCTGTAATTTTTCAACTCCCTGAAGAAGCTCGATGAATAATGAATCCGCGTGCGAGGCTACGTAGGTACGCGTTACATCTGACGCATATCCAAGGTAGCTCGCCCCTGCATCAAGTAAGAGTGACGCACCATTTCGTACATCTCTCCGCTTACCTTGATAGTGAAGTATTGCGCCCTTTTCGTTCAAGGCAACGATAGTTTCATACGGCAGTTCCCTCTCTACTACGTTAACTGCGTCCATATACGCATTATGGATGTTGAGCTCTGACTCGCCACGTAAAAACGCTTCCTGAGCACTTTTGTGCCCAGCTGCCGCGATTCTATTAGCCTCTTCTAAACAAAATACTTCGTAGGAAGTTTTGATACTGCGGTTCACATTCAACTGCGAAAGAACACTCGTAGGATTAATAGAAGATGTATCAATACCGTGCGAAGTAAAAGCATGTACCTCCCCTATGCAGGCAATCTTTTTTCCTGTGATGAGCGGGGCGATTTCTTTCCATGCGTCATCCTCGCTTTTCACCTCACTATATTCAAACTGTGAGAGCCAAAATGGTTCACCAAGAGGAGCTTGTTCATGCCAATAATCATCAGGTTTCACGCGAATCAAGAGTGGTTTTTTACCCTGACGCACTAAAAGAAAATTTCCTGGCTCATACAGTGGCACAAAGTGTGCAAAATGCGGGAACGTATGAAATGGCGCATCCTGATCATCCGCGAAGTAGCGAAGCGGTGTCCCTGAATACACAAGAAGAGAATTAAACTCGGTAGCACTGAGCACTGTTTCAGTTTTTTGTTGTCGCTCGAGTATGTGCGAAGCGAACAAGGCTACACGTGCATCATTCATAGCGCCTGAGTGTCTGCTTGCCGTGCAATAAATTCATCACGGATTTGAATTGTTCCTTTTACGAATTCTTCCATGTGCGGAACAAGAAACGTCTCTGCAACGGCACTCGTGTGCTTAAATGCCGCATCAATCACGCTGATTTTCTTACCTTCAGTATCCGTTACGATTGCGCCACGAGCAGGACACCCAAAGCGTGCAACATCAGAATCAGCAGTAAAGAGAAGTCCTTGCGGATGTGTAGGAGGTACCTTAGCACTTGCAGTAGAGAGAAGTCCTTCTGCAAAGTGTAATTCAAAATGTGCACCTTCAGCGTCAGCAACTTCATTAACCTTAAAGAACTCGGCAGGAAAAAGAACCTGATCATACTCGGGACTAAACCGACTCAGTGCCTCTGTTGAAGGCGCATCTTTGAGCGTATCAATAAGGTTTGCCATGTTATAGACGTGCATTGATGCAATGTCTATTGCGAGCGCTCGTCCAGAATTCAAGAGTTCACGATACTCCACCCCACTCGGCACTCGCCCAGTGTGTTCAAAAAAAGCAATCGGTGCTGCAGCAGCGATGTCGCCCGCAACACGCCCTGCAGTAATTCCTCCCGAGCGAAGAAATTGCCATACCGTTTTATCGGGATGATTTGCCGCCGTAAGAACCGTCTGCATCCGGAGGAGCGCTCGCGCATCGAGTGTGTCATGTCGTCCTTCTTGCTTCAGAGTGTCCATCCACTTCTGCTGTGCCATTTGAAAGAGTGCTGCAAAAGAATCACGGACTTGAAAAAATGTTTTCACGGGAGCTTGCTTCATGCGCACCTCCAATTCAGACTGGCTCGCAAATGCAGTATCTACTCCATCAGGAGGTTCATACCACGGAGTTTTATCTTTATTCTCTCTCGTTAACCGCTCTACCGTCGGATACATCCTCTCGGTAATAAATGTCGTCAGCGCATAGAGTTCGCGCTTGAGCCCTTCTTTTCCTTCTGAATTTGCCTCTTCTATATTTCCCTCTCTAATTTCTGCGGTACGCGAGGCGGCAGACTCTACTCGAGTATTGGTATGCAAAAGCTCACGCCTTTGCCTAGGCGAGAGCCCTTCCCTTTCTTCCTCTCCTTTCCCTTCCTGAGGTGATTCTGAAAAACCCTGTGCTCGGCCGAATTTCATACAGGTAACAATACAAAATTCTCTCTAAAAAGCATACTTACTCTTTCATGCCAAAACCACGAAAAAAATCTTTTATTTTAGAGGCACCCCTCCGCATCAGGGCACGTTTTCGTCCAAAACTTTTTCGAAGCTCTCTTCGCGCTTCTTCAACTGCAACCTCAACTGCATGATGCATCGTTTCCTCTATTGCCTCGGCGCGTACAAAACCGCCAGCAAACTGCACGTTGATTTCAGCGCGGTACACATCACCAGTTTTTTGTCCGCGTGTGGTTGTAGCAAGCTCTATATCCGCCATGCTACTGGTATCACTTGAATCAAGGAGGTGTTCAATTTTTTGAACTTTACTCGTCACGAAATCGCGAAGCTCTTCAGTTAAAACAATTGAACCACTGGCTTTAAAGTTTATGTGCATATACTTCCAGTATTTTACCTTGAGAATGGTGCCCGCGGATAATACGGAGTGCCTTAACCGGCACACCGAGGTGTGCCGCCACAAGCTCAACGGCTCTACTGTTCGCCCGATTGTCTTCTGCCGGCTCTTTAACCGAGACTTCAAGTGTTCCCTTTTTCCCTACCGTTACTGCTTCACGCCTACTCTTTGGCGCCACACGAATGCGAAGAAGTGATGGAGTTTGGGTTTTAGATTTCTGTACACTGCCTACTGTTTGTTGTTTACTTCTTCCGGTCATAGCGTCCAATAAGCTCGGCGGATTCTAAAACGTGTCCTTCCATAGCATGTTCAATTTCAGTTCGCGATGCGCCGACAGAAAGTTCAAGTAGTGTGTCAAGCGCGAAGAGTTTAAAAAAATATCTGTGTTCACGATCAGGCGGGCACGGCCCTCTGTACGCAGCAACACCACGAGTATTATTACCTTCAATTCCAGGAGGTACAGCTCCAGCAGCAAACGTGGTGACGGTCGGCGGAATATTGAATACTACCCAGTGATCAAAGACGGAAATACCCATACTCTCTTTCACAAACTCTGGAATATCAGGATCATCAACAATAAGTACTAGTGATTTTGCCTTACTCGACACTCCCGAAATTGAGAGCGCAGGGTTTATACCAGTGCCATCGCACGTATAGAGCGCTGGAATGTTTCCGTTTTCTTCAAAAGCGGGACTGCCGAGTGTGAGCATGTCTCCTATCGAAATGAATTGATTGACACTGCAAGCGACTCAGCTACTTTTCGTGCAGCTTCCGCAAAATCAGCGCCAGATGATGCAAAAAGTACGCTTCGCGATGAGGTAATTATCATACCGTTTTTCTTACTGTTTTTACCTGCGAGTACTGTTTTTTCAACATCGCCCCCTTGTGCCCCAATTCCTGGAATTAAGATAGGCATATCACCCACTACTGCACGCACCGCCGCTAATTCTTCTGGATACGTTGCGCCCACCACGAGTCCACAATTTCCGTTTTGATTCCACGAAGAAGCGACATTCTGTGCAACAACTTTGTAGAGCGGATCTCCTGAGGTACCGAGAGTTAAATCCTGAAATTCTCCACTTCCTTCATTTGAAGTTTTTGCGAGTATAAAAATACCTTTGTCCTTGCGGGCAAGAAACGGCTGCATTGCAATTTTTCCAAGGTACGGATGAATCGTTACCGCATCAGCACCAAGCTCGTCAAAAATAGCTTTCACGTACCCTTCATTTGTATTTCCAATATCTCCGCGTTTTGCGTCCAAAATGATTGGAATGTCTGCATACGTTTCTTGAATATGCCGAACGGTGCGATAGAGGGCTCGCATGCCCGCTTCGCCGTGCGCCTCAAAGAAAGCGCTATTCGGTTTGTACGCACACACAAGATCAGCGGTGGCATCAATAATTTCTCGATTGAAAGTGAACAACACCTCTTCGAGAGATGTATTTTCTTTTTTGAGTACCTCCGGTATTTTTGTAAAGTCAGGATCAAGACCAACAGAGAGTACACCGACGCGCGACCAACGGCTCTCTATTTTTTCCATGAACGTAGCTTCTTTCATGCGCTGATTTTTTCTCTCTGTATAATACTATTTAAACGAACCATCACCAATGAAGTAATCAAAAACCCGCCAAAGGCGGGTTTTTGATTTGAAAGCACCGTATGACTATTTAATGTGTGCTGAGATGAGCTTGGTCATCTCGAACATCGTCACTTCTGCCTTGCCGCCAAAGAGTGGCTTCAATTTTGCATCAGCCAAGATGTTTCTCTTGTTCTTTGGATTCTGAAGGTCATGCTTCTTGATGTAGACCCAGATCTGCTTAACAACTTCAGAGCGAGGCATAGGACCCTTTCCTACAACTGCTTCAAGGTCAGCAGAAAGATTGAGCGGCTTCAATAAAGCCGGATTGGCTGTTCTAACCATAAAAAATTACGTTATCTTTATATTTATTTAATAGAAACCCTAGTCACTAGTATACACCATGGAGCTTAGGGTAAAGCGCCAAAGGGTCTATGGGAGCCTACTTCCCTTGCCATGCACCCCAAGCAGTACCACCCCAAAAAACATAGGAATAAAGGCGGCAAGTTGAAAGAGTGTAGGAGAAGTATGAAGGAGAATAAAGGCGAAAAGGAGTGTGACAAGGGGTGCAAGGCTCGCGAGCGCACTTGCTTTGGTGACGGCAATTCTATGTATGCCCTCTATCCACAGTATCTTACTCAGTCCCAGTAAAAAGACTCCGTTCAAGGCAAGAATCAGCCAAAGTGAACCTTCAAAATGAACGAGAAACGGATTGGTGCCAAGAAGATACGCCAGCAAAAATATAATTGGCGTACTTATAAGCGTGCGCACAAAAAGGAGACTTTCACTTGAAACTTTGGTGCGAGCTCTCCGTTGAAACATGTTGCCTAAAGGAGCAATGCAGGACGCTGCCACAATTAAGAGATCCCCTAGTTGAAACGCCCGAAGGCTTGGGTAGAGAACAAGAAGCGCACCAAAAAGCATAAGACCCGCGCCCGCAATATGCACCGCAGGCATAGGTTCTTTCCGTAACAGATGAAAAAAGCAGTAATTAAAAAATATTTCTGAAAGCGCGACAATGCTCGCATTCCCCGCACTCGTGTATTTAAGCCCAATGAAAAAAAGTATGTAGTACACGACTCCAAGAATAATGGCTGTGGCAAGTGTGTCAGGGAGCGCAGCAGTATTCCATACATCTTTCCATGTACCACGAATCGTGAGAAGAATTGCAAATACACCTGTCGCAAAAAGAACACTCCATCCAAGCGACACGAGCGGAGTAATTGAGGCAAGAGTAAGAATAGTGACCACGGGAAACAAACCCCAGAGTACTGATTCAGAAAGAATACAAAGCTCACCAACGCGCTCTTTCGAGAAATGCATCCCGCTAGTATACCGCCTCTCTCTTTCTTGCTACGATTAACAAAATGTATTCTGCAAAAATTGAAGTCCCTGAGACACAAAAGAAATTTTTAGGTCTTCCAAAAAATATATTCTTCTTAGGCCTCACAAGCTTTTTTAATGACTTCTCTTCTGAAATGGTGTTTGCAGCCTTCCCTGCATTCTTCACCTCAGTCTTGCATGCAGGCGCTGCGTCGCTTGGACTCGTTGACGGCATTGCGGAAGCTGCATCAAATTTCTTTAAAATCTACTCAGGGCACCTCTCTGACAAATTTCAAAACAGAAAACCTTTAGTCGTTTTCGGCTACTCACTCTCCGTTGTTACGCGCCCGTTCTATATGTTTGTAGGATCAGTGGCACCAGTTTTGGGACTTCGTTTTCTCGACAGAGTAGGTAAAGGAGTACGTGAGGCTCCACGAGATGCCATCATCTCACTCTCCATTCCCCGCGAAGAGTTAGGGAGATCCTTTGGCTACCACCGCGCCATGGACACAGCCGGTGCAATTCTTGGCCCCCTTGCCGCGTACCTCATTCTTCGCTTCTACCCTGGACGCTTCGACGCTGTATTCATGACATCATTTTTTGTGGGCATCGGTGCACTTTTTACTCTCTTTTTTATCCACGATATAAAAACCGCATTCACCTCCAAGCGTGAAAATATTATTGGATCATTCACACGGCTGCCACTTAGATTCAAACTCTTTCTCCTCTCAGTGCTCATACTCTCAGCAGGGAGTCTTCCTGTTGCAATCATTCTTCTAAAAACTCAGTCACTTGGACTTATCATTGCCGACATTCCCCTCTTCTATATGATTTACAATCTTTCGTATATTGCTTTCTCAATTCCAGCTGGACATGTGAGCGACAAAGTAGGTGCACCACTTGTTATTCTTGCAGGATACGGTGCCCTCCTTGTAAGTTACTTCACGCTGAATGCTGCGAACTCAATTACAGTACTCATCGTAGGTTTTCTTATTTTAGGACTTTTTCCTGCACTCACTGATGGCGTGCAGAGGGCATTCACCGCACACTCTGTGCAAAAAGAATTACAAGGCGGTGCGTTTGGTTTTCTAAACGCAGCAACAGGGTTTGGTGCACTCCTTGCAGGAATTGTCGGAGGATACCTTTGGCAAACCTACACGCCTGAAGTTGCATTTATGATCGGTGGCGTTTTAATACTCTTAGGACTATGCGTATTTAGTATTTCAACCATACTCGGAGGACGACCTAAAGCACTATGAATATCAAAAGCGAAACAACTACTGAAAATGCAGCGCGGCACGCAGGT
>JAZJXK010000004.1:45948-46474 GCA_040390955.1 Patescibacteria group bacterium
ATTCTCCTTCTTCTCTCAGGGGGCTCCGCTTTTGACATACTTTCCTACACGACGCTTCCAGAAAATGCATCGCACATGACGCTTGGCGTTCTCGATGAGCGATTCACAAAAGATCCAAAGGAAAATAATTTCACAACACTGAAGGAAACGGGTTTCTTTAAAAATGCACTGCAAAAAGGCGCGCGCACCATTGATACCAGTATGCGTTTTGAAAGAGTCGAGGCGCTTGCAGAGGCGATGAATAGTGCGTGGAGTCTCTGGATTGAAAAAAATTCGGGAGGAACAATACTCGCCACACTAGGCATGGGGGCAGACGGTCATACTGCAGGCATCATGCCGTACGCAGAAGACCCAGGTATGTTCGATATTCTTTTTGAAGATAAGCAAAAATTTGTCATCGGCTACGACGCGCACGGGAAACACGAACTCACCCTCCCACCCAAGCGTAAGTCAGGAGACGGGAAATGAATAATGAACTGGCTCGCAAGGGCTCGCAGGGGACTGAGGCCACACCTTCCACCGTATT
>JAZJXK010000005.1:0-4957 GCA_040390955.1 Patescibacteria group bacterium
GTCGACGAGCGTGGTTTTGCCGTGGTCGACGTGAGCAATAATAGCGATGTTTCGTATTTCCATAGTGATTTAAGAAAAAAG
The DNA here is from genome assembly GCA_040390955.1 of Patescibacteria group bacterium. Lineage (GTDB taxonomy): Bacteria > Patescibacteriota > Minisyncoccia > Phycocordibacterales > Phycocordibacteraceae > Phycocordibacter. The sequence goes on from JAZJXK010000005.1 coordinate 82, forward strand.
CTCCGCGCGGAGCTTTTTAGAGGATACCTCGAGAATCTCTTATACGCAATTGAACAACTTGAAAGAAATTACACTAACGTTCCATTTCCATCAGGAAGGCCATTTTGTTTTCTCCAAGCATCAAATTTAACTCCTGCAACATTCCACTGCTGTGCGCGATCTTGTGCAACACGGTTAGCAACGAAAGAAGCCGACTTCTCCGCACGTCTTTCAGCAACGTATGCCTTTCCAGTTCGTACAGCAAGATCAATACCGCTCACAGCAGCAACACTCCCCGCGACTGCGGAGCCTACTTGAAGAAAATTTAATATTTCTGGTGACATATTTTTACGTTAACACAATAATATTATTCCGCAACCTCTTTGTTTTTACGGGCTTTCCGTGCCTCTCTCCTCGCCTTTCTCTCCCTGACAGTCTGAGGATCGGTCAAATACCCTGTCGTCGCAATAGAACTAGCAAAAAGCCAGATCAATATATCAGGAACGTGAGCTTTCGCCACCGAAGCAATGTCGGAAATGCCTTCAAAATTCATACGTGCATATTAGCACGTAAAGCAATATATGTCAATCCCCCTTTCCCTCCCTTGAAACAGGTGTTTCCCCGCTCCCTTTTTGCGTCTTTCGGTCAGGAAACAACCTCAAAAGAATTCCTACCGCTCCTGCCGTAAGCGCTAACGTTGCAAGCAAACTCTCCGCACTTGTGAAGTGTTCTGGTGAAGACATACGAGGGTTACGCTATTTTATACCTCTGAAGATTTTTCTCCATTCGCTCGAGTGGTGACACGCTTTCGTCTACCGCAAACTTCTGCCCCGTGAGGGTTTCATATATTTCAATGTACCTTCGTGAAAGCTCTGCAACCATCTCCGCCGGAGCCTCTGGCAAAGTGGCATCCTTGTACGGATCACAATTTTCCTTAAACCAAATGCGTAAAAATTCTTTATCAAATGCCATTGGTTCCTGCCCCGAAGCAATGCGCTCTTCAAAAGAACTCTTCAGCCAGTAGCGTGAGTTATCGGGAGTGTGCACTTCGTCAATCAAAATCACCTTGCCGTTCACAAGTCCGAATTCATACTTCGTATCAACAAGAATAAACCCTTTTGAAGAAGCGTGTTCCTGACCTCGCGCAAAAAGGGCGAGCGCAGCTCTTTGCATTTCAGCCCACTCCTCTTCTGTAGCAAGTCCGCGAGGCACCACTTCAGAAAGCTCTAAGTTTTCATCGTGCCCAGCTTTCGTGGTGGGGGTAATGATGGCGCGAGGAAGTGACATGTTCTTCGTCATGCCATCAGGGAGTCTAATGCCACCAAAGTCTCGCTTCCCTTTTTGGTACGCAGTCCATATAGAGGTGTCGGTAACGCCAGTAAGATACCCACGCACCACTACTTCAACCAAGAACGGCTTCGCGCGCTTTGCGACAATCACATTCGGGTCAGGCACTTCAATGAGCTGGTTTGGAAGAATGTCTTTCGTAAGCTCAAACCAAAATGCACTTATGAGATTTAACACCGCACCTTTATGTGGAATGTGCGCAATTATTCTATCGAACGAAGAGTGCCTATCAGTCGTCACCAAAAGAAGCCTCTCTGGTTGCTCATAAATATCCCGCACCTTTCCCTGCGTTCTCTGTCCCAATCCTTCGAAATTTGTTTCTTTAATGACGTTCATAAATTCTTATCGAGAAATATTTTCAAGCTTTCTAAATCTTTCTTATCTTTATCATAATAATATGCGACTATTCCAACTGCTTCGGCGCTTTTTACTGCTTCGGGATTATGTTCAAAATATATAACATCCTTGGTGCTCCAACCGAAATGCTCGAGCATTTTTTTGAAGTATTCAGAATCAGTTTTATCTGGATTATGCCGAAGGGTAAAAACCTCATACGGTACCGAATCTAATCCGTAACGCTTTATACCTTCATCATCAGCATTGGTAAGAATAACCTTCTGATTAGAATATGTTTCCAGAAGCGCATACATCGGTTCGAAAATGCCGGCACCCTCAATGATAAAAGTATCTACAGCATCAACAAGAATTGTTTTCATATCATTCTCCTGGGGGAGGGAGTGTTATGTTTTCAGGTTCAAAAATGACTTCACGCTTACCTCCCTCTACGGTACCAACGTCTGCAAGTATATACCCTGCTTTTGTGCCAATTGAAATTATCCTTTCCACTTCTTCAGCTGAAGCAAAGATGTAGTAGCCGGCGCCCCAGTTAAAGGTTTTTAAACAATCTTTCAAGGGAACATTGAGCACATCCTTAAAATACATAAATAGGTCTGGAACTTTGAGCCATGAGTGAATGCGGTATGTGAACGGGCGTTTATCGAACGCAATTTTCCCAACACCGTCTCCTGTTCCAGGGAGGAGTGCATGTATATCAATACCCGCTTCAAGGAGCGCCTCAACGAGTGCAACATATGAGCACGTAGGAATGAGTGCCTCTGCGCCGAGAGTATTGCCATTTGGAAGCTTGGTCAAAAACTTCTCTGGTAGCTCTAGCGCTTTTTGAATAACGAGCGAGACGCCGTTGGAGTGAAGACCAGAGGACGCAACTGCAATAATGTGGTCGCCTGCGCCAAGTTTCTTGCCCGTAATGAGACGGCTCTTCGGGGAAATAATTCCCGTTACAGAACCTGAAAGAGAGGGCGCTGCGGTGACTGGAGGTTCCGATTTTAACAAGTACTTCAGCGGTGCTGACTCTCCTGCTGGAAGCGCCATGCCTACTTCTTCACAGATTTTGTAAAAACCTTCTGCTAAATCTTTATTTCTTTTATCGTCCGCAAACCACTCACTCGTGCCCACATCAATGTGATCGCAAAAAACTACCGGCATCGCACCTTGCGCGATGACGTCGTTCACAATCATTAAAGCTGTATCAATACCAATAGCGTCGTAGTAGGTTTTGCCCGTGCCTTCATTCTGATACATCCACTCAGCAATCCAGTTTTTGTTTCCTAAGCCTTCCTGCGTCGTGCACCAAATATGCTCTTCACTTCCGCGGTACTCATACACTGCGCCGTGCGCGTGCATGACATCGGGTGCAATGAAAACATTTCTTTTATTTGGAAACGCGGTGGTGCGCTTCCCTGTCGAAATCATTGCCTGCTTGAAGGGCTCTAGTTTTGTGTAATCAACTCCAGCTTTTGCGTAGAGAGATTCGTCTGTCATGAAAGATTCTCTTTTATGTACCGCTCAAATCCTTTCTCTTCCAATTTTTGTGCTTTTTCCAAAACTTCTTTTTCAAGTTTTGATTTGAATGCAACAAGTCTCTCGCGAAGCGCCATGTCGCCAGTTGAAATCATTTGTGCTGCCAAAATGCCTGCGTTCTTTGCGCCGTTTATTGCAACTGTTGCAACTGGAACCCCTGGTGGCATTTGTGCGATAGCAAACAGTGAATCAATTCCTGCGGTGCCTGAACTTTTTATTGGTACACCAATGACAGGAAGTGGAGTGAATGCAGCAATAACGCCAGGCAAATGTGCTGCAACGCCGGCTCCTGCAATGATGACTTTGAGCCCTCTCTCTACTGCCGTCTTTGAATACTCTGCGACTGCTTCAGGTGCACGGTGTGCGGAGAGCGCGGTAATTTCTGACTCAACGCCAAGATCATGTAAAACTTCAAGCGCTGCCTTCATGACCGGCAAATCCGAATCCGAACCCATGATGATACCTACTTGAATGTTCGCCATATGTTGATGGGTTGATTATAGCAGGGGTCAGTATTTGCCCCAAGAGTTACCAGAAATGCGTTAAGACAGAAGCTTCCCCAAACACCCCTTAGGGCACGGCGTACTCGTAAACTCGTAGTGTTCACGCGGGTTTCCAGGTATGAGATATACCCGTTCTTTTTGCTTTACGTAGCCAGTGTTAAAACATTTCCGACATACCGATGCACTTTCAGCACCTCGCTTTGCACCTTTTCCTGACTTTCCTAATGAACCTGATTCTATGAGTGACATGATTTTTTTTGAATTTATTTTTAAAAAAGCCCTCGTGGTGGGCGAAGGCTGGTTTTGTCCGAGGGCTTTGTGAACTAAATGGGTTGTGTACGCAAAACCAGCCTTCTCATGGAGGTACTCATTGCCATCATAATTGCGAAAACTGCTGCGAAATACACGATCATGTTTTTAGTGTAGCAATCCTTTGAAAGAAATCAATTATTAAAATACTCGACGCCGTTTTTGAAAATCTGAAGACCCGGGCCGAATTCAGGGAAAGGAGTGCCTTGACGTTTTGATTCTTCTTTAAGGAGCGGCCAGTGTGGAAGCGTCGTGGTAAAGAGCGCACGGTCAGGGTGTGGCATGAGACCAAACACTCTGCCTTCGTGCGACAAGACACCTGCAATGTTTTCGGTCGCGCCGTTCGGATTTGCTGGCAAATCTTGATACGTAGCAGTCTCGCCTTTCACATAGCGGAGCGCCACTTCATTTTTCTCTTTCAAGTGTGCGAGTGTTTCTGCGTCCGCAATATATCTCCCCTCCCCGTGCCCAATAGGCGCTGAGAGTTTTTTAATTCCCGTGAGCCAAGGGCTTATCCCCACAACTTCCATGTCAGTCCAGCGGTCAGAGTAGCGATTTGATTCGTTGAATGTAAGCGCTCCAGGGAGAAGGCCTATTTGCGTGAGAATTTGAAAACCGTTGCAAATTCCGATGATGAGCTTCTTCTCTTTGATGAAAACTTTAAGCTGTTTTGCAAGATGGTTCTTCACGCGGTTTGCATATGCCTTTCCAGAGCCCGTATCGTCGCCGTACGCAAATCCGCCAGGAAATGCGAGAATTTGGTACTTGTCTAGCTTCACCTTTCCATCAATGATGTCGTTGATGTGCACAATTTCAGCTTCAGCTCCTGCAAGTTCAAAACCGTAACGTGCTTCTTC
>JAZJXK010000005.1:4967-34436 GCA_040390955.1 Patescibacteria group bacterium
ACGAGAACGTTAACTCGCTTTTTGCTTTTAGGTTTTGGTTTTGAGAGTGTTTTTTTCATGGTTACCATTTTTTAAAAGTCGAACGGTATGACTGGAGTGCCCGCTCAAGTGAGAAATGCACAGAATGATTATTTGAGCAGGTAATAGAAAGCGTCTCTGCATCAGTCACTGTGCCCGCTGTATGTAGAGCGACACCTTCAAAAAGTTTTTCAAATTTTTCAGCGTTTTCTGGTGCAACTGTTGCAACAATGCGTCCTTGCGACTCAGAGAAAAGAATTGAATCAACTCGCTTTGCAGTGCCTGGAACATCTGAAAGATCTATAGTGACACCTCTCTTGCCTGCCATGCCCATACGAGCAAGTGCAACAGCAAGTCCTCCCCTGCCAACAGAAATGGAGGAAGCAATGAGTCCAAGCTCACCTGCTTTTGCAAATGCCTTATAGAGCTTCATGTTTTTTTGTCCATCAACAGTCGGCACTTCCCCGCCAATCTTACTTCCAAGCATCCGATAGTATTCAGAGCCACCAAGCTCATCGTGCGTCTCTCCAAGTACATACACGATGTCGCCAGATTTTTTAACATCAATTGAAATTGCTTTTTCTGCATCCTTAATGACACCAAGTGTGGAAACAAGAAGCGTTGGAAGAATAGAAATTTTCAAAAAGTCTCCATCTTCGTCGTACCCTTTAAAGTCATTAAACATGCTGTCTTTCCCTGAAATGAACGGGGTGCCGTAGAGCGTCGCGAGGTCATAACATGCTCTCGCCGCTTCTTTGAGTTGCCACAATCGCTCAGGTTCATCTGATGATGTCCAGCAAAAATTGTCGAGGATAGCGAGGTAGTCGAGGTGTGCGCCCGCGGCAATTGCAGAGCGCACTGCGGTATCAATAGAGGCCGTTGCCATTTTGTACGGATCGAGGTTTGCGTAGTACGGCGTGATGCCATTTGAAAGTACTACCGCGCGATTCGAACTTAAGAGCGGGCGGAAAACGCCAGCGTCTCCCGTGACACGGCCAGCACCTTGAATAGGTTTCACCACAGAGCCTCCCTGCACCTCGTGATCAAACTGACGCGCGAGAAATTCATTCGATGCAATGTTGTGACGCGACAACATTCCAAGCACCTGGTGCGAAAAGTCTTGTGGCTCAGTCGGCTTGGGTTCTTCAAAAATCCATTCAGGCTTTTTGCTCTGCATTTGTTTTTTCGGCAAGCCGTCATGCAAAAATTCAAGCTTCAAATCAAGGACTGATTTCTTGTTATAGGTGACGACACACTTGCCAGAGCGTGTAAACTCACCAATCACTGTTGCTTCAACGCCTCGACGCTTCATCAAATTTGAAAACGTCTTCCACTTTCCTTTCGGTACTGAAAGTGTCATGCGCTCTTGTGATTCTGAAATCCAAATCTGCCACGGCTCAAGCCCTGGGTATTTGAGTGGCACTTTTTCAAGCTCTACCCTGCATCCATTTGATTCTCTCGCCATTTCAGCAACGGAAGAAGAAAGGCCACCTGCACCGTTGTCGGTAATACTGTTGTACAAATTTAAATCTCTCGCTTCCTTGCAAATAGCATCAGAGAATTTTTTCTGCGTAATAGCGTCGCCAATCTGCACTGCGGTTGCAGGACTTCCTGAATCCAAACTTACCGATGAGAACGTTGCACCGTGAATACCATCTAAGCCGACGCGTCCGCCAACCATCACGATATAGTCCCCTGGCTTTGCCTTCTTTTCATAGAGAATACGCTTACCGCTCTTTTTTGGAATAAGTCCTACCGTTCCCGCAAACACGAGTGGTTTTCCGCGGTACGACTCATCAAAAATCATAAAACCATTTGGTGTTGGGATACCACTCTGATTCCCGCCTGCATTGATTCCTTTTATGACACCTTCGGCGATGCGCTTTGGCGGAAGCATTTCTTGCGAGCGGTTTTTATCTCTGAAAAGTTTCCGAGTGTCCTCAGGAAATGCAAAACAAAAACCATATACATTTGCAACAGGTTTTGCACCAAGCCCAAAGCCTAACGTGTCGCGATTTACTCCAACAATGCCCGTGATTGCGCCGCCAAACGGGTCGAGCGCTGAGGGGCTGTTATGCGTTTCAACTTTATGCGTCACCACGTGACTCTCATCGAAGATGATTCCCCCAGCATTATCTTTAAACACCGACACACAAAAATCTTTTTTGCCTTTCTTTGCACGAATCTTTGTCGTTGCTCCTTTTATATATTTTTTGTAGATACCCTCTGAAATGGAATCGAGTGGATTTGCAAAAATGGTGTGCTTGCAGTGTTCTGACCATGTCTGTGCAAGTGCTTCAAGCTCAACATCAGTAGGGTTCCGGCGAAGGTGTCTGTAGTGGTTTCGAATTGCATGGAGCGCATCAAGATCGAGCGCTAAAGGTCCTCGATGCATACCCTTCTCATCTTTGATACCGCGAGTACCTATTGCGATGAGCTCTTCGTCATCAACTTCAAGGTTAACCTCAAGAACACGCGACGAGCCATTGAGCTCTACGCGAGGCACCTCTGCTTCCCCTTTTTTTCCTTTAATAATTTTGTCATAAATACGCACGGACTGAATGAGCGGGTTGTAAAGACTTGATGCTATTTTTTCTACTTGGGCACGCGAAAGAGCGCCTTCAATAAAAAATACTTGGAGTGAGTAGACTTTCTCGCCTGACTTAAATGTACGCTTCGCACTATCTGCAATAGTTTCCGCTGCGGTAGTTCCTACGTTGTCAGTAACACCAGGAAGAAAACCGATTTCAATTGCAAAGTGAAACTTTTTTGGTACAAAGCGGCCAACAAACGCTTCTTCAACTACTCCGTTTGCAAGCGCTGCACGAGCTTTTACAAGTGCCACTTTGGAAAGCGGCGCATCAATAAGATAGGAATCAACAACATGAACCTCTTCAATAGCGGCGCCTCCTAGGAGTGCTTGAAACTCTTTCTTCTTTATATCTGCGCGTGCGTCGGAAATGGTAGGAACTACATCAATCCGAATCGCCATATACCTTCAATAATAACGGTAAAATCCGAAACGGCAAAATTATTCTTCTCTCGCCACACATCAGCGTCGAAGCCCCTCCAATTCTCGTTCGGTTCGTTGTTTGTTTGTATTAAGACTAGCAATGGTATCTCTCGCTTTTTTAATACGCGATACTATATTTGCCCCTATAACCTTTCCGCTTGACTCCTCTTCAAGGTCTCGAAGTTCTGCTTCCCAAGAAGCTATAGAGACGTTAATTTGACGGAGGTCTGCCTCCAGTCTTCCAATCCTTCTTTGTAGTGCTTCGTTTTCCATAATGAAATAATTATATTTTCTTTAACACATCCCACAGGCTTGGATCTTCCCCACCATCAATTTTGAAGATAGCGATGCCACGAACTCCCAATTTTTTTGCAAGTGCAATTTTGTCTTGAATTGCCTTTGCATCACTCCACCATAAAACATTGAAAGATGCGACGGCGGGATTCGCAGGCGCGGTGCTGCCATCTGAATACGATGTCGTTGCAACTGGCACAAGATTAAGTGTGGGGTCGGTGTTTGCGGCAACGCTGGGGCTTGGTAATACATTGGGAATATAGGTGAAGCTCATTTCGCCAGCGCTATTTCTCTGTACACTTGCCTGATACTGCGAAATAATATCGAACGCGTACTTTTGATTGAATGCCCATTGGAGTTCGTACTTGTATCCGTACTCTAAAAGTGGCGTCACTTTATATTCATAACCGTACGTAGCAACACCGATGACAATTTTTTTCTTTGAAATGGTTTGCGCGGCTAAGTTCACCACCTTCTCAACCCACTTTGGATCAGCAACAGGCACGTACGGCGTGCCATTCGCCGCTTTGGTGAGCTTCACATCTATTGAACCTTGGTCATACGTCATGATGTGCACACGATCACAGTACTTATTGATGGCAACAAAATCATTCGCATACACACCTGCATCAGGTGGCGGTGTGCCATCATAGCGAGACGATACGGGAGTACGCGCTTCTATGTCACACATCACCCACTTGTTCCCCATTCGCTGATACAGGCCTTTTAAGAAGGTTGCAAAGTAGGGTTTTGTTTCAGCTTTCTTTCCTTCAAAATCTATATCAATGCCATCAAAACCTTTTTCTTTAACGAGAGCAGCGATTGCGTCTTCCAGCGCAACACGAGTTGTAGAGTTACTTAAAATTTGATGTATTGCTTCGCCGTTTGACCACATGACGGTGGGAATAACGCGCACCTTTTTTGCTTTTGCGGCGGCAATGAGTTCTGGCCACGGCGCTTCATCTATCTTCATTGCATCGTTCAGTGTGCCGTCATTTTTTACGGTGTAGCCAAATGGATTTATTTCGGTGAAGGCACTGAGGTGCACCAATGCATCCGCGGTTGAGGTGGCTTTCCTCCAATACGGGAGCCAACCTGACACTTCAAGTGCAGGAGTTTTGGGTTTCGTTGCTGCTTCTGCTCGGTAGGTGGCACTACCAAAACCCACCACAATGGCCGAGAGGACAAATGCAAAAACGATAGCACGTGACGCCATGTGCTCTAAGTATACCAAAAGCGCTACGTCTACCGAATGATTAAGAGTGAACGACGTATCTTGTCGAACTCTTTTATGAGTGCCTTTTTATCGAACTCTCGTATAGTGCCCGGTTCATAATTATGAATATTGGTTGAATGTATGAAGTAACGAATAGCTGTACACGGCACACTACCTGCGATGACGTACACCGTCTCTTCATAGAAGTTGCCTGCCCCCGCTCCTGCAGTGCTTGCAATGGAATAGGTCGTGCCGTTCTCTGTCACAGAGCTTGATGCCAGCTTTGCTTCTACGAACGCTGTGTCCAGGCATGAAACAGAACTTGGCAACACTTCAATAGAAACACCTGTATCTGAATGAGAAAGATTTGTTCCTTCGGTTTTTGATGCAGGAACGGTGAATTTTACTCCGCCGATACCATTCCTTGGCCCAAGTTCCGTATAGACGTAGGAATCATCAACACTATACTCTTGTGGATACAAAATAGAGATGCCGAGTTTCTTTGAATTAAATGTCTTCCAGTTCGTTACTGTTTGATCAGAAGCTGCCACCGATGCACTGCCCCCAAACATAGTTCCGAGAGCTTCCGGGTGAGCGTAGAACCAACCATACCCAAAAAAGACTGCTGTTATTAAAAGAACGAGCCAGCTTCGTGCAATTCCTCGACGTACTCCGTTATGTAGTGCCATAGCAATTGATGTGTGCCTCTTCTCTAGTATGCCACGGGTATTAAAAAACCGGCTCCCGATTCCCCTTTTTGAAGAAAAGTCCTTCGAGTGAAAATCTGTCGTAGCCGTAGAGGAAAAACGCTATAGGAATTCCAATCAAAATAATATGCGGCCATACTGATTCCCCGAAATACCAGAGCGACAAAAGAAGCCAAAACTCTATAAACAGCGCAGTGAAGCGTATTTCTAATCCAAAAATAAAAAAAAGAGCGAGCACCACTTCAAGAATGCCCGCACCAAGAACTAAAAAGTGCGGCTCGAAACCAAAGTAGTACGCGAGACTATGCGCGTGCCCCGCAAGCGGCAATGTTGCCACCTGGAGCGCGAGGGCATTATGCAAAAATTTTGCATAGAGCGACGCAAATAAAAGTGAGAAGCCGAATGAAACGCGAAGAACCAAGAAGCTATACGGTGCGAGTTTCTTTACCACCATCGCCAAGAAATGTTCGGTGCCAACTTTTGCATGCGCAAATCTATCAAGACCAAAGCGGTGTGCACCAATAAGAAGGAGTACTGCTATTTCTCCAATGTAGCTGGTGTACGTAAACATGTATGAACCGTATTTCAGTGCAGCAACACTAAAAAGTAATAGTGCGGCCAGTGCAGCAAATCGAACATACCAACCAAGCACAATGAGAATACCAATACCAACGAGCGCCGCTCTCGCAAGAGAGGCGTACGAGCCGAAGACATCCAGAAGTGGCAATTCAGGACCAAAGATTGCTTGGTAGTGTGCGGCAGCAATAAACGATACACCAAGAGTAATGCGCGCAACTGCTGGCGCATAGTGTTTTGCTTTTATAAGAAGAGGATCACACACATTTTCAAACCAGCGTAAAATCGATACAAAAAAAACCACCACAACTACCAGAATGGCAATAAAGCCCCAGAAGAAAAATTGATCCGCATTCGCTCGAGCAACCTCAAGCATGGAAAATGGCGGCGCAATTAAACCTGCATTCACTTGATCTCGCGAAAGTACGTACACTTCATGGGCGTACGCAAAGAGTGGCATAACAAACAATACGGCTGTAGCAATGAAAAAAGTAGAAAAGATTTTTTTCATAGAGCTACTCCTGTGTAACTTCCAATTACTGTATCAATATTCACTTTTTCAGAAATATGCTCAGATGCAGTACGTTTTGCAGACATTGATTTAAACAAGGCAACTGCCTGTTCATAGCCAACAACCCAGCCTGTTTGACGAACACTGTTATAGAGCGGGGTGCGGAGCATATTCCCCTCTGTATCGTAGACTTCAGGGCAGCCGTGGTACCTCACCATATTCTTCGCGTACGCAGCAATGTGCCTGGCTGCCCGTTCAAGGTAGTCGTGATTGTTTTCATATTCTGAAAGCGCAACAAGAAGCTTTATAAATTCAGCTCCCCAAAAACTCCATATAGCGGTACCGCCGTATGAAGCAACAACCAATCGCACCACAGGCACTTGGCGCGACGCTCTATCGGTCTCCTGATAGCGAAGCGGAAACGGCATATCAATACCTTTTTCAATAGTGTAGACAGTAGAGCGCTCGAGAAACCTACGCTCCTCGGGTTTCGCCACATCAAGAAAGCCAGTGAAGTAAGCAGCAAGCCAATCGGCAGAATAATACTTTCCAGCAATACCTTCAGGCGATTGATCTTCGAGGAAGTATCCCCCTTCCTCATACCAATACGTCTCAAGAATGCGCGATTTGAGCACATTCAAGTCAACATGCGGAATGTCTTCTATACCAAGAGAACGTGCGAGCTTGAACGTCTTCCAGAAAATGACATTGTCGTAAAAAGCACTCGAGCGTATCGTAATATCTTTCGCTGATGAAATATGAATATCGGTACGAATGAGCCCTGTGTTTTTATCAAACACTTTCTCATAGTACTTCGTGATGAGATTCCTAAGTGCAGTGTGGTACTCCTGAAGTAAACTCTCCGCAGCGTCTTTTGTTTCCAAACGAAAACTATTCTCTGATTCAAATGGGTAGCGCTTGAGGAAAAAAGAATTATCAAGTAGTGCAGAAAGTCCAAACAAAACTCCATAGAGCGCATCTGATGGATAGTGGTAAATATTAACGCAGGCAACCGCATGAGTTCCGACGGGCACAATAGTCGTCGTACAATCCCCATTCGTACTAAACGCCGAAAGTGCGTAGGCAACGCTTTGCAAATAAATTCGCTGACGATTCTGCCAATCACTCTTTCCTAGTGCTGTTCGCGGATCAAGCATCGCGTAGTAAAAGACACCTAAGTTTCGCGGGTAAAACACATTAAAGTGATCGCCTGAAATAAGATAGGGACGCTTTGGATTAAAACGCACGCGATGAATGTCGCGTATCACCCCTTCTACGGTAGTGCTTTTTGCCTTACTTCCCGCATGCACGTTGGAAATGATATGCCATGCGCACTTTGCGTACGCAAAAAGGCGCCAAAACATTGATGTACAGACTTTCAATTTAAAACGGCGCAAGAGGAGAATTTCCCTTCCCTGCAATTTTGTCTCGAAAGGATTTCGCACTCGGCTCATTCGTCCATACGGATTTGAAAATGCCGAATACGTAATGAGCGACAGTAGCGTGACGATAAAAAAAATCGCGAAACCGTCAGAATAATAGTGATGGTGGTGAATCATATCTGAAAGCGCATCATCTTTTTTTCTTGAATACCATACCGCAAAAACACGCTCCTAGTGCCCGAGGTTGAGGAGCACCTCAAAATTTTCGCGCGTACCGGCAGTTTCTGCATCTCCTTCACTGAGGGCTCCCTTTTTCATTACTTCAAAGTATAACGTACTAGACCGCGGGGAAGAACAGTCGCGCTATCTTGAGCTCGTCAAACGTATACTTTCCTTTTAAGCGCTTAAAGACTGGTGAAAGACGGTCAGTTTCTTCTTCTTTAAATGCAGTATGGATAACAGGCAAGGCCTCGAGGAGCTCTGGAGGAAACATGTTTTGTACATCAAGAGCGGTACAACGACCTTTGGCAATAAGTTTTTCAATGTGGTCAACAAGCGTGCCCAAGGTAAGTCCTCGCGCCTCAATGATTTTATCGAGCGAAAGCCCTTCCTGAATAAGTGCGAGAGTTTTATCGTAGGTGGTCGCCTTTTCCTTTGCACCCTTAGCTACTTTTTTCTTTTCAAGAGTTCCGCCGCACGCGCGTATGAAATTTTCTTCCATGCGCACACGTTCCGTTTGGTTCATGCTTTCAAACACCATTTCTGCATCGTCAGATTCAGAGCGAAATTTTTGATCCGCTTTAGCAACGTTTGGATGTACCAAAAGTGCTCGCTCACTCCACCCTAACAGGTGGAGCCCTGAAAGGGTGCGCACGCGCGAGAGCGCGACGTATCCATGTCCGTGCTCAAACACGCCCGACAAATCAATAGCCGCCGCATCCATACTCATACCCTGACTTTTGTGTATGGTCATTGCCCACGCGAGCCGAAGTGGTACTTGAGAAATTCGTGCGCGCACTCTCCCTTCTTGCTCCACCACCCACTCCATCGGCTCAATGGTGAGCACGCTGCCACCTTTGGTTTTTACAATCGGATAGCCGCTCGCATCAAAGCCAGTCACCACGCCGAGAGTACCGTTTGCAAAACCGATACTTGGATTATTTTTTGTACACATCACCACCGCATCTTTTTTGAGAAGTAAATTTTCAGGCGACAGACATCCACGCTTGAGTGCACCTACCAAAGCATCAGGGCCTTCTGCGGTCATGGCAAAACTCACGGGAGTGCCTGGCAACTTTGAAAGCGCGTCGGCGTTGATACGGTCAACGTCGGCATTATGCGCAAAAAGCCGCGGGATTTTCGATGACACATCACGAAGTGTTGAGGTTCTTTCCTGAAGACAAAACAAACTTTCTTCATCGGCAGAGCCTGAACGAATCGACGCAAGCGCAGAAAGAAACGTCGCATCTTCTTGGCGATGCTGTTCGGTGAGATAGCACACAATTGGATTCAATTCCTTCCATACAGACGATTCAAATGCGAATGATGTGCGGGAACGATTTGCCCCTCGTGATACCGGTGGAAGCTGAAAAAAATCTCCTACAAACACTACCTGCATTCCACCAAACACTTCTCCGCCCCTAAAAACTTCTCGCACAACTGCTTCAACCATGCGAAGTGTCTCTCCAGAGAGCATAGAGACTTCATCAATAATAAGAATCCGAGACTTTATGATGCGCCGTGCCACATGCTCCTTCCCTGCTATGGCATCGACGTCCCGCTCTGAAAGATTTTCAGCGATACCAATTCCGCTCCACGAATGAATAGTGAGACCGCCAATGTGCGTTGCCGCAATACCAGTTGACGCAGTAATAGCCGGCTCAATCCCATGCTCACGAAGCCACGACACATAGGCATTCACCGTGTGCGTTTTTCCACTCCCCGGCTCGCCCGTCAAAAACACATTCGCGCCTGTCTTTAAAATCTTTAGCGCCTCGTCCTGCGTCATCGCCTTAGGGTACAGCAAAAACCAATTTTCGTACGACTGTGGATTCTTTGTGGAAAAAATTGAAACTACAAGAAGATTTAGAACTTCCTCACTTCCATCATAAGAAAGAGTGGGATTTCACGGCGCGCAGTGTCTTCAGCCACTTGGCGCGGACCTTTCTCACTTTTTTTATGTGAAATCCACTCTTCTATACGCGAAATCAAAAGACCGCTCTTCGCTACCGCCTTTGAAATATCTTGGAGGGAACGGTGGTATGAAATAGTCACTTCACTATTCTTTTGTCCTGGGTGCACAACAATTTCAGACTTTCCTGCCGACAGGTAGCCATCAACGCGCCTATACTGCACACCAATCTTTTCGTCAAAACCCCATGAGGTTTTTTTAGGAACACGAAATGCCGGATGCACCATAACGAGAAGGAGTCGGCCTCCCGGCACAAGAACGCGCCCCACTTCTGAAAAAACTTCAGAAATATTTTCAATGTTCTGAAGTGCAAGAATTATAGTGGCCACCTCATAGCTACTATTTTTTGCAAATGAGAGAGCGCGCGCAGGAGCTACATGAAATTCCATGTCTTTTGACGAGAGCCTCTTTGCTTCTAGAATGAGCTCTTTTGAAATATCTGCACCGACAACACTCGCTCCCGCTTTTGCAAATTCCCTACCGAAAAATCCTTGTCCGCATGCAATGTCGATAAGTCGCATTCCTTTCTTTAGCGCCAAGAGTCGAAGAAGGTTCGGCAGTATCACCGCCCTCTGATAGCTGTCTTCCGTAGTCTCAAGATAATTTGAATACCAATCAGCAACACCGCCCCATGAGGTGGTTGTTTTCGAGCTTGGTTTTATATCTTTCTTCATACAGTGCTCTTTATTGTATAGGAAATAGTACATTTCTGAGAGTACATATAAAAACACCCCAAATTCTTGGGGTGTTTTTATTTTTTGAAAACTCTATATGTTTATCCTGCAACAAACGTTATATTTGTTGGTGGAACAAACTGCGTCTTATTGGTGAGCCACGGGTGACAATCCCAATTAATAGAAGATGTGTCATCAAGCGAGAAGCCACTTCCAGAAGGCTGATGCGGCACAATGGAGCTTGAAGAAGTAATCTGTGTCTTTATGCCCGTTGTCTGTCCTGCAATCCACGTATATGAATATGTGCCGTCACGGATGATATGTACTTCAGAAACTACTCCGGCAGCAGTTTTGCTCTGGAAATCAACACGAGTCTTTGCTCCTGAAGCGTAAATAACTCCAGATGTCTGACCATTGTTGGACGCGAGGGTGCTGAGAGTACAGGTGTAATTACCACCCTGTGTAAATGCACTCTTGAGCGTGCCGGTACCTTTCACGGGTGTTGCAGCGGGGGTTACGTTTGAAGCGGTATCTCCCGTCACTGAAGACTCGGCTCCGGTATTGGTAGTTGGCGTTCCTGCAGGTGAACCCTTCGAAGAGAAGAGATACCATGCACCAACGGCAAGGAGTGCGAGAATAATGACTCCAATGATGATATGTGTCTTTTTCATGCTTAGATTAGATTAATCTATTACTTATTTTCACTGTAACACATGTTTGTTCACACAAACGTACTACAGTGCTTAAAATGGCAATTTAATTCGGAAAAACCCCCTCTCATCAGCCGCGCCTTTGACCTCAGAACCATCAGAGCGCACGTCAGCATTCACCGTGCCACCTCCTTGTGCACGTATGTTGCTTTCTGATTCTTCAGGTGACGATGATGATTCATCAGCGTTAGTGTTTTCTCCACGCTCCTCGGCGCGAACCTTCATGTCTCCCTGTATGAGCCCTCTAAGTTCAGCGTGTGCTCCTGCGCGTTCTTTTACAGTGTCGAGAATGTCACGAACTTCCGCTTTAGTAGAGGTACCCACGCGAGCATTTTCATTCAATCGAACAAGCGTTGAAGATTGCATGTCGAGTTTTGACTCGAGCTCAGCCTCTGCTTTGAGTGCGGCTACGCGCTCGCCTGTAGCGTTGAGTTTTTCAATATGTTTTTCAGCATTACGTACGTGGGCGTTAAAACGTGTTTCAAGATCGACACGTGTATGTGCGTCCAACTTCCCCCTCTCAGCAAGGGTGGCGACTTCCTCAAGGCGCTCGCTCGCAAGCTGTGTTTCAAAATTAGCTTTCGCGTTTTCAGAAATCGCAAAAGCGCCTGCGACTTTTTCATCAACATGTACTTTAATTGGGTAAAGAGTATCGCCGGGAACTGCGCCTTCTGCAGCAAAGGCAACGCCGCCGCCTGCAGAGAGCATAAGAATGAGTCCGATTGCTAGTGGTGCCATATGTTTTTTATTAATGCCTCTTACAAGATTCATAAACGGCGAAACCATAGGCATACTGGTCTGCCACAGTAGATGACGACTAGAGTCTCCGAATGTGACAGGTGACGCGTGCATATGCAGAGTGAGACGCGCGCGCATGTTGGAACGCTCCTTTTGAGAAAGCGTTATGTTTTTGAACGTGGCCAGAATTTTTTCTATATCGTGATTCATGATGTTTTTGATGATGGCATGATGCCGAGACATTCACGGAGAGCTTGAACGGCGCGTTTCAACTTCTGTGTGACCGTGTTTGGAAGCTCTGCCAATTCTTCTGCAATGTCCTTCACGGGAACTCCTTCAGTGAAGCGAAGCAGTACCATCTCTTGCTCGTTTTCAGGGAGCCCCTTTAAACACTCCAAGACCCCTCCGAGTTCCGCATATGCTTCACTGTCTCCAAACGTGGAACTCTCCAGCACTTCCGCTGCTGTATCGCCGAGCTCATGTTCATACACGGGCCTAGCTTTTTTTGCATAATCCGTGATTGCATTTCTTGCAACACGAAAAGCAAATGCGCGAAAATGTTCAATGGGTTTTCCTAACGATACGTATTCCCACATGCGCGTAAATGTCTCATGAGCAATGTCTGTTGCCGCTTCGCGATCTCGAAGCTTAAAAAGACAAAACCTGAAGACGATATCAGCATTGGCGTCGTACCCTTCAAGAAACCAGCGCTCAAGATCTTTTTGATTTAAGGCTGGCATAGTAGTGACGAACCACTCGAAGAAATGTGACGAGATTGCAACACAAGTCTCAGTATACAAAAAATCACCCCCGCGTGCGGGGGTGATTTTTTGTAATAGTTACTTACCGAAATGAAAGCCGAAGAAAAGGCCATTCGAGAACCAGCGTTTTGCAAGACTTTCCATACGCTTCTCCTCAACGTTTTCCTTTTTCATGATTTCAAGTTTCGTAGCAGTGAGTGTTGACCCATCTGCACTCAAGGTGCCTGTTACTTTTATCCCATCACCGGTGGCAAGTGATGCGAGTGTAGAAGCATTGCCTTTGAGTGTAATAGTAGTCCCCGTAGTAGTCTGCACCGAAAGAGCATTGTGCGCGTTTGTCTGTAGTCCAAACGAAAGAGCAGCAAGGTTCACACTTGAAACAACTCCCGACACAACTTTTACTTCCACACCCTTCGTCCAGTCTTTTACAGCAGAGGCATTCACGGAGAGCGAATTGCCAGCGTTAAAGTGACCAACAAAGCTTACAGTATCTCCAACAGCAATGTCAGAAAGAGACACGACTGCACCCGCCTTGTTAGAAAATGTGGTTGCAGCGGCTGTCGTTACTGACCATGACAGATTTGTTGCACTCCATACCGTTGACGCGGAAAGAGTATTGCCCGATACAGCGGTGACTTTCGCCCCGCGAACTAAGACATCTCCTGAACTGGTCATAGCAACTTCTACCGCAGAGCCGTCAATAGGCTTTACATGGTCAGAGTTTGCAAATGCAGCACCAGGCATAATAAGAACGGCCGAGAGGCTAAGAGCACTAAGAATAGTGGTGATACGATTCATATAATTGAGAATTTTAGATTTCTAATTACTAAAAGAAAGACCGAAAGCTCATAGCGAGCAAAGGGTCCACTGGTATAGACGCACCAACCTGAAAAATGTGACAGCAACAACTTCAGGAAAGGAACACTCTCTACTAACGCACGTACACAGCACCAAAAACACGCGGCTCTTTAGACGAGAGGTTCTCGTATGACCAGACACCGGGCTCGGAAAGCGCTGTATCGAATACACTACCCTTTCCCTCTGCCTTAGGCTCGGTGATTTCCGCATAGTAGCTACTGCTTACACTCTCAGGACGCGACCCTACACGCATAGTGAGATTGGTAGCATTTATAAAGCGGACTTTTTCACCCCTGTTTATAACAAGCAAATCCGGCACAAATGCACGCCCAGTGTAATAGACATAATTTACATACTTTCCACTCTCAAGCAGATGCGCTCCGGCAACTGGAGAAAAAGCCTTCGAAGACAAGCGCGTAGTTTGAGGTTCGGTAACTGATTTCTGTTCTATAACCTCCAAAATGTTCCGCCACACTAAATTAGGGGATCTCCCCGGCAGCCACATAATGAGAAGTGCCCCAATTATCACGAGAATGATGGAACCTGTAAAAACCCACCACCCTATAAATGCCCCTTCTCGGCGGATAACCACCGTACCTTCATGGAAAATTCCTTTTGAACTATTATTATGGTTGGAGGGTTGGTCTTCCATAGTATTCAATCCTATAGTTATTAAATGAGAGAGGAATGAAGCTCATGAACAAAATCTTCATGAAGACTTCATACCTCGCCTGTATAGTCACAAGTATATCGTGATTATTAAACGCGATAGCTTACATCTACATGAAAATACTTATTGTTGAAGACGAAACGAAGCTCGCCGAAGCGATCTCTCGCGGGCTCACCTATCAGGGCTATACCACTGATATAGTAAGCGATGGAGAGAAAGCACTGACACGCATTTCGCTCCATCGGGACGATTATGACATGGTTATTCTGGATCTCATGCTACCGTCGATGCACGGGCACGAGGTCGTCAAACGCGCGCGAGAGCTGAATGTAAAAACTCCCATTCTGATTCTCACCGCGCGGGCAGAAATAGAGAACAAGGTGGAACTCCTCCTGTCAGGCGCCGATGATTACCTCGTGAAGCCATTCTCCTTTGCAGAGCTCTTGGCACGCACTCATGCACTCCTCAGGAGGCCAACTGAAACAATCCCTGAAATCATACACGCAGCCGGTATTGAAATGAATCTCGCAGAGCGAACAGTACAAAAAGACGGCGCACTCATAGATTTGACCTTAAAGGAATTTGGCCTCCTTGAATACCTCATGCGGCACGCTGGCCAAATTGTGAACCGCGAAGACCTCTTGTCACACGTATGGGACTTCAATTATGATTCATTTAGCAACGTCGTCGATGTACACATCAAAAACCTCCGAAGAAAACTTGATACGGGAACGGATCCGAGCATCCTTGAAACAATTCGTGGGATCGGTTACAGGATTGCCGCGTAAATACAAACGCGATCCATTTTTCCGGACAGAAGTAAATATTGTTTTCCTGCAAGTATTGTTTTCATTTGCAGTAATTACCGTTATGGGAGCGGCGCTTGCGCTCTTGTACCAATCAACCCTCACCTCAATTATCGCGCACGTGCAAGAAACCATTTTGAACGCACCACGTGCGGGCGTTACCTCGCTACCGATACCCACATTCAAAGATGTCCAATCAAACTATCTCCTCGGCATTATTGCAGCGGCTGTCGGCACTGCAATAGTATTTGGCTACCTCATTGCTCGCATAGCACTCGCACCAACCCGAAACGCGCTCACCTCTCAGAAACGCTTCATCGGCAATGTTGCCCATGAACTCCGCACACCACTCTCAATCATAAAGACAAACACTGAGGTACATCTCTTTGAAGCAGCGGTGTCAGAAAGTGCGCGCGAACTGCATGCAAGCACTCTTGAAGAGATAGATCGTATTTCAAATATCATCAACAACCTACTCACCTTAAACACGCTCGTGCGTGGCGAGCACATTGAATTTACAGAAGTTGATCTTGGCGAAGTTGCTGATGAAGCACTAAAAAAACTGCTCCCCCTCGCACGACAAAAGAAAATTTCAATCACAAAAAAGGCTGCAGAGGTTCTCCTTGTTCGCGGTAACCGAACCGCGCTCGAGCAAATCGCCATAAACATTCTCAAGAACGCTCTTGCGTACACGCCACAAAACGGCACCGTTACTATTTCTCTTCTACACGAAGAAGGCATGGTGTTACTTTCTATCAGTGATTCTGGCGTTGGCATTGCAGAGCAAGATCTTCCTCATATTTTTGAACCCTATTACCGAGGTGATTCCTCACGAACGCGCGCAACTGGCGGCAGCGGACTCGGACTTGCTATCGTCTCGGAACTTGTGCAGCTTCATGGTGGCACAATACAAATACAAAGCACTCTTGGGCATGGCACTACCGTTACCGTTTCTATTCCTTCCCATACAAAAGAACGAAAATAATAAAAACAAAAAAACCACCCATCGGAGAGAGACGAGAGGTGGTTTTTCTTTTTCTGTGAAATTGGCTTACATCAGCAATCCATCAGAAACACAACAAGAGGCACTACTACTATTGAGCAACAAAACTTGCAGGGAGTGTGAGTGATACATTCCCCGTCATGTCAGTGCTCTCAATGATGTAATAGTAGGCCTGACCTGATTGCAGTCCAGAAAGTGAAACTGCGTGCGAAAGCAAGAATGCCTGATCGGTCAGAGCAACACCCGTTGAGGATGGCTCGGTAAGAGCTTTACTTACTTCATAGGTGACTACCGGTTGTGCCGAATAGTAGACGACACCTTTTGTGCTCTCGCTTGTGCTCCACGAGACCGATGCACTGCCTGACAATTTCGTCACCTGTACATTCGAGATAAATGGAGCGCTCACATCAATTGGCTGACCTGCGGTAATGAGGCTATTTAATTTTGCGAGTGTCTGGGGACCAACGCGGCCAACTGCAGGAAGTCCGTAGGCAATCTGAAACTGAGCTACTGCAGTCTGCGTCAAGGGGCCGTAGTGACCTGTGACGAGTCCTTCTGGATACACGAGACTGTTCGTCGCTAAGAATGTTTGAAGAGCGGTTACATCATCTCCACTCGAACCGACATCCATTTGGGACGTGAGAGCTGTTGCAGCCCTCGCTGGCGTTATAGCAACCGTCATTGAGATTGCTGCAAGAAGACCAAGCGCGAGGAGCAAGAAGGAAATACGATAGTGATATCTGCTCAACATAAAGTTTTTTGATTTAGTTTATATATAAATAATCTCGACCTCTCAATTTCCACCATGCCATAGCGCTCATGAATATCCGATGAACCAGAACCCGCGGAAGAAAATGTGAGACACCATACACCGAACCCGCATATTCATATTCTCTTCAGGTACACGCTGATACACTCGAACGCGGTGTCGGCGAGCGGGAGATGTGCTTGTAAAAAAAGCGATAGGCATCTCCCGGAGCCCGGCACCTTTATAACCGTGTAACTTGTATTGCAACGTTATGGACGAAAATGAAAATCGAACCTTCATACCCGAGGAAGAAAGAATGAGTGCTCTGGAGCCAGAGCAAAACTTTTCTTCAAGTTCAAGAGACTCAAGAAGAAGAAATCGGAGACGACGACATGAGACGCCGAATGACGAAGGGACTCCGCTCGTCTCGTAGAATCTTATTGAAAACTTCGAACTGAGGAAACATACATAAAAAAAACCGCCACATTATGTGGCGGTTTTTTTATGTTGTTACCCTTCGCGTGCGAAGAATCTTACATACTCATCGTTGTGAGTGAGAACTGAGACGTGGCTGCAACGCCACCGTCAGCATTCTTAGACTCAATGATGAAGTAGTACGAGGTACCAGCCTTGAGTGTACCGACAGTAAGCGCATGGCTTGTACTGAGGGTTGCATCAGTCACGGCAGTAGTGTTTGCCCCGCCAACCTCTACAGGAGAGGAAGCTGAGTAGTAAATCTCAGAATCAGCACCCTCGTTAGTATTCCAGTTGAATACTATTTTGTCGGTGCCAACAAGAGCAGTAATACCGCTCAAGGTTGGAACTGGCGGAGGAGTGACCGCAGTTACTACAACTGTTGTTTTAGACGTTGCTGTTAAGCCAGCATCATCTTTTGCAGTAACAGTGATCGTGTACGTACCAGGATCAACGTAGGTGTGACTGAAGGTTGATGTCTGAGTAAATACAGGTTCAGATGCGGAAAGCGCCATCATTCTCATGGAAGCATTTTCACCCCAGTCAATCGAGTAGGACAACGAACCATTTTCAGGATCAGATGCGCTCACAGTCCAGGTTCCTTCCGTATTCGCTACAATACTTGCAGGTCCGCTAATGCTTTGGATTGAAGGCGCATCATTCGCCGGTTTTGGTGTAGTGAAGGAAGATTCAGATGACGCCGCTACTTTGCCAGAGGCATCTTTAGACTGCACGACGAAGTAATACGTTGTACCCGCAGCAAGTTTAGTGAGATTCAGTGTGTGCTTGAGAACTTGTGCACGATTACCAGCTGAGAGTGCTGTGGAGGTATCAACAGGAGTTGCAGTGCTGAAGAAGACTGTTGAATCGCCTCTAACGTTCGTTGTCCAGGTCACCTTCGCGCGCGACTGATCAATCGGGTTTGCGCTGACATCCGAAACGGCAATCGCTTCACTGTCTGCGATGACATGTACAGTCGCCGAAGACGAACTGGTAAGACCTGAACTATCCTTAACCTTGAACTTTACATTGTACGTTCCCGCTGCTGCATAGGTGTGTGTGAAGGAAGAGGATTGAGTGAACACATCAGCCTCTGAAGCGAGAAGAGCTTTCATCATGCTCCGATCGCCCCAATCAACGGAGTACGAAAGGGCGCCATTCTCAGGATCAGACGCGTTGACTGTCCACGTACCTTCTGCGCCGACTTTAAGAACTGTCGGAGCAGTGATTCCTGAGATTGAGGGCGGGAGGTTTCGAGGAGCAGTTTCCGCGTGCGCTACTTTGGCTCCGAAACCAAACCAGCTAGCAAAACTACCATACGACCCCTTTCCCCACTGTCCTTGATTTGATCCTGCCGCGAAACTTGCTGTTGGAGCAAGCACCATCGACAGCATAAGGGCCGAACTTGCAATGAGTGACGAATATCTATGTTTCATACTTGTTGTGTATTAGTGAATAATTCGAATAAATTTATAATTGCGCGCGAATGATTAGATGATTAGAATTAATTGAGACACTTCGCGCGTACGTATCACAAAAACATACCGACAATGAAACTTCGGTGATGATAAAAAATTTGCAGTATTCACACCGCCTTACGTACGTGTAAGAGGCTTCATGAACATCTCTAAAGTAAAAAATTTATGACCGCGCAAGATCAAGCGTCTCGTCGATGCGAATTTTTGCGACAAAATCAGGAACGTGGCTCACTAAAATCATCGCCCCCTTATACTCATCGAGTGCTTTTGCAATAACCGGCAAGTGACGGAAGTTTATGTGGTTTGTTGGCTCATCAAGAATCAAAAGTCCGGGCTGTAAGAGAACAAGCCTCGCGAACGCAACTAACCCCTTCTGCCCTTCCGAGAGATGGCTAATTTTTGTGTGTATCAAATCACCAGTTATAAGAAACCCTGCTGCAACAGCGCGTAGCTTCTCTTCCTTTTGCTCTTTCATTGCTCCTGCAAGTTCTTGAAAGACCGTTGAGTCAAAATCGAGATTAGAAAAATCTTGCCGGTAATACCCAATAGTTGCACCTTTAAGAATGATCACTCCTTCAGAAGTATTTTTTGCAATCGACTCAAGCAGGGTGCTCTTTCCGATACCGTTTGGCCCTGTGAGAATAAGATGCTCGCCACGACGAAGGACTAAATGTTTTTTATGCACTTTTGGTTTGTGATCTTTGAGCGTAGTGTAGGAGGAAATGGTGAGCACTTCACCCGAAAGATTTTCTTGTACCGGAATTGTAAATGCCTTAATGGTTTTGTCTTCACGGCGTACATCCACTTTTGCCTCTTCCATCTCTTCTGCTGCTGCGCGCATGCGCTTTGCAACCATTCTCATACCTCCTCCCTTTTGGGCAAAGAAATTTGCCTTCTCTTTGTTCGCAATGATGGCTTTCGCAAGTTGCGCATTTTTCATATTCTCCTTCTCAACGCGTGCAGTAATGTCTTTTAATACATCGTTATAGTTTCCTGCATACTGTTCAACTTTCCGCGTGTGTACATCAAGGTACAAGACACCATCACTAAAAGAATTCAAAAAGTGCGCATCGTGCGAAATAACAATACAGGTCTTTTCGTAGTTAATAAGAAATTTTGTGAGATGTTCAATGCCCGCCTTATCAAGATTGTTCGTTGGCTCATCCAAAAGTAAAAGGTCTGGATCTTGAATGAGCGCGGACGCAAGAAGAATGCGTGCCTGCTGTCCACCTGAAAATGAACCGACGATTCTATCGTGCACTTTTTCATGACCTTTTAAGTTCACCACTTCGAGTACCGCATCAATACGCGGGTCAATGTCATAGACCGGCTTTGAGAACATTTTCTGGAAAAACTCCCGTACCGTAAGCTCCATCTCTGTTCGCGGAATCACCTGACGCGACGTCGCAATACTCATGCGGGGCGCCAAATTGATGGTGCCGGAATCTGGCTTTTCAGCGCCAACAATAAGCTTAAAAATAGTGCTTTTCCCTGCGCCGTTTTGCCCCATCAAGGTAATCTTCTTCCCGCGACGTACAGAAAAACTCACCTCATCTAAAATGGGTTTTTTCGCACTAAATTCGTGCGACACCTCTTCAAATCGAAGAATTGTTTCGTCTCCAGCCATTACGCCCTACCCTATCCTATTACTGAAGGAAGTGAAAGAGCCCCAGCGCTACGCCTTTCGGCGACTACCACGAATCAGTATCAATTTTTTCGCGCGCGTTAAACGTTTTATTGCGGCCTCGCGTTTCAGAGCAGATGATCTATCAGGATGTTTTTCACTATATACAACCCTCTTCACTCCCTTACTTCTGGTGTAATTCGCACCAACGTTGTTTTTATGTTCGTTAAAACGACGGGCTACATCAGTTGTGATTCCCGTATAGAGCGACGCGTCAGAACACTCAAGAATGTACACGAAATACATACTTAGAAATCAATCAAGACTGAGATCGGCAAATGATCAGAACCCTTTGAGCTCTCAACCTTAGGAGAATGCGCACGTACATCAGGGCTAGTAAAAATATAATCAAGTCGAATGCTCACGCTCTGTAGCATACACACAGGGCACCCTTCAGGGTAGACACTCCACGTCGGCAAAGAAGCTGTATCTGAATCAACAAGCACTGATCGCATTTTTTGCACCGCAGCACTTTCAGGCGTTGCATTAAAATCTCCCATGAGAATAGTGTTTTCTTTCGGCAGAACTTTCAGAAGATTTTCCGCTTGGAGTTCCTGAACGCTAGAAGGTTGCTGATGAGTATGTAAAAGATGCGTTGAAAAAACGTGCAAGGTCTTTCCTTCTACTTCAATGTCGGCTTGAATTGCGATGCGTGAGTGTTCAGAAGATAATTCATGAACAGCACTACTAAAAATTGGATACCTACTAAAAACAGCATTACCCATGTCTTCCTTTCCTTCGCTTGCAAGTCTTGCTGGCGCATACACATGCTCATACCCGCGCGAGGTAAGAAATTCAATAATAGGAATCGTTTTACTTTTTGGCAGCACTTCTTGAAGGCCAATAATGTCAGCGCCCGAGGACTTAAGAAATTCTGCAATCTCATCAAAATGCCCTTCGTTCCAAATATTCCAAGAAAGTATTTTTAATTCCATATTTTAAATCAGGAAGGTAGTTTGAACTCTTGAATTGTTCGCCAAGTCGTAGGTTCACCATCTGTTTTATAGAGGAGAATGGAATCGACATCAAAAGAAACACCTTTGTACGCAGTAATTAAAGCTGCGGTAGCTACCTTCTTTGTTTGAGGGTAGTTTCCATAGAGCAAGCTGAGATGTGGCATGAATGCATCGGTGTTCTCCATATCAAAAACCTGTTCCGCACGTGCACGAAGTTTCGCCAAATCCTCAGACAACTCCACGCGCAGAAAAAGCGTGCGGAAGTATGCATCCTGCATTCCTATCTCACCAAAGGTTAATTGTAGAGCTTTTGATTCCTCTGCAAGCGCCGCAGTCTTTTCAATGAGTAACGTTTCGTCCTCAAACGGCATTGAAGAAAGAAGTGTTACGTGCGGTTCGAAAAGAGGCCCGTCGTATTCCTCTGCCAAAACCTTTACTGTTTCTTCTAGCTCTTTTAAAAGCAACCCGCGTGGCCTCACTAATAGGTGGTAGCCAAATACTTTGCCTTCTGAGTTGTCTTTCATACAATAAGCGTTAGATGCAAATCTTTTATTGACTCAGTTTATAGCCAATCCAAATTCCTAAAAATCCGCCGAGTGCTGAAAAAATAGTCGCTGCAAAAAATCCACCACCCCACAGGGTTGGAATAAACCCACCAACCGCGCCACCAACTATCATTCCTACCCACACCGCTTGCTTCATAAGAATTCTCTGGCCTGTTAGTTAGAACGAACCTTGAGGGTAATAACGTAATCAGCAGGATGTCTCTCTACTTTAGAGTGCGGCTCAGGGAGAATTTTTACAATAGAAATTTGATAGGAATCAAAAAGAATCGGTGGGTCATCTGAAATAATAGTTTTCTTCTCGGTATCGGTATTGCTTTGCAGTGTCACTTCGAGTGTTACATTGCCGGCGCGAATACACGTCACATCGACTGGACAGCGACTGTCTTGAATAATTTTTTCAAGAGTTACTTTAACGCCATTTATATACGCAGTCTTCCCGACACGCAGCTCTCCCACTGTCGGATCGCTCGCCTTTAGTGTTTCTATTTTTTCAACCGAAAGAGTATTTGCCGATGTGAAGTGACCAAACACTTCTACTAACTTTCCAACACTACCTGTTACGTCACTGCTGGCGCCAAGCACAAGTGGCATCACATACGACACCTCCATTCCTCCGTTTTCGGGAGCAGGTAGTATGAGTTCAAAACCGTTTACACCCTGCCGTAGCATTCCCTTAAAAGAGGTTTGGTTAGGACACACTGCAAATGTACACTGCTGCCCTTGCCTGCCAACGTACGAACCGTCCGGGCATTGTAGTGCTTCCATAGTGCACACTGGCAAAGAATTTCCATTACTCTTTGTAATTAAAAATTGAAATCCAAGAACCAAAAGGCCAATAAAAATTGCCAGTGTGCCTGCAATAATGAGCTTTGTACCGAATGTCTTCGTGCGCATAGAGATAATTGTAATACCCAGAGTCTCTTTGAGAGTTATAAAATAGGGCGCGAGGGAATAAACACGCGTTCACGCTCATGGCGCACCGCCTATTTTATTTCTATCGAGCTACCGTCAGTGGTACTCGTAATTTCAACATTCAGCCCCTGATTTGTGGCATCAATGATGTTGTAGAGATCAAAGTGCAGCACGCCTTTGGGTGTATTTTTTCCTACCGTGAAACTTGTTTTATAGGTATTCTCACCCATTGGTTCCACTAGTGTATCGTCAAGATAGAAGTCAGAACCATTGGGATCTGTATTTTTTACAAAAAACCGAATTGACGGAGAATCAACTCTGAGTGGTCTGTCGAGCACAAGTACAAGAGACACCGTATCGCCAACCTGCGCAACGTGATGATCAGCAGCATCAGACGCAATAGAAATAGATTTTATTTGTATAGGCTGCCACGTATCTTCCACAACCTCTATAGTCACAGGATTCTGAGGAAGGAAAAGAAACAGAAGATCATTCTCTTTCAAATCAAGAAGCGCTTCTTTGGAACGCGCATCCCCCTTTATAAATGGATCGGGCTGTACTTCTAGTGTGCGGAATCTCCCTAGCTTGTCTTCATTTTTTAGTACACCTGACACTATCGGCAATGGCGCCCTGAATGCTTCTCCGTAGAGAGTAAAATCTTCTGCTTTTGGAACACAATCTTTTCCTGCAGCGTTAAACGCTTTCAAAAATATACAGCCAGGAGTATTGCGTGTTGGATGATCGGTATTAAATACTATGTTCACCCACTCCGATCCTTCACTTCCTTCTGCGGTAATAATTGATGTTTTATTTACCTGGAAGAAAAAGTGAGCTCCGAGTACAAGGAGTACTAAAATGCCGATAAGTACAACCACTTGCACAACCCTTTTGTGTATCATCATGCAGTCAGAATATCATGAGAGAACCTCAGTCATACTCTAAGTAATAAAAATACTTCAAAGGAAGTAGTTAGCCGAACGTAAAGGTATAGGCGTCGAGCGTACCCTGCTCAACTTCGATTTTGATAGTGTGAATACCTGGCGATGAGTCATGAATCAGCGTGTAAAGGCGGTCACCACCAATAACTGCTTTTCCCGTTTGTGAATCTACATCAGCCCCTGCGACAACTCCGACAGGTGTACCGTCTCGAAAAACTTTTATACGTACAGTTGCACTCGCATTGGTGGCAACCAGATATACATCGCGTGCACTATATTCAAAGAGTGCAGTGGCACCCGCACTCGCTTCTCCGTAGTCGGACATAATGTTCCAATTTCCTCCAAGATACAGCGTGTTTGGTTGAACGGTAGTAGGAAGCATGAATGTTTGTATCCCCTCCACGCCAGACTTTCCGTTACCAAGATATTCGTTACGACTTGATCCGAAATATGTTTCTGGACTGTGTATCGACGAAAGATCAGGAGCAGGCATGGCGACGGTTGAAGTAGTAGCTACCTTCGTGCCAAGTCGAGCCGCCCGTTCGGCAAGTGCTTGCTGAATAGCTTTTTCAGTTTCATCATACTCACCTTCACCTGCGTGGTCATGCACGACGTAACCATCAATATCGATGAGATATTCACGTGGCCAATATTGATTTTGATACGCACCCCACGTCTGATAATGATTATCAAGCACGATTGGATACGTGAGTCCAAATCGTTTTGCAGCCGCTTCAACATTAGACTGCAGTTGTTCGAATGCAAACTCCGGCGTATGCACGCCTATAATTACAAGTCCTTGATCTTTATACTTTTCGTACCACGCTCTAAGGTATGGGAACGTGCGCTGACAATTGATGCAACTATAATCCCAAAAATCCACGAGCACTACGCTCTTCCCTTTGTAGTCAGCAAGCGAAATCGGTTTTCCGTCAGTATTGATGTATCCATTCGGAGAAACGAGCTCCGGAGCTTTTGGATACCGTGCATCTTTTTGCATGAGCGTAAGACGATCTGCTACCACAGGAGTAGAAGATGCGACAACAGAAGATTTTTTTTGCACACCAGTACTAAACATGTGCATGGTCGACAAGAGGTGCTGCTCTATTTTTGTCTCGTCAAAGACTGCATACAGCGGAGCTTCTATCTTCGCCTGCGAGCCGGTGGCTATGACGATAGCAACACCAATAAAGAGAGCGCCCATGAGACGGCGCACTATACCCCGTGGATCAGCTGCAACCCCAAGACGCTCTAAGAGATTCTGCCCTGCGATTGAAATGATCAGGAGAAATCCGCACATACCAATGATGTAAGCAAAAATATCTGTAATGCCCGCAGCGAGACTTGCAGGTAACACTGTTGCAAGTACCACAAAATACGTCGGACTGCAGGTTGAGAAGACCGGACCGAGTGCTGCGCCCACCAACACGTCGCCCCAAAAATTCTGCTTCATGAATCCGGCAGACATGAGCTTGGTGGTACCCTGATTCGCCTTTGCAAGGCCCGGCACTATGTCCCAAAGTTTCGGAAAGAGAAACACAAGGCCGACACTAAACAAAATGCTGCCGGAAATATAATTCCAAACTTCTGGTGGCACTGTCACGAACACTGTCGAAACCTTGAGCACAATGGTAAAGATAAAAACCGAAACACCGAGAGCTACGGTAACGGTGACCGCTCGGCGTACACTCTTCTCCCCCGTCATGGAACCGCCAACGATAACAGGGAGGAGCGGTAACACACATGGCGAGAGCACCGTTAGTATCCCTGCAATAAACGAAATGAATAAAAAACCCAACATGCAAACTAGTGTGACATCATCGAATCTGACTTCGTCTCTTCCATCATAGTCGTTGAACCCGTATGCATCATGGCGTTTGTAGAGCTTGCATCATGCATCATAGAATCTGCTGTAGTAGTTGCGTGCATCATTGCGTCTGCAGAGGAATTCTCATGCATCAGTTTCTCTTCATTCGTATGAAGCTGAGAAGCAGAATAAAAATACATTCCTCCACCAATGAGAACGACAATAATAAATCCAATTGCCCAATTTCGTATATTCATACTGCTTCATACATAAGAGTAATACAAGCAGTGTACTCAAAAAGAAATCGAATGTAAAGGTAACTTTACATTCGATTATCCACACCTAAGACTCTTAACTCTTATTGCTGGTGGTCACTATAAACACGAGCTGCTAATTTTGCTCCGATCATACCTATAAGCGCTACCACGAGCCATGGATCGAGTGCATGCTGAATATCTTCAACCATGATACCGATGACGAGGAGCGCTGCACCCGTAAGAAATGCCGCATGCCCAGCAAAGGCTCTATGTTGCTCTTCCCTCTCATCAACAGTCTTTTCTCGAACGACAAACACCGCAAACACACAAAAGACAACGAACAGTGCCGCAAGAAAGACCATAGCTACCATGGTAGGCATCCATAGATGAAATGGATTCAGCACCAAGAGCGCGAGAAGCAACGTACCAAGAGCAGTAACAATGGTCATAGTGTTATTTTTCATAGTTGATTGAAAAAACCTCCTCAACAGATACACGAAAAAATTTTGCAATTTTAATCGCTAATAAAACTGAAGGCGTATACCGCCCACGTTCAATGGCAATGATTGTTTGGCGACTCACACTCACCTTTTCCGCTAACTCCTCTTGAGTTACTTTGCGGTCAGTGCGCATTTTTTGAACCTTATTGTCCACGTATTCTGCCATCCTCATACGAGTGTACGTGAAATTTTGAATGTGTAAAGAAGACTTAACATTATTGTTTTACGTCGAACGCCTATCAAATACATCAACACTGTTTGTATTCACTCTCTATAGAGGGATTTTTTTGAGCTCCTGTCGGAGTGCCTTGTGATTCGGAATCGCTTTTGAAACCAGTTTCCAAAACTTTTGAGAATGATTGAATTCCTCAAGATGGCATAATTCGTGCACGATAATGTAATCAGCGAGTTCTGATGCTAAGAGTGCAATTTTATAGTTGAAGTTAAGGTTATTCTTTTTTGAACAACTGCCCCAGCGCGTCTTTTGATTTCTGATGTGTATAGAATTGAAATGAAAATTGTAAGTGGCATTGAAATAATTCAATCGCTCTAGCGCTAAGTCATAGGCACGTACCTTATTCTTAAGATACCCAGCGCGGCTGCGCTTCCGAGTAGGCTGAAATCCAAATTGTGAATACAGTGCCAATTTTGAAAAGAGCCATGAAGCCTTTTCACGTATAAAGGCTTCAGCAACAAATGCACTGAGGTACAAAGGGGTGGTCACTACCACTGCCCCGTTTCTGTGCACCGAGAGCCGCATGCACCTTGCACGAAGACTTTTCTTTAGTGTGTAGGTAATACTCCTATCTTTTAAAAGAATGTGTTTTTGCATGTCGAAACTCCTTTACTAGACGCAGCGTCAATCAACAGGCGCGATACTTCTGTAGTATTCACTATACGTATTTAGGTCTAACTACCAGCACTAAGTAATGCATTGATGGATTTCCGTGTTAACTCTCGCATCACGCCGGTACCTTTGGTGAGCCCTTGAGGTGTGAGAATTTCGGACGCATGCGCTTCTTGAAATTTTGTAAGTGCGGCAACCGTCTTTGGACCAAAGTATGAAACAGTGTAGGTATTTGCAGGTAAAAATTTCTGACGCACAAGAAGCTGCTGAAGCTGCGTCACGTCGTCGCCACTCATACCCAATTTAAGCTGGCGCGCAAATTGATACACAGCTTTCGTAGGTGCTTTTTTAGCGTACTGACAACCTACTACGTCGGTACCATATGCATACTGCGAATAATTTATTGCATTTCTATCGGTACATCCCATTACCAACCCTCCTCCGCCGTTAGAATTTGATGAGCCACTACCACTCCCTCCACCTGAAGATGAGTGGCCAAAAATAGCAAAAGTTGAAAAGTGATCAGTATCGCACGTAACAGTCTTGGCGGTAGCGTTAACCGAACAATTTGTAAGCTCAGTCCACGTACCACTATCATTGCGGTAAATCTTCAGCGTGCTGGTATCTAAACTCGCAACATCACTATCCGTATAGTTAAGGGTGACAGTCAGCGCACTACTAAAAGACGACTGCGCGGTATCAACGGCAGTGAGGGCATGAAGATCAAACACCTGACCCGCTGCGGTGACACTGGTGCTTGGTGCACCAATAGCATCAAGTGCTGTGGTTTTATCAAGCTCTTTTATTTGAAACTCCGCATCATTACTGCCAAATGAAGCTGGAATACTGATTGAAAGTGTGGCGCTGGTTCCAACCAAAGAGGCGCTCCCGCCGCTCGAATGATTAATAGAATGACTGTTTTGGGAATGAATGTTTGCATTACCCGCACACCCCTTGGTAGTAAATGTATTGTCACCATCGGTACCACTATTGCCTGACGCATCTGTAGATGATGCGGTGTAGTGATAGGTGGCACATGAGATGAGGCTCGACAAACTCACACTGTGAGAAGTCACGCGCGATGCAGTGTCTGTTTCGACGGTAAGCGAGCCGTACGAAGATGTGAGTCCGTACGCAATTTGCGAAGACCCTGATTCGTTGGTTGAAAAACTGATAGTTGCTCCATTGGCAGATGGATTTGAAGAGATTCCCGAAACCACAGGCGCTGTATTATCTATCGTTACAGAAGCGGCTGTCGAAGTTGCATAGTTGTTTGAACTATCGCGCGCAACGGCAACAATACTGTGGGTGCCATCTGTCTTGGTAGTTGAGTTGAGCGTCCCTGTATAGGCCGAGACGGTATCTTCTGAACCAATAAGTGTGCCGTCGATATAAAACTTAACACCCGCTACTGCTGTGTCGTCCGACGCTGTCGCAGTTAGCGAAACCGAAGAGCCATGAATGGTCGCACCATTTGATGGAGCCGTAAGTGATACAGTGGGCGGCACCGCATCCGAAGCAGTGGTGATAAGAACCTTTTCACTTGATGTAGATATATTGCCTGCGGCATCAGCCGAAACAACCACATAGTAATAGGTAGTCGACATTGAAAGACCTGTGAGTCCCAACGAATGACTGGTCAGTGATGATGCGGAACTGGTGCTCGTGGTATAGGTTCCCGATACAGTACTGTACGAGACCTTTGAGTCGGAACTTTCGTCCGTAGTCCACGTAACTGTCGCTGTAGTCACTGAGGTTGAAGACGCGATAGCACTAAGACTCGGCGCTGTGTTGTCGACAGTAAATGTCGCCCCTGAAGTTGGTGTAGCAGTGATAGCGTTTCCAACCGCGTCAGTACCATTGGAGAGCGACACAGTTGCCGTACCATTCCCCGTGCCAACCGTAAACGCGTAAGTGTAGTGCGTAGTGTCGGTTTTAGTCATAGTGCTCGCCGACAACGTATTGGCACCCGAAATAGCTAATTTAGGCGCAGGAGAATCTACCATCGCTTCGCTAAAAGTTGCAGTGATGGTAAGCGCGGTACCCGATTTCACAGCACGGTTTGGCGAATAACTAATGCTTGCAGTCGGAGCGTTATTATCAATCGTTACTGTAGCCGCAGTGGAGGTGGCGTAGTTGTTTGAAGCGTCTCTCGCAACCGCGACGATTGAATG
>JAZJXK010000005.1:34446-45179 GCA_040390955.1 Patescibacteria group bacterium
GAACCGTCGGTAAAACCAGTCGAGTCGAGCGTTCCGGTATAAGCCGAGACGGTATCTTCTGAACCAATAAGTGTGCCGTCGATATAAAATTTCACTCCTTGCACCGCAACATTGTCCGAAGCGGTAGCAGCGAGAGAAACAGAACTTCCTGAGAGCGTAGCTCCATTTGATGGAGACGTGAGCGAAACAGACGGGGCTGTGATGTCTGTCGTCTGCAATGTTTTTTCTGTTGAGGTCGAAATGTTGCCCGATGCGTCGGCAGAAACAACGACGTAATAATAGGTTGTGAGATTAGACAAACTAGTAAGTCCAATCGAATGACTGGTCACTAATGATGCGGAGCTGGTGCTGATTGTATATGCACCGGAAACAGTTCCGTATGAGACTTTGGAATCTGAACTCTCATTACTTGTCCACGTAACTGTTGCGGTTGTTGGTGCCGTTGTCGACGCTATTGAGCTTATGACCGGACCGGTGTTGTCAATCGTTATCGTAGCCGCAGTAGACGTTGCATAGTTGCTTGAACTATCACGCGCGACTGCAACAACAGAGTGCGAACCGTCACTTTTTCCCGTTGAGTCAAAGGAAGTGGTAAACGGGGTTGCCGCTTCAGCCCCCAAGGAAACGCCATCAAGATAGTACTTAACACCATCAACCTGCACGTTATCCGAGGCCGTGGCAGTAAGTGCGACGGAGCTGCCGTGTACTGTTGAGCCTGTTGTAGGTGCCGTCAAAGAAACCGTCGGCGCAGTTGTATCAATCACGGCAACAGTTGGCGATGATGCTACTGCTGTGAGCGTACCAGAATCGAGTGCCTTCGATTTTACAGTAAACGTACTTGTCTCAGGAGCTGCTGGCGCAACAGCGCGACCCGCACCACCTCCAGCGCCATAGGTCACCGTTATGGTCTGGCCGCTCGTAAGCGAAATGGCGGTCACCACAATGTCTCGCCCATTAAATGTAGGTACAAAACTACTTCCTGCTCCGACAGCGAAGGCGTCGAGATGAATTACTGCACTTTTAACAGATGCATTTGCTACTTCAAAGCCGTACGTTTTAATAGCAGTACGTGTACTCGGCGCCGTGACAAAGCTGAACGAAACGTATGTCCACGTATTAGCCGGAATGGTTGCCCCAAATCCTAACTCTTCCACATTAGCTACAGAAGTAAGATTCGTGCCTGTGTTGTATTCAAATTTGAGCTGACTGTTCGTAAATGATGTATCGGTGTAAATCCAAAACCCAACGGTGGTGTATGAAGACCAGTCTTGTGCTGTTCCTGTTTTATACCAAACATCATGCGTACCTTCGTTGTTGTTTATACACTGTATTGACCCCGTTCCAGAATGCTTGAAAGCAGTATCGAGAGTAAGACCACCAGAACAGGCGTCCCCTGTCCAGCCGCTCACGGTATCTGCTTCATCAAAGACGTTGCCCACCGTGCCGTTAGTGGAGACTGTTGTATACCCTGCAGTGCCAGAACTACCCTGTGGCGTACTCCATGTTGAGGGCACAGAAATTGAAATACCACCGCTGTTCATTGTCTCTGCTGCAGTGAATGTAAACGTGAGTGTATTTGTCGTTGAGTTGACGAGGGTTGTTGAAGGCGAAACGGAGACACTTGCAGTGCCGGAACCGTCCGCTGCAAACGCTATTTGAAAAGAAAAAAGCCCTACCGCGAGTATGTAGGCAAAAACAATTGGACTAAATCGTCCTGGAGATCTCATAGATCGAACTTGAATTGTAGCACCCGCTTTCCAAAACAATACGCACACTACCCTTCTCGAAATAGTTCCGCTCTGACTAAATGGGCAACCTCCGCATGTTGTGCCTGCCACATCTTCCATACTGCAGCGCACCATTCGCCTATCATTTTGTCTCGTTCTTTTCCTGCGGGTACTTTTAGAACATCGTGCACGGTCACCTCTGTAACTTCATGGGGTGCACTGAAACGTGGCCAATCCTTCTGATGCTTCGCCAACTGCATATGCGCATTCTGAACTTGCTTCCCCGTATAACCCTTCTCAATCATGAGATACAAACCTATGAGCGCAAATGCCGTCTTTATCGGCTTTGAATTCTCATCTGCATGCTGTGCGGCATATGCGTCCACAACATGCTGATGGATAAATGATGGGTGCCCATGTGCGAGCGTGTAGAGCGAAAGCTCGTTGTATGCTTCTTCGTCTGATGTATTCATACTAGTTAGAGGAAGATGCGGGGAGAGATTGTATGCAGTACATCAATCTCTCTTCAGTTCAACGAGCCTATAGTCAGACTCTTCAAGCTGCTGCTTCAAGACTGAGCGCGCATCTTCAATTCCTTTATTGTATATATGTAGCCCTACAGTATCTTCAAGCAATTCCAGAATCTCTCCGGCAGCGATGATGCCGATTTTCTCATTTCTCTCGCTTTCAAAAAACGAAATAATCGCCCCAATACCTTTCTGCTTCTCTTCCTCGGTGAGTAGACTCAAGCGCGAGCGTCCTTGTTTCATTAGATAAGTGTATCAAAACACTGATTGAGAAAAGGCTGAAATCTTACGCGCTCATCTCTGTCACCTTAACGGCCTTTCCCGTCTTGTCGTACGTAGTCCACTTTCCAGTCTGCTTGCCCTTAGCAAAGGTGCCCGCCCTCATCTTCGTGCCGTCCTTCCGGAACCACACCCACTTCCCTTCCATCTTGGAGTTCCGTATCGAACCCTTCGCCCAGACACTCCCATCCTTGTGGTAGTGCGTATATTTCTTAGTTCCGGTCTTTTGTACGGGCATATGCTTCGGAGCTACGCTCCGAGATTCCTCAGAGCTTGTAAGCGGTTTCAATAGTGAAGTTCCCGCGAACAACCCCTGCGCCTTCCTCTCCTTCCGAAAGAACACCCGTCATCACTTCAAGCCCTCCATCCTCGGTCGCGAAGACACCAACCTCATCGCCGCCGCCTGCGAACCAGCACTGTGCCGCGGACAGCTCTCCTGCAAGAAGACCCTTGCCGTCTACGCCGCCGCTTGCTCCTACTTGGCTGCAGCTTCCCTGGAAGGAACCGACTGCGTGCGCTGTTCCGTTCACCGTCACAGACACGTTCGTATACGGAACATTGTCTTTCTCAGCCGCAGCCTCAAACTTCCAGCTGATAACGGGTTCCTTAATCCTGTTCTCCTGGGAGGGGGTAGTATTTGTGTTCGCGCTTGTGTTTGTATTTGCAGCGACACTCTCTTGAGCGTTCTGCGTCATCTGCGGCTTAAGCGCCACGTATCCGATGCCGCCAACGATAAGGACTCCGAGCACGATAAACAACGCTATTAAAGGGGCGAAACCTCTGGTGGTGTATTTCATATGCCTACAGTATAGGGCATGAAGAAGGGTGATTTTCCTAGCCTTTGGATTGCTTCTTTGAGGAGCTTTTACTCCACAGGACTTGCGTCTTTAGCGATTCTCTTCAAAAAGCCAAGCGTGTTCACGTCATGTGTCAGATCAGTGACTCGCGTCATGTGCTCTATATTCACTTCTGTACCCTCCCGCCAGTTGCCCGGCAAAAGGAACATCTCGAAATCCGGAATCGTACCGTGAGCATCAGCGAGTACGCCAAGGTCAAAACCCAGTAGCTCTGCTGAAACCACTAGCCTTTTCTGCCTGCGCCTGCGTACTGTCATCGTATAGATAAAAGGAAAAAAAATCTTGACCATCCATCGCTGTCCATAGAGAAAATCAGGCCACCTTACTCGAATCGACTCTCGCTCCAGAGTCCACCAGCGTTTTGCTAGTTCGTCATCAACTAACACTACGAAGTCCGCATCACGCCCGTACCCATTTTTCAGCACGCTGCCAAATAATTCTATGCCAAGTATGCGAGGACTTAACGTCCTCAGCTTTTTCGCAAGAACTATCGCTTTGTCGTAAGTCACGATTTTGAACCCTTAGCTTTCTTCTTTTTCTTTGCCGGGAGCGACTCGGCGATGCTGAACAATATGCTCGGCAGATTCTCGATACTAGAGAGCTGATGCTCTTCCACTATGTAATGCGGCTTTGCTCCTGGATATGGCTCCCCTTTCTCGCACACATCTTCGAGCTCGCTGCTCGCGGGCAGTATTTTCACGTACAACTGGTCGTCGCAGATGAGCGCAACTACTCGCTCGTCCGCGTACAAGGCGTATTCTCCGAACATCGCCCGCGCCCGGAATCGTTTGGGGTGCTGGAGCCTCTCGAGGATGAAGGAGACGGTGGCGGGAGAGGTGGACATTAAGATTCTTTCGAAAAACGTTCACGTTTAACATCACTGGTTAAGCCAGAGTAGATTCCATACGCAATTAGGGGCAGAGCAATCATCGCATGACCATATTGCACCGCACCGGCAGTTAGGCCTGCCACTGCCGTGCCCTGCATGTACAAACTTTCGCCAATCGCATCGGCT
The DNA here is from genome assembly GCA_040390955.1 of Patescibacteria group bacterium. Taxonomy (GTDB): domain Bacteria; phylum Patescibacteriota; class Minisyncoccia; order Phycocordibacterales; family Phycocordibacteraceae; genus Phycocordibacter. The sequence continues at coordinate 38,852 of JAZJXK010000005.1, forward strand.
GGCCCGTATATCATGGTCTCCTTGCCACGAACTACTCGGAAAAGCGTATAAAGGAAAAGTCCGGGAGATTTTGCTAGAAAATTGAATCGCGCACCCCCTTCGGCTAGAATTTTCTCCCAACGCTTCCTGCTTGCATCAGCACGAATACGGCGTATCCGTGCTGCAGCGAGAGCCGCTTCCCCCGCATACGTCGAAGGGCCGAACTCACGCTTTTTCTCAAGTTTTTCAGAACGTGTTCTGTTCTTTTTCCATTCCTTTATGACGACTACATTGCTGTCTGGCTTCTCCATGAAGACTATAAAACATTTCTATAGGGAGATGTCAAAGGGTGACCGTCTGGGACGATATTAGTTGCTTACCTTCTTAAGGTTTTCTCTGACTCTGAAACGAACGATCTTAGTGATGAGTCCCAACGGAAGCGGCTTGTCGAGCGGAAATTGGATAGTGCCTTTCGAGACTTTGTATTTTGAAATCTCTTTTTCAAATGCCGCGGTTCCCGATGACGTCGGGAAGAAGCTCACATGATCCTTGAACGCCCCGAAATGAACGAGGTTGCCACTCAGCTTATAGGTCGGAATTCCGTAGCTGATCGCCTCCTCTGCTTTCGGCGCGGCCTTCCTGATAGCGGCGCGCATCTTTCGCAGCAGCAGTTGCACGTCCTTCGGATAGTCGGCGATGTAGGCGTTGATGTCTGAGTATTTTTTCATGCAGAGAAATGGTGTCAGGTACCTTTTTCTTATATCAAAATTTAGGGGCGGGTCAGGGACGAGGATTCTTCCTGGTTCAAAAGATAATGTAAACCGCCCACGATAGCAGCTATCTGAGCGTCAATACAGGTCTCATCAGTGACCCTAGGACTATCGGGATACACTTCTGTGGTTGTGGTATATGCGGCATCTGAAAAGCCGGCGCACAACTTGAGCTCCTTGAAATCATAGTTAATCACTCCCTCTTGCTCGAGCGGAGTTCCGATAATGTTCCCACTTTCATCAGCTTTGGCGATGTGAGTCACCTCCCTAACCGATTCGATGACAGCCTTCTGAAAATCCGCCTGCGGATTCCTGCTATCGCCAACAGCATAAAATCCGTCGGGAATCTCCGACCACTCCTCGGCTTTTCCATCTCGCTCGCCTTTCGCTGGTCGGAAAACGGTGTTGTCGGTGTCGGTTGTCTCGTGAAGATCAAAATGCGCGAATGGCTGGACGCCTTTCATCGCACCCAAAAAAAGCCGAGACTCCTCAACCGGACTCCCCTCACTAAACCAACGATTCGGGTCGAATGCCTTCGCGTTCCAACGATTAATCGTCTCGTAAGCCCAGGGACTGATACAAGGCACGCACACAAAATTAAACTTGCCGTCAAACTGTGCAGCCTCACGTTCGAGAAATCCGAGCGCGCCCTGAACACCGCTGGTCTCATACCCATGCACACCACCCGTGATCAGAATGGTTTTTTTATCGGGAGAAAAATTCGGAGATTTTAATAGGTAGAGCGGGTAGCGCTTTGGATCCTGAGAGAGCGCTCCGTATTGGTGAAGTTCAAATCTGCCACTCAACTCTAAGGCTTTGCCAACAACTTCGTCACGATACGAGCGCTTAGGTGTTTGTTCTCGAGACCAGCGGCCAACGTCCTTCTTCGTCCACCTCCAATCTTCCATTCCGCTCGAGCTTACTTTGGGGCGTTTTTCCTGAGACCGTTCGGCTACCATAACTCTTTTACCGTACAATTCAGATACCATTCTGTCAAATTCCACCTCATTAGTCTCGAGACTAGGTCATAAAAAAATAAAAGGTACCTGACACCATTTACCCTCGAGTTGGATATTCTCTCTTAAGAAATTCGTTATCTTCTTTGTCTAAATACCATCCGCTTGCTTCAAAATTCTCTTTGAGGTGTGAGTACGAATCTGACCTCGGAATAGTGACGATGTTGTCTTGAGAAATAAGCCAGTTTATTGCAATTTGCGCTTTGGTTTTTTTGTATTTTTCAGCCAAATTATCAAGAAGCGGATTTGTTTCAAGAATAGAACCTCGGTCAACAGGACGATATGCAACCACAAGAACATCATTTTCTTGGCAATACGGAATGATTTTAGACTCCATATGGTCACATCCTTCGAAGTGGCTTTGTTCGCGCGTAGCGAGATTATATTCAATCTGATTCGCAACGATTTTATTTTTGGTAAGAGATTGAGCCTCAATCAGAAGCTCAAGATTGAAATTACTTACCCCTAGATACTTCACAATTCCCCTGTCTACCAACGTATCCATAGCGCGCATTGTTTCAGATAACGAAATATTTGGATTAGGAGCGTGAATATAAAGGAGATCAATATACTCCACACCTAAACGACTAAGGCTCGATTGCACTGAAGCAATCGCATCGTCGTAAGCAAGTTCGGCAGGAGACACCTTTGTTGAAAGAATAAGCTCTGCTCTTTCAACGCCTTTTATCGCCTCACCTACCAACTCTTCAGCACGCCCATTTGCATACATTGGGGCACAATCAATGTGTCGGTACCCTATAGCAAGAGCATCTTGAATAGCCTGTTTCCACTCAGTGTCATTGGAAACTATTGATTGATTTCCACCTGTTCCCAAACCAATTTCAGGAAGTGAAAATCCATTTTTTAAAATTTTGTGATTCACACACTACGCAAATTAATTGACCGCCTAGTACAAAATTGGAGCAACACTTACTTCGACGACACAATTTCATTAACGACTAGCCTGGGCTCTACGCCCACTTCTTTAAAAACCAAAATCCAGGCAGGTGTTTCAACACTTTTTCTATAGGTACTCATTGCTTCGATATTTTCCCAAACAGTCACAATCCTCCATATTTCTGGTTCGTTGACGTCTTGAACTAAATCAGAACCAAGAAGTGAATTTGGTAAACTATTTTTATCTACTCTTTCATACGCATCTTTCAATAAAGACCATTTATCCTTAGTCACCTTACCTTCAACAATTGATAGAATCTTATTACTCATAATTTGCTGCGGGACCTGGACTCGAACCAAGATAGCCTCCTCCAGAGGGAGGTGTCCTACCATTAGACGATCCCGCAAATACTTATAGCTGTCAGGTTTTACGTGTCAGCTTTCAGGAAGAATAGCGGTAAACGGAACTTAATTCAAGGCAAACTAATCTTCAAACACTTTTGCAAGTGAGTGAGGATTATTTTCTTTAACTGAAGCTCCTGAAACCACCATGAACTCAACATTCTTTTCAAACTCTGGAAGTTTCTTTGCGCCAACGTATCCCATTGAAACTCTAATGCCTCCAACGAGTTTGAAGATAACGTCTTCAAGTGTGCCAGCGTACGGCACCAAAGCTGAAACACCTTCAGGAACGATGCCTTTCGAGGTGCCAAGATAGCGGTCATTCGCCTTCCCTTTTTTCAAGACTGCCATCGAGCCCATGCCACGGTACTGTTTGAATTTCTTTCCAGCAATCGTCACCATCTTTCCTGGCGCTGCGTCGGTTCCTGCAAGAAGGTTGCCGAGCATAACCGCTGAAGCGCCAGCGCCAAGTGCCTTTGCGATGTCTCCTGACATTCTAATACCGCCGTCGGCAATCACTGGCACGCCGTATTTTTTGGCAACTGATACGACTTCCATAATTGCTGAAAGCTGAGGAACGCCAACGCCGGAAACAATGCGTGTGGTGCAAATAGAACCAGGGCCAATGCCAACTTTAATGCCGTCTGCAAATTTTACGAGCTCGAGCGCGGCTTCTTTTGTTGCAATGTTGCCAACCAAAAGCGGAGTCTTGCCTATCGCTTTCTTAATTTTCTTTGCGCCGGCAACCACATTCATATTGTGACCATGTGCGGAGTCAACAGCAATGACATCAGCCCCTGCTTTTTTAAGAGCAATGGCGCGCTCCAAATCAAACGCACTGCATGCTGCGCCAACACGCACTCCTGCCTTCTTTACCTCCTTTACCATTTTCACTTCCTCTTCAAGCGTGTTTGAGCGGTGAATGATTCCAAGTCCTCCGAGTTTGCCGAGTGCAATTGCCATTTTAACTTCCGTCACCTGATCCATCGCGGCAGAAATGATTGGAATAGTAAGAAAAAAACCACGAGCAATCGCGGTCTCTACATTTGCTTCGCGCGGCTCGACAGAGCTTCGAGCAGGCCGAATCAACACGTCATCGAAAGTAAGAAACTTCCCTGTGTGTACTTTCCCCATGCCTCAGGATACCATAAATGGTATAGGGTCGCCAAGTAGAGCGCTCGATGTGGAAAAATACAAACTATGGACGCCAAAATACCAAAGAATATAGCCGTTTTTGTCTCGGGTACGGGATCAAACTTTGAGGCGATACTTGCCGAAAACGTGCCTATCGCACTTGTTGTGGCAGACCGTCCATGTAGAGCGATTGATGTTGCAAAAGAGGCTGGAATTCCAACTGAGCTTGTTGAGCGAAAAGATTTTGGCGATTCTTTTGACCGCCTTGCATACACAAATCATATTCTTGAAACACTTCGCGCACACCACATCGACTTCATTGCCATGGCAGGATTTATGACCATTCTTGCGGACTCACTATTTGCAGAATATGGAGGACGCATTTTAAATACTCACCCATCACTCCTTCCCCTCTTTAAAGGAGACCGCGCAGTGAAAGATGCACTTGAGGCGGGCGCGAAAGAGAGCGGCTGCACGATTCATATTGCAACAGCAGAGTTAGATGCGGGGCCTATTCTTGCGCAAGCGAAAGTTCCCGTACTTGCCGGCGACACAGTAGAAACACTTCATGAGCGTATAAAAACTGAGGAGCGAAAACTCTACCCAGAGGTTTTGAAGCAGATTCTCTCTGGAGCACTCAAGCTCTCAAACTAAAAAAACCCATCTACCGTTTGTGCAACGTTCGAACGTTGCACAAATTGAATAAAAAGAGTTCTTGCTTCCTTGTGCAACTCCCGGGAGTTGCACAACACAACAGGTACACATGTATCAGACTTCCCTCCTTGCGTCATACAACTCTGAGGATTAGAATAGGAACTGTTCGACAACTGAATACGTATCAAGAGCGCGGGGAGGAATTTGGTCCTACGATCCGCCAGCAACCATTCCGAAAGGAAACGGTGCTCCCAACCCTTCGGGGAAAGATGCTTCACAACACTCTCTCCCTATTAAGGAGAGATTTTTATTTATTAATTCTCTAAACGCTAATCGCTAAAACCTAACCCCTACTGAATATGCTTCACTTACTTAAAACCTACACCACAGAGAGCGTCACCGCCGGACACCCTGATAAAGTGTGTGACCAAATTTCAGATGCAATACTCGATGCGTGTCTGACACAAGATTCTACAAGCCGTGTTGCAGTGGAATCGTTTGGTAGTCACGGCTACATGATGCTCGGTGGTGAAGTTCGCACCAACGCAACGATTGATTATTCAGCTATTGCGCGAAAGGTGTATGAGGAAATCGGCTACACGGAAAAATTGGACATTCTTGAGCACATCGCTAAGCAATCTGGTGACATTGCAATGGGCGTCGACACGGGTGGTGCGGGTGACCAAGGCATCATGTACGGCTACGCAACAAATGAAACGAAAGAAATGCTCCCCTTAGGCGTTGTGCTCTCTCACGCACTTGCACGAAAACTCGAAACGCTTCGTCGCGATGACACTCTCCCTTGGGCGAGGCCAGACGGAAAAACACAAGTCACCATTTCAAACGGAAAAGTAGTAACGGCACTCACTTCAACACAACATATTGAAAGTGTTTCGCAGGAACAAATTCGCGCTGACCTTATACAGCATCTCTTTACACCAGTCCTTGGAAGCGTTGAGGGAGTAGAAATTCTTGTAAATCCAACAGGACAATTTATTCAGGGAGGATTTGAAGCGGACGCAGGACTTACGGGACGCAAGATCATGGTGGATACATACGGCGGCCTTATGCCACACGGCGGCGGTGCATTCTCAGGAAAAGATGCAACAAAAGTTGACCGCTCTGCCGCATACAACCTCGTTGCAAACGGGTACGGCACCAAAGTACTTGTCTCGGTTGCCTACGCCATTGGACGCGTAGAGCCAGTGATGGTGGAAGCGTTTGACGATTCAGGGAAAGACTTAAGTGATATTGTGCAGAAAAACTTTGATTTCCGTCCGCGCGCTATCATTGAACGCCTCGGCCTCACCCGACCAATTTTTAGAGACACTGCAGCGTACGGACACTTCGGCGTTGAAGGCCGCTCGTGGGAAGCCATAGTAAAGATTTAATCAAACATTTGAGGAAACCCCCGGGCGCAAGCTCGGGGGTTTTGTTTCTAAAAAAGAACCCGACATCGCTGCCGGGCTAAGGTTC
>JAZJXK010000006.1:0-4148 GCA_040390955.1 Patescibacteria group bacterium
TAAAAAAGAATTCAGATTATGGAATTTTATATTTCCAAAATGCTCGCACTCCGAGAGTAATTGCGATGAGGAAGGGGAGCGAGAGTATGAAGTATGTGTGCCAGTCGAGGAACACTGCTGATGGCAGTACGACAGTGAGTTCGCGTACGGTGGGGGCGTTGATGAGCGTGAAAAGAAAACCTGCAAGTGCTATGTGGAGTGCTAACTCTTTTCTTCTCCGGTGTGAAACTACAAAAAGTATTCCGAGCGTGAGAAGGTAGATGATTGCACTGGTCTTATGCGAGAGCACGAGCGCAATGTCTATGAAAAACCAGAGCCATATCCATCTTCGTTCAATTGCAATACACGCAAGAAGTAGCACATCAAGCGCGAGCGCGTTCTTAAGAAGGAAATACCAATACCCCATGTATGCCACCGATGAAAAAGCGATCAGTATTCCTGCTATGAATGCTCCGCGTTTTTGAAGATAGGGCTTAAGAAACAAAAAGAGAAGCGCGGGCACCAGCGCCCAAAACACAAAATACGCACCATAGAGAATGCCGTCGGTAGGAAGATGCAAGAATCGAAGGGTATCGAGCACTATGCGGGGCAAAAGTGCGTCACTGCCAAGTCCTGGCACGGGCGTATTTGGAAATGAGACGAGAGGTTCAATGACGTACCTTCTATAAAAGCCTGTATCGTAGCCAAGCGGGTGCTTTCCAAAGAGGAAAAATGGGACGCTATGAAGAAGGAGTGAGGTAAGTGCAAGAAGGCCCCCTAAGAGCAGTGTTTTTCTAGCCTCTGGTGCCAGCGATTCCTGCATGTGTGCTCTAGTGTATCTCATCCCCAAGGGAGAGCCTGCATGCTACGTAACGTGGTACGCTTTCAAAGTTACCGGAGTTTTAATAATAGACTTTTAATTAGATTTTTTACTATGGCCTCAGTTAAAGAAGGATCGTCAGTTAAAGTTGTTGTATCGCTCGTTGCCGCAGTCATTATTGCTGGTGGCGCATTTTTCCTCGCGTCTGGTGCGGCGGTTGCAAGTCCAAACAATGCTGTTGCAAATGTCATATCTGCGATTTTTTCAGGCAAGCCTACAATCACTATTAGTCACGCATCAGTGAGTCCTTCGGGAACGCTGGTCGTTGATAAAGAGCAGACACTTGCTGTCTTTGATGTACGCGCAAACAATGTGAAGTGGCAAGCGACACTTAATTCGCTCACCATGTCAGTACAGCTTTCAGGCGCTCAAGCTTCATATCTTGGCGTAAATGATTACACGCTGACGTATCACTACTGCACAAACGCAGGAACAACCTACGGCTATGGCTACAAGGGAGGTTCGTGTGGCACGATGAGTGGTTTGAAACCATCATCAATGACACGCTCAGGCGACACGTACACACTCGTTTTCCAAAAAGAAATTCCTATCTACTTAGCGCAATCGGGAGGAACTCTAACACTCTCTGCAGTCCCTACGTATGTTCGCGCAGGTATGAAGGTGGTACAAGTGAGAGCCTACATTACGTCTGGTACCGGCATTGGCGATCAGTGTAAGACTATCCGCTACGGATTCAATAATAAGTATGGATACTCAAAGTGTGGCAATCAAGAAGCAGTCGTGAATGTGTCTGGCGCTAAGGGCGGAATACTCACGGTGATGCGTCCACCAGGATACGGATACCCAACAAAGCCTGTGGTAGTACCTCCAACTCCACCAGTACGCGCTTCCACGACCCCTTGGCGAGTGACTCCATAAAACTTCCTTTTCAGTATGAGTTACCAAAAAGAATCGAGATAGCTCGGTTCTTTTTGGTAAGTGGTGAGTAGGCGTATATAATGACCTACATGCCAGAAATACATTCTCGAGAAACTTCGCAAAAGAATAAACCTTCAAAAGGTAAAAATCCTTTGAAGGGAATGGTTCCAAAAGGTATGCCAGGAATGCCGCCGAAAGGTGAGTGGTGGAACAACCTTGCATCAATGGTATTAGTAGTTTTGATACTCGCGTCTCTTTACTCGTTCTTTTTTAATGGCAATACTGCCAGCAAGGAAGTCCCTCTCTCAAACATTGCCGCAGACATTAAAACGGGCTTGGTAAAAAGTATTGTAGTTGAGGGCGACAAGCTGACCGCGACGTACGCCGACACCAGCAAGAAAACCAGCAAGAAAGAAACAGACGCTGCACTTTCAACGACGCTTGCAAACTATGGACTTAAAGCTGAAGACCTTACAAAGGTTTCTATTGAAGTAAAAGATCAGAGCGGGTTCCAGTTCTGGTTCTTTACACTCGCCCCAATTATTTTGCCACTCATTTTGATTGCGGTATTTATTTGGTTCCTCTCAAAACAGGTGAAGGGGGCAGGTATGCAGGCATTTACCTTCGGGCAATCGAAGGCTCGCATGATTGATCCAGGCGACTTGAATCAGCGCGTGACCTTTAGTGATGTTGCTGGTGCACGAGAGGCAAAAGAAGAACTCACTGAAATCGTCGACTTCCTTAAGAATCCTAAAAAGTTTTTAGACATTGGTGCGCGCATTCCAAAGGGTGTTCTGTTGATGGGTGCTCCGGGAACTGGCAAGACGCTTCTTGGTAGGGCTGTTGCAGGTGAAGCGGGCGTTCCATTCTTCTCTATATCTGGTTCCGAGTTCGTTGAGATGTTTGTGGGCGTCGGTGCATCGCGCGTCCGTGATTTGTTCCACATGGCAAAGCACGCAGCACCTGCAATTATTTTCGTCGACGAAATTGACGCAGTAGGCCGCATTCGTGGTACCGGCGTTGGTGGTGGAAATGATGAACGGGAGCAAACGCTCAACCAAATTCTCGTTGAGATGGATGGCTTTGAGCCGAATGAAAAAGTTATCATTATGGCAGCAACAAACCGTCCTGACGTACTCGACCCGGCGCTTCTTCGCCCAGGACGCTTTGACAGACGCGTCACTATTGATTTGCCTGACCGCGATGACCGCGAGGCGATATTAAAGGTGCACGCACGCAAGAAGCCACTTGCGGAAGACGTGGAGCTTCGCACTATCGCAGAGCGAACCCCAGGATTCTCAGGTGCAGACCTCTATTCCTTGATGAACGAAGGCGCCATTCTTGCAGCGCGTGAAAACAGAAAAAAGGTGGCGCAGTTTGACCTCGTACGGTCAATTGAAAAGGTAATGCTCGGACCCGAGCGTCGCAGTCACTTGCTCAACAAGAAAGAAAAAGAAATCACTGCGTACCACGAAGGAGGTCATGCCTTGGTTGCCTCAATTCTCCCGTACGCTGACCCAGTACATAAAATTTCAATCATTTCTCGAGGCCGTGCTGCTGGGTACACATTGAAACTTCCCGATGAAGATACAAAAATGCAGTCGAAGAAAGAATTCCTCGATGACATTGCAGTTTCCTTGGGCGGATACGTTGCTGAAGTTGAAGTGTTTGGTGACTTAACTACTGGTCCTTCAAATGATTTGCAGGTAGCAACAGCGCTCGCTCGCGACATGGTTACGAAGTATGGTATGTCAGAAAAGCTCGGCCCTATGGCACTTGAAGGGGAAGGAGGTCGCACGCTCTTTGGTCGCGGTATTTCTGATAAGGAATACTCAGAAGAAGTGTCTGCAAAGATTGATGCAGAAGTAAAGAAAATAATAGATGACGCACACGACAAGGCGAAGGACTTGATAGTCAAACACCGCAAACTCTTAGACATGATTGCCGCAAAACTGGTTGAAGTTGAAACGGTTGAACGTGATGAATTTGAGAAGGTTTTGATTGCGGGGGGCATTACGCCGAAAAAGAAGAAGGATATCGAGCACCAGGCGTAGTGTCTCTCTTCAACCGCTATGAGTATCGAAAGAAAATTGAGGGTACGAAATAGAAGAGAAGAGCGGTTGGCAGTGGAGATGGGGTTTGATCCTAGTAATCTTACTCGCGGAGAGTTTGCTCTTATACAGAGTAAGGGCGCTCTGCCTCATCCAAAAGAAGGGGATCATTTTCTTCATCCCCAAGAGCCTCGTCGTACACACTTTCATGCGGTGCCTTTAGGGTTGCACTGAGTTGGTACGTCGTGCGGACACGAATAAATTTCCTGACGGAAATTTTTCGCGATCCCCGTCTCGGTATTTTTGCCTTTCGCTTCACTCAAACAAAAATATACCTCCGGCCGCGCACCAAGCAAAAA
>JAZJXK010000007.1:0-26874 GCA_040390955.1 Patescibacteria group bacterium
GGTAATATCACGCCAATTTGATTCGATAAGAGATGTTTAAAAGAAAGTAGGTACGCGACGAGGAAATTTCCTTTTCCATGTGCCACCACAGAAAGTGATGCATTTTTTATTTCATGTGTAATGCCGTGCGCCAAAAGATAGTGCGGGTAATCGAACGTCGAACCTGCATCTGTGGTGAACGGTTGCGGAATAGTAGGCACGCCAACAATGCGTATCTCATCTCCATATAAAAATTCCGTAAAGTGATCCGTCGATACGCGCACTTTCGCGCGAGCTCTCGCTCCATTAACACTACTGAGCTTCACAGTGAGTATAGTCGAAGTATCGCGCACATCTGGGTCTTCTGTAATAACGCCAGTAAGAAGAGTCTTCGTGCCAACAACTGCTTCAAGAGCAGGCGAGCGAAACGATTCTTGGAGCATGAGCATACGCCCTGATACAAGAAGTATGCTGAAGAAAAAAAGAGCACCCATAAAAAGCACTGCGTGTCTCCTCAGAAAAAATCCGAACAGCAAGAGACTGAGTGCACACAAACTTGCTACAAGAGAAATAGAGAGCGGAGAAAAAAGTGAAGCAAAAAAAGCACCGAACAAAATCCCTCCTGCAACTGCAAGCGGGATGCGTATGAGTATTGGATTGGTGCGTGCGTGAGTCTCCACGTCCATAGTTTGAAAAGCAGTTACGCCTCTAGGGCGGTATGTTCTTCGTAACCCGTAAAATGCCGTGAGTGAATGTGCTCTTTTGAAACACCCGCATTTATAAGGTGTGCATGCATATCATCAACAAACGCTGGGGCACCGGCTGCAAAAAATAATCCGTTTGGAAATTCGCGCGCGAGCAACAAAATACGCTCTGCATCAATGCGTCCCTGCTCAAACGCTTCCTGATTTTCTTGCGTAAGAATATAGGAAATAGAAAATGAAGGATTCTGCTTTGTAAGAATATTAAGCTCGGTTCGATACGCAACAAACGGCAGGGTTCGATTTGTATATACAGTATGAATGCGCCGGGTGCTATGAATATAATCCGCATGTTTAAGCATTGAGAAAAAAGGCGCGATGCCAATGCCACCTGCAAGAAATACAAGTGGCGCTTCGCCAACCTCGGGAAAAATAAAATCTCCGCGCGGTCCCAAAGCCTGCACCCTCTCTCCTTCTTTGAGATTCAGTAACCACTCTTTTTCTTTCGAACCAGTATTTCGAAACGCAAAGAGAAGTTCTTTTTCGTGCGGGGCACTTGCACATGAAAGCGATCTTTTTTCTGTATCTATTAAAAATTTCATGCTCTGACCTGCCAGATATTGAAATTCATCGGGTTTTTCAAACGCAATTTCATACGACTTCTCTGCAATGCTACGTACACCTTTAAAGACGAGAGTGTTTTCGCGATTCCTTGTTAGAGACGTATCAAACGTCATACCCCTCGATCCATTGCTTCATTTGCAAGCGCGTCTGCTTCGGAGTTCTCTTCTCGAGGTACGTGCATGAATGTGATGCGCGGAAATGATTCCGCAATAAGCACACGAACCTTTGTGTGTTGCTCTTTAAGGACAGGGTGCTTCACCTTGTACTCACCTTTCATTTGCCGAACAATAAGTTCAGAATCCATTTTGACTACTACAGGATGTGGCACCGGATTGCCGAAGGCATCAACAGCTGCGCGAAGTGCAAGAATGAGCGCTTCATATTCTGCCCAGTTATTGGTACGGAGGCCAAGGAACGCCGAGATGCTTGCTGCGTTTTCACCCGTTAGGTCTTTCACTACCGCACCCGCGCCCGAAGGCCCTGGATTCCCTCGTGAGCCTCCATCAGTAAAAATAACTATTTTAGACATAGCGTGCATTGTAGCGCACCGCGAGTTTTCTAGGTGCGTGCGATGTTTTTACGCACCAATACCCTGTGGAACAATATTTTCTATTCGAAGTCTTAATTCTTTCTTTCCTAAAAAGTGTGAGCGCTCTACGGACGCGTCAAGCGTACAGGTATCCCCTACCGAGAGAAGCTCGAGAGCATCTTTGAAAGAAGTGCGTGAAACGAAAAAGACAATAGCGTCGACACCTCGCCCCCTATCATCGGTGAGTGTAAGCCGTAAGTGCTCTTTTGCTTTACCAAATTGCTTTATACCTGCAACTGTAACAGTGTGAAACCGGAACACCGGCTTCGGATTCTCCATGCCAAACGGAGCGAGGGAACGGAGCGCATTGAATGCCTCATCGTTTACTTCAGCGAGTGTCAGTGAGCACTCTGTCGCCCTATCACCCTTAGCCCCAGAGAGCGTATGCATACCAGTGGCAATTAATGCATCAAGCGCAGCGGCCAGTCGCACGGGCAACTCATGAATTTTTTCTGGTGAAACAGAAAAACCACCGCTCATCTCGTGTCCGCCAAAATCCAAGAAGGCATCTTTTGCTTCGCTCATAAGCGTCACGATGTTTACTGTACCGTCTGAGCGACACGAACCTTTGATGAGCCCTTCATCCATTCCCCACAAACATACCGGACGCCCGTATGTTTCAACAACCGATGTTGCTGCAATTCCTAAAAGTGATGGCCGCCACGATTGGCTACCCATCACAATCACCGCATCAGTGCTCGGCATCATTTCAATACGATGCTTCACATCTTTTGCAACGCGCATGCCTTCAATTTTGCGCGCTTGATTTAAGCCCACTAATTCTTTTGCAATTTCTTTTGCGCGTTCAGGCGACTCAGTCGTCAAAAGCTCGAACGCAAGGCGTGGACTTTTCATTCGAGACGATGCGTTAATTTTAGGCGCAATAGAAAAAGCAATATCGTCTTCAACAACAAAATTGAGTGGAATCCGCTCGAGCTCAAGAAGTGCTCGAAGACCTGGACGTCTTCCTTTCCGAATAACCATGAGCCCGTATTTTACGAGCGTCCGATTTTCATCCGTAAGTGGCACCATGTCTGCAACGGTTGCAACAGCAACTAAATCCAAAAGCCATTTTTCCGTACCCTCTGGAATATCGAACTTTCCTTTTTCAATAAGTCCTTCAACTAATTTAAATGCGACGCCCGTGCCACATAAACCCTTGAAGGGGTACACATCATCGGCTTGGTGCGCATTAATGACTGCGAGCGCTGGTGGAATATTAGATTGTGGAAGGTGATGATCGGTAACAATGACTTGCATACCAAGTTCGTTTGCAAGAGTAACTTCTGCAACATCAGTGATGCCGCAATCAACAGTAATAATGAGCGACACACCAGCTGAAGAAAGTGCACGAATACCAGTTTCATTGAGACCATACCCTTCACTTCGCTCTGGCACATATGTCTCTACGGGGTATCCAATACGACGAAAAAAATCAAAGAGAAGTGCGCCTCCCGGAATCCCATCACAGTCGTAGTCATGCCACACACAAATCTTTTCTTCTTTTTCTATTGCTAAAAGAATGCGCGCTACGGATACCTCCATTCCTTTCAAAAGAAACGGGCTGTGGCGCGCGTCATACAGCGGATTCAAAAACAGTTCTCTGTCTTCAACTTTTCTATTCTCAAGTATGCGCTCGACGAGGGGATGCATAGGAGAAGTTTACAGTAAACAGTTTACAGATAACAGGAAGTATCTCTTCCGTTGTCCCTGTCTTCTGTCAGCTGTACACTGTGTACTGATGATGGACGACCTCTTTATGAAAATCGTGCGCCGCGAAATACCTGCGGACATTGTGTACGAAGACGAAAAAACTCTTGCGTTCCTTGATATCAGTCCGAACAATCATGGGCATACACTCGTCATTCCGAAAGAGCGGTACAGAAATATCTTGGACATTCCGGAAGACCTTTGGCTTGCGGTTATGAAAACCGTGCACCTGCTCGCGCCAGTGATTAAACAAGCAGTCGGAGCGGACGGCATTAATATCGCAATGAACAATGAACCAGCCGCACATCAACTTATCTTTCACGCACACGTCCACATCATCCCTCGCTTTAGCGGTGACCCGCACCAGCCATGGAAAGGTGCTCCCTATAAAGCAGGCGAAGCAAAAATAATCGCAGAGAAAATCAAGGACGCATTAAAAAAATAAACCGAGGGAATATATTCTGGGTTTATTTTTTAAATACTTTTGCTTACGAATGATAGAGGAGTGCTTCGTGCACGTCACGGGTAGCGCCGGGAGAGCGGGGTCGTATTTTGTACATATTGACCCACTCTGTACCGAGCGCGATACGTCGATAGCGTTTCACCACCGTGTAATGCTCCGTCTCCTCCACGCCACGCACCCGCACAGAATCATCGAGTGCGAATTTAAAAAAATTCTTCTTCTCATGGCGTCCGCGTACCGCGTCTATAAGGTGTGTAAATGCTTCAGAAAACATCGGAGATATTTTACTACAAAAAATTATTTTGACTCTTCAAGTGCCTCGATACCAGGCAACGTCCCGTGCGCAAGAAAATCAAGCATCGCACCGCCCGCAGTTGAAACAAAAGTAAATTTATTTATGAGTCCTAAATTTTGAATTGAAGACAATGTGTCTCCCCCACCGACGATAGATTGTGCTGATGCGTTAGCAATCGCAACAGCGAGCGCGTCGGTTCCTGCGGTAAATCCTTTTTCAAAATTCCCCATAGGACCATTCCACAGTACTGAATGCGCAGATGCAAGAATAGGCTGCAACGCAGCAATGGCACGTGGCGCAATATCTAAAATAGATTCATCTGTACCAACTTCTTTTACTGACACTTCGCGCTGCCCCGAAACCCCACTCACCGTCACCGTGCCTGGCAAAAGAATTTTTGTACTCCCCAGTAGTTTTCCTGCAGTGTCATCAGTGGATATCAGCGACGTTCCCACCTCAAAACCTTTTGCTTTGAAAAAATCATTAGCAATAGCTCCGCCCACAAACACAAAATCATATTTTCGAAGAAGTGTTTCTACAAGCGCAACTTTCGTGACGAGCTTCGCTCCTCCTACAATCGCGAGCGATGGACTTTCCGGCGTGAGCGCAGGAGTAAGCCCCGCAACTTCGCGCAAAAATTGGAACCCTGCATACGAAGGAAGAAGTTTTGGCACACCAACAATAGACGCATGCGCGCGGTGCGATACGGGGAATGCATCATTAACGTACAGGCTCGCAAATGATGCGAGGAGGCGTGCAAACTCCGGATCATTTTTCTCTTCTCCCACATTGCTACGTATATTTTGAAGAAGAAGCGCCTCACCACTTGAGAGTGTTTCTACCGCCGCCTTCGCAACATCTCCCACCACATCATCAACAAACGTAAGTGGAATTTTCTTCCGTAAATATTCATACACTGGCAGAAGGGTGCCCGTCGCGTTA
Source organism: Patescibacteria group bacterium (assembly GCA_040390955.1). Lineage (GTDB taxonomy): Bacteria > Patescibacteriota > Minisyncoccia > Phycocordibacterales > Phycocordibacteraceae > Phycocordibacter. The sequence goes on from JAZJXK010000007.1 coordinate 5,304, forward strand.
CTCATGTGACTCACTAAAATCACACGAGCGCCCCCTTGCAGTAAAAAATTAATTGACTGGAGTGCAGCGTCCAGCCGATACGAATCAGCAACCACGCCATTTTCTATCGGCGCATTTAAATCAACGCGTAGGAGTACGCGCATTCCTTTTATATTTTTTATTTCCTCAATTGAGCGCATACCCTTTCAGTTTTTAATTGAACGCGCGAATAATGTTGGTGAACTCAGTCGCATCAACACTTGCACGCCCAGGGAGAAGTCCTTGTATGCCACCCGATGTTGCAAATGCTTTAGCACTCTCGGCGGTCACTGCCCCGCCGTAAATGATACGAACTTTGAGTGCGCGTTCACGTCCCCACATGTCAGCAATTGTTTTTCGGATGAACATCGCGGCCTCTGCAACAGTACGAGGCGACGGCGCCTCTCCCGCCCCAATCGCCCACACGGGTTCATACGCAATAGTAAATTTAGCTGCGTCCACTGCATCAATGCGAGAAAGTGATGCCGTGACCATAGCAGCCAACTGTGAGAAGAAGGCACCCTCTGAATCACGAGACGATTCACCAACACAAATAACTGGATGAAGTTTCGTGGCGATTGCAGCCACTGCTTTCTTTGCAACGATTTCGTCAGTATCCCCTTCTGCACGGCGCTCTGCGTGACCTACGATAACGTACTTAATACCGGACGCTGTGAGACTTTTTGCTGATACTTGTCCTGTGTATGCACCAGACTCCTCCGTAAAAAGGTCTTGTGTACCAAACGCCATTCTCTTCCCGCTGTATCCACTCTTCAAAAGAGCAGCAAGCGAAACTTGGGGACACAGCGCAACCTCTACTTTTAAAGAACGCGGTAACTTCTTATCAATATCTCGAATGAGTTTTTTGCCTTCCTGAGGAGTATTTATATAGAGCTTCCAATTGCCCACTATCAATTTCTTCATGCAGAAATCCTAACACACGGAAGCTTCCAAGTGTCAGTTACCAGGTTTCAGTATTTCCTGAAAGCTGACAGCTAAAACCTGATACCTACTAATGACTAATCCTGTTTTCTCCAGTCAGTGAAACGGAATGCTGCAACAGATCCCGGGGTAAAAGGCGGTGGAGCTTCCGCAAGAAGTGAGTCGTGTTTGTCTGTTTCTGCGCTATAGCCTGAAATAAAAATACTTCCCGATACCCACTTCGTGGTAATTGTGCCTGTCGAAACGATAGTGCCAAGAGTAGTCAGTGTGGAACGCATGACAGAACCCTGGAGGGCAACGGGAACCGCGTGTGTGCCCGATGCGTCGTATCGATGTCGCCCAAAGTGCCCTTTGTCTGCAATGTATATACCTGAGAGTTGCATCACATCAGGAGATTGCAGAGAAATGAGTACGGATTTTTCTGCTATCGCAGTGAAACCATCATCATACGCGTGCGCGTACGAAACATTTCCCGTAAGTACAATGCTCGGATCAACACCGGCATTTGCAAGATTCGCCGCAACTAGGGTTACCTTGCCGAAAACGACTCCCTCAAGCCACACATTGTCTTCAATAAAAATAACAGGGCAACCTCCTGGTATCGCGTAATTAACTGATGCGCCTGTGCTCGCAATGATTGTATCTTCATTTTGCCAATCATCGTCAGATGAATACCCCCACACCGTCGTTACTCCCGTCACGGGGGCTACATCAAACGTTCCATCCGCATTAAAGACCACTTTGTATCCATACTGACTTGGACTTGATGATGCAATGTAGACACCACTTGCCTTTGCGTATGTCTTTATGTTCGAAAGCGCCGATGACAATGTTGCAGCATCTAGTGTGGCAGGAGTTGTTGATGCCGCGATGGTTGGCTTGCCATAGGTTGCCACAAGTTTTTGAGTGTGCGCCGATTGAGACAGTGGCCATCCAGTAGACACAACAGTAGCGGATGTTAAAACTCCGCACGATGTCACACCGGAAATATCCAAAGAAAATTTTGCGACATCGGTAGCTGTGTCAGGATCCTGCACTGTATGTTCATAAGGGCCTGGCGCTCCCGTGCCGTCCTCTAAATCACTCGGGAACTCAGCAAAGTGCCAGCGATAATACTCAAGCCCCGCTTCTGCTGCATGCGTAGCTTTTTCTCGATCAGCTCCAAGAAGCCCAGCGTTCTTCTCTATACCAAATGAGTTTATTAAATCGGTGAGAAGTATCAAAAAAACTGCAGCAACAATAAGTACAAAAAGGGTAAAGAACCCTCGCGCGGTGCGATGACGTGACTGGGAAAACAGGTATGGTACGTGCATAAAAAGTATTTAATTTTTGAGATTGCGAAGTGTTGTACTCGCTGCAAGTGTAAAAGGTGCACTCGTACCAGGCACAAATACCTGTAGCACCACTGACATCGACCTCACATCCGCAGTACGTGTCATGTCAGTAATCTCAGAACCATTTGCATCAAAGTACTGAAAAATTGGAATGGTGAATGCTGCATTATATAAAGAGGTTGCTACCGACGACGTAACGGGCGTCGCAGTGTACGTCGCAGGAGTGCCAGGTTTTACAAAACTTCGCGTGAGTGTTTTCCCAGAAAGTTGATACGTTATTAAATAACTCCCCACACCATTTGGAATATTGCTGAAAAAAACAATCGATGATGTTGCCATAGAAGAAATAGGATATGCGCCATTACTGCCGTACGCCATCTGACGAAGATCTTGAAGCACTGAATCAAGACCTCGACGCGCACTTGAAATCTGCGCCGTCACATTGAGGCCATTACTATTCACTCGATAGAGCGAAAGTACTGAACTTACTGTTGCAGTAAACACGAGCGCCATGATGGCAATGCTCACCAGCATTTCAATGAGCGTCATCGCGCGGAGCATTCGTTTCGTTTTTTTATGGCGCAACATACGACACCAGTGAAGCGCTTTGCTGAACACCGCGGAATGTCCAACGCGCTTCTACCTTTACCACTTTATAATCATTCGACCCAAGCCCATTCCCCGCATCATCCTTAAACACAACTGCCGTGTGGAGCGTATATGAAACTCCATTCACGCTTTGAGTAGTATTTTGCAAAAGATTTCCTGAAGGCGTACCACCAAGCGTGCCCACGCTCGCATACGGGAGACTACGAATGTACTCCATTGTATTTGTAAGGAGCGCTGTGGCGCTCGCTCGCGCGCGAGTGCCAGATGCAACATCTGCCGATACCGTGTATGCAGAAAAAAATCCAACAAAAATAGTGAGCATGATAGAGACAGCCACTAATATTTCTATCAATGTCATGCCACGTAGCGCACGAGAGTGGAGGGTGGCAGGTAGATTGTTGGAGGTAGAAATGTCTATCGATTCGGACCCTTCCCTCGCTTTCAACTTTCTACTCTCTACTTTCTGCATATTTTAAATACTATTCGACAACGAGTAGATGGGCGCAATCATCGAGAGCGCAAAGAAACCAACCATACTGCCGATGATGAGCATAAGAAATGGCTCAATAATTGTAGAGAGGTCTTTTGTTTGTCTTTCTACCGACTCCTCATAAAACTCAGCAGCCTCCTTTAAAAGCCCCGAGAGCTTTCCTGTTTCTTCTCCGACAGCAATAATTTCAGCAACGAGTGGCGGGTACAAATCAGTATGTTTCGCAAATGACACTGAAAGCGACGAACCTTGCGTGAGGCTTGCTTCTGCTTCGGTGAGCACTTTTTTATACTGCACGTTATCAAGTACATCGCGTGTGATTTTTATAGAGAGCACCATATCAACACCAGAAGAAAAGAGAGATGCAAGTGTGCGTGTCGTGCGTGCAACATTTATTTCTATAACCAACGTATTGATGATGGGGATTTTAAGAATGATGAAGTCGAGAGTGTTTTTCCCCACTTCCGTGCGCGCCGCAGCAATAAGAAATCCCACTAGAAGTGCGATACCGCCAAAGGAAAGTATCGGATGCATGGTGAGCGCATCACTGACCGCAAGAATAAATTTTGTTGTTGCAGGTAAGCTCACATTTAATTCCTTGAATGTTTGTGCGAGTGTTGGCACCACAAATACGAGCATAAGCGCGCCAATGCCAACCATCGCGCCAAGCACTATGGACGGATATATAAGCGCGCCTTTCACTTTTTTCTGTAAGTTTGATGAGCGCTCCATTTGAAGCGATGCGACGCGGAGCGACTCCGTGAGTTTTCCTGACTCTTCTCCGGCGCGCACCATTGAGATCAAGAGCTGTGAAAAAATATGCGGGAATGACGCGAGAACATTCGATAATGTTTCACCGCTCTTTACTCCAGAAATAATCGCTGCGAGCACTTTCTGAAGACGCTGATTTCTCGTTTGCCTTTTCATGACATCAAGCGCGCGAGAAATAGTGAGACCTGCTTCAAGCATCGCAGCGAGATTTCGCGTGAGCACTACTTTTTCATCAAGTGAAATACCCTGGAAAAAATCCGCAAACGAAGAGAGGAACGAAAAACCTTTCCCTGTCTCTTCTTTCAAATCAGTGACGCGATCCCCGCGGTCACGAATATCGCGATACACCGCAAAACGATCAGGAAATTCCACGATGTCGGTGTACTTCTCCCCATCTTTTGTAATCGCCGTGACTTTAAATTTCATAGTGGGTATGTGGAAGTTAGAAAGTTGAAAGTAGAAAAAATGTGCATTATGTTTTTATTTTTCTATTTTCTACATTCTACTCTCTAACAACTCGTAAAACTTCTTCAATGGTGGTAATACCAATAGCTGCTTTAAAAATTCCATCTTCTGCCATAGTAAGCATACCTTCTCTCTTCCCTTGCGCTTCAATCTCATCTGCAGTCCCCTTTCGAATAATGAGTTCACGAATTTCATGTGTGATCGGCAGTACTTCATGAATGCCAATGCGACCCGAATAACCATCAGGGCACATACCATTTTCATTTGGCTTAAAGAATGCAATATCTTTTATAGTAGCCTCCGCAGGAACATGTTTTTCTTCTTTGAGCGCTGCAAGCACACGATTCAAATCAACAGCAGATTGTAAGTCTTTCATTTCAGCTTCAGAAAGTACGTACGGCAAACGATCCGAGCACAAACGACGAACCAAGCGTTGCCCCACAATGACGCGAAGGGTTGAAACTAACAAAAACGGCTCTGCTTCCATATCAAGGAGCCGTGCAATTGTTGCCGCAGCAGAATTAGTGTGGAGAGTTGAAAGCACAAGGTGTCCAGTGAGTGCAGAATTTATGGCGAGCGACGCCGTTTCAATGTCGCGAATTTCCCCCACCATGATGATGTCTGGGTCTTGACGCACAAGCGAGCGAAGACCGTTTGCGAAGGTAAAACCAATGTCCGCACGCACTTGCGTTTGGTTCACGCGTGGCAGTTGGTATTCAATCGGGTCTTCAATGGTCGCAATGTTAACGTCCGGCGTATTTAAAATATCCAAAATTGTGTAGAGCGTTGTTGTTTTTCCGCTACCAGTAGGCCCTGTCATAAGAAGCATGCCGGTTGATTGCTTTGTTGCTGCGTGAACACGTTCCAAACCAGTGCCGTGAAACCCTAATGATTCGAGTGTGAAGCCTCCCCCTCCCTCGCGAAGAAGTCGCATCACTGTTTTTTCACCAAAGTACGTAGGCATCACGGAAACGCGGAGCGACACTCTCTCTTTATCAGCCTCCATCTTAAAGCGCCCGTCTTGTGGCAAACGTTTTTCATCAAGCTTTAATTGCGCCAAGAGTTTAATACGTGCCGTTACTCCCGCTGCAATATTTTTTGGCAACTCCATTGCATCGTGTAGTATTCCGTCAATGCGGTAACGCACAAGGAGCATATTTTCCAAAGGTTCAATGTGAATGTCTGACGCACCTTGCACTACTGCGTGGCGAAGTAGTGTGTCCACCACCTTTACTACTGGTACATCATCAGCGAGTTTTTGAAGCCCTGCAGCATCTAAGTTGGAACTATCCTCTATTGAAGCAGACGCTGTCTGAATAATGTCGCCAAATTCTTCCTTGAGAGATTTTTGATACTGCAAAAGCGCACTCTTTAGTGACGCTGCGTCAGTAAGGCGCGGCACAATCTTCAAGCCCACTTTCTTTTTAATAAAGTTCAGCGGCTCAAGGTCGCTCGTGTAGAGCATGGCAACCTCAAGCGTGTCGTCTGTCTTCTTATAGGCAATAACATTGTGCTTCCGTGCAATTGGCTCTGGAATAAGAGAAAGCACTGCTACATCAATTTTCATCCCCGCAAGAGATATAAAAGGAATGCCAAGGATATGTGCCTGCATACGACGAAGATCGTCTTCGCTTAAAACCCCTTGTGAGACGAGCATGTCGCTGAGGAGTTGCCCTTTTTCTTTTGCAGATTTTTCCGCAGCCTCAACATCTTTCCGAGATACTAATCCCGAATCAATAATAAAAGCTTTGAGTTGTTCATCAGGGACGCGCATTCTTCGCTAAGAATAACATCAGCAAAGCTTCTCGCTTGCAGCTTTTGGCTTGTAGGGAGGAAAAAGAAATTCATGCGTGTAACCGTAATAAAAGAAATCAAAAATTCAGAAAAAATTTCTCGTGATGATATAAAAAAGACCAAAAGAGCGCTCCTTGACAAAAGGATTTAAGTATAGTACTCTACAGCCATTAAAAGAACGCCGATTTTCAAGCATTTTGCATATGAATTCCTCAGCTGAAACACTATTCTCAACAGGCGCTACCGCACACTTTGTTTCCTCTCGCGGGAAAAAGGCTGCGCATGAAGGCGGGTACAAAACACTACCGCACATCCCTACCGAACAAGTTGCCACTCACCTTCCCCACACAAGAGGTAAGGAAATCACCATGACCAACGTTTCGATGCCGGCACTCATTGGTGACAGCATGGAAGCTGTCGGTCACGCCTGGAATGCTACAACGCATTTCGCGGGCGATGTATGGGGCGCTACCGGTGGCCCAGTCGTTGAAAACACGAAAGATGCAGTAGGTGACGCGAGCACTGGGATAGCGGGTTGGGTTCAAAAATACCCACTCGTGGCTTTACCAGTAATATGGCTAGCTACAAAGAGTGCCCGATTCGTAGACTATGTAGGCGATAAAATAGTCTCAGCAATCCTTATGCCACCAGCAATGTTCATAGGAGGAGTCACAGAATCTGTAGTAATAAAAGCACGCGAAACACTCTTCGGTAGATGAAGTAAATTAATAAAAATTAAAACTTAAACTAAAAAATATGAATCGATTTGAACAACCAGCCCTCGCAGCGCCAGCAGTAGTACCAGAAGCAACATTTGTCTCATACCCTCCTTTAGATATGGTAGTGGGTGAAGCAGGGCACCAAATTGGGATAGGTATTGAGGTTGCACGCTATATGGCATCAGAGCACCTTCTTAAGATTCTTGGAGGCCTTGGCCTCTTGAAGGTTCTGGATAAGCTCGGCATTGGATTTGGACCTCACCGCAAGTACTAATATAAGAGAGGGACGCAGGGAAAAGGCAAAATTGACAATTTCCTCTCTGCCGGCTATACTTTTCGAGTCAGTTTCCCTCCACGGGTCCGCGCAACGCGGGCCTGTTTTTTTACCACAATGGAGAGAAATTCGAGTTTTCTTATCCCTAAACGCTAGCCACTAAACACTAACCCCTACTAACATGTTTGACCTAAAAACAATAAACCTCGTTATCGACCAACTCTCAGAAGAGCGCGGTATCCCTCGCGAAAAGATGCTTGAAGCCATTGAAGGCGCTCTTGCAACTGCTTACAAGCGTGAATACGGCAAGCGCGATCAAATAGTGCGCGCACATTTTGATATCACAAACGGTGGCGTTAACTTCTACCAAGTTAAAGTAGTCGTCGATCCGTCGGAAGTACGTATGGACGGCGATGAAACATCCGCCGATGATGGCGATGAACGTCCTCACTACAACGAAGAGCGTTTCCTTTTCCTTGAAGACGCAAAGCGCATCAAGAGAGACGTGGCTGTTGGTGATGAGCTCATCTTTCCACTTGAACAAAAGACTGATTTCGGCCGCATCGCAGCGCAAACAGCAAAACAAGTCATTATGCAAAAAATCCGCGAGGCTGAAAGAGCGTCAGTGGTTGAAGAGTACGGCGGTAAAGAAGGCGACATCGTTCACGGCATCGTGCAGCGCATTGAACGCGGCAACCTATACGTCGACCTTGGGCGTGCAACCGGCATCATGCCATACCACGAGCAAATTCCAGGCGAAAGATACCGCGCAGGCGAAAGAGTTCGCGCATATCTCTTTTCCGTTGAGGAAGGAGTTCGCGGCGTATTTCTCCGTCTTTCTCGTGCGCATCCAAAATTCTTGGAAAAACTTTTCGAACTTGAAGTACCTGAAATCGCAAGTGGTGCTGTCCTTATAAAGAGCGTCGCACGTGAAGCGGGTGGCCGCTCAAAAATTGCCGTTGCCGCAAGCGACAACCGCATTGACCCAGTCGGAGCGCTCGTTGGTCAGCGCGGTGTCCGTGTTTCAACCGTCATGTCAGAACTTGGCGGTGAACGCATCGACATCATTGAGTGGTCAGAGGAACCAAAGCAATTCATTGAAGATGCACTCTCCCCTGCACACGTACTTTCAGTAGAGCTTGATGAAGAAACACACCGTGCAGTTGCTGAAGTTTCGGAAGACCAGCAATCACTCGCCATCGGAAGAGGCGGTCAAAATGTACGCCTTGCCGCAAAACTTACTGGCTGGAGCATCGACATTCGTCCAGTTGGCGGAACAGCCGTAGAAGTGAGCGAGAATGAAGGCGACGCAGTTGGACTCTCGGCAGAAGAAGAACTCTCTTCCCCTGAAGATAAAGAGGTTGGCGAGGCAGAAGCTGAAGCAATTGAAGAAGCCCCCCTTGAGCAATCAGTAGAAAAAGCTGATCCTGAATAAATGTTATTCTTGAAGTAATTAAAAACTGAAACCTATAACCTGACACCTGTCACCTAACTAATCATGAACTTGTGGCACGACATCGACCCAGGGACTGCTGATGCAATGAACGTCATCATTGAGGTCCCAAAAGGATCAAATAATAAGTACGAAATCGATAAAGAAACAGGGCTCATAAAACTTGACCGCGCAAACTACTCGTCAGCTCCCTACCCGGTTGATTATGGCTTCGTACCAAAAACCCTCTGGGAAGATGGCGATGCGCTCGACGTCATGGTGCTTTCAACATTCCCAATTCATCCAGGCATTCTTGTAAAAGTGCGCCCTGTTGGCGTCATGGAAATGATTGACGATGGCGAATCAGATTTCAAAGTGCTTGGCGTACCGGTGAAAGATAAACGCTGGGACGACGTGCAAGATCTTGCTGACGTGAATTCGCACACTATCAAGGAAATCCAGCACTTCTTTGAAACATACAAACAACTCAAAGGTAAGGAAAATGCTGTCGATATCCAAGGGTTCAAAGGCGCAAAGGAAGCAAAAGAAGCTTTCACTAAATCTCTCAATCTCTACAAAAAAGAATTTTCTAAGTAACACACCCGATGCAAACAAAAAAAGATACGCGTCCAAACGCTGAGGTTTCTATTTCAGGAACACTTCCAAAAGAGCTCGTCATACAAACAAAAGAAAGAACGCTTGCATCAATCCACCGCGAGCTAACACTTCCGGGATTCCGCAAAGGCAAAGCGCCGATAGAAAAGGTACGTGAACACGTAGGAGAGCAAGTGCTTTGGAAAGAAGCGTCAGAAGACGCACTCAAATCAAAAATAGAAGAGATTTTGAAAGAGCATTCTGTCATGCCAATCATGCCAGTTGGCGCAACGCTTGGTGAATCCGACATAGATTCTGATGTTCCTTTTGAAATAATTGCAGTCGTTGCACCAAGCTGCTCGATTGAAAATTTCAAAGACGTTGCAAAGAAAGCTTCTGCAAAATTGCCACCGCTCGATGAAGAAAAAGAACAAGAGGCAGCCCTTCAAGCGCTTCGCATGCAGGCACGGCAAATGACGCAGTCGACGGGAGACGCAATAACCATTCTCTCTGACGATGAGGCAAAGAAACTTGGTTTTGAAAACTCACTCGCCGTAGAGCATTTCCTCAAAGAAGAGTCAGTGCGCGCAGTAAAAGAGCGTGAACTTCAAAAGAAGCGTGGTGCAATTGCAGAAGCCTTGATTGAAAAAGCATCATGTAGCATCCCTCGCGTTTTGATTGGTGAAGAAACGGGAGCACTACTTGATGCAACCAAGCGCGATGTCGCAGCGCAAGGTGTTCCTTTTAACGACTACCTAAAGCGCATCGGCAAAACCGAAGACACCATCCGTGCAGAACTCCAAGTTCCTGCAGAAAAGCGCGTCTCACTCGACCTTATATTTGGTGAAATAGCCCGCGCTGAAAAAATAGAAGCTGATTCAAAGGATGAAGAGCGCCTTGCGCACGCACTCATTGAACAGGGAGTAGAACATGACCGTGCTCATCAGTATGTCCGTGCCACCGTCATGCGTGAAAAAGTTTGGGAACTCCTCGGTGCCGCTTCAATCTCCAAAGAACCAACTGAGCTTATTGAAGAAAAATCTGAAGAGGCAAAATAAAAAACTCTAGCTTTTCAAACTGAGGAGTCCCATCAAGGATGGTTGGTTCACAAAAACCAAGCATTAGCCTTATGGTGCCATACCGTTTTACATTTGAAGTACTAGGATGTTTTATAGGATAGGACTTTTAAAGTTCAACCTTTACGTGAATCTTTCCTCTAGCTTGTGAGATGAGAACTTCAGAGTAATTTCTCCACGTGTTTTTCGGCTAGTCCAATACTCTCCCTCCAACATTTGTTCGGGTTTCTTTATTAGGCGCAAGATTGCTGCTCCATCGTGTATTTGACTCCTGTCTCGAAGTGTAACTCTCGGCCTATTCGTGTAATTGTAAGTCAGATGTAGATCTCCGTCTCCTCCCTTTACTATCTCAGCAGCAGTACTGTAGCTTGTTGACTCCTGGGTCATCAACGTACATTTGATAGAGGAAAACGTTTGTTTTATAACAACGATTATGGGTATGGGGGCTATCCCTGAATTTGTTTCAGGATTAATCCAGTCACTTCTTAACTCTCCGCGCCACGTACCTTGAAGGTCTGGCACTTTAATCAACCACCCTTGAAGGAGTTCCCATCTCCAAATCCACTTAATGAACAATACACAGACGATCGCATAGATCGTTATGGCTTGAGGTATGAGCGCTATTGTTTGCCATAAATCTACAGTATTGAAAATCCCAGAAATGAGAATCACACCAGCCCATATCGTGAGGAAAGAGATTACTTGGGCGTATATTTTTACAGTGGTATTTACTTTTTCCATATCATTTAAAACCGACTCGGTCCCACGCCTTTGAAAAGAACGCATGCGCTTGTGTTCGTGTCCATGGCTGGTGTGAGCCAAATAGTTTTTTTAGTTTATTAACTTCATATAGATTTGCATACGAGCCTGTCTCTAAAGTTTCATTGAAGCAGTACGCAAGGACGGAACGCATGTCGTCCGTATAGTTTGAGTGATTAAAACTACTGTCTGAGGCATTCCATACCATGCTTTCGATAAGAAACGATCCTATATCTTTGGCTTCAGAGGAACCCTCTTCTTGAAGAGTGTTGCGCAATCTTTTTACAATGCGAACCATCTTTTTGTATCTATGGCTAGTATTTCCTTGCTTTGTTTTGCCATTTTCGTATGTCTGATGAGGCCAGTTTATAATACGTTCCGTTCCGTCAACGGTATCAAACGCAATCCCCGTAGGCTGGATGTAGTCATTGTATTCATGCCCGTGGTAAAAACGATAAGCGAAAGCTGGGAGAACATCAGCGTCTATGCGGTAGGTATTGGCACGAATATCAAAAGCCTTGTTACCTGGCTCCACATTTTCGTATCCGAAATGATCTCCAAGCGCTGTATGTACCCAAAAACGAAAATCTCCAAAATCAACAGTTCCATCTGAGTTTCCGTAATGAGCTCGCCCTTTTTCCGCTGGGTATCTATCAAAGAAAGTTGAATTTAAACATACGCATATATCAACGTCGCTGTCATTGCGTACGTTCGTACGCGACTGGTAAGATCCCTGCAAAATTATTGAGATGTCCAATTTTGAAAGTCTATCGTGGGCTGCGACAGCTTTTCGAATGGCAGTCTCCGCATTTTCCATTTTTTGTTGTTCGGTGCTGCCTGGAGCTGCACCCCATGACCGAAAGGTATCCTCCCACGACATATTCTAGTGTTTTTTATCTTTCGGTGGATTAGGGTCTTTTGCAGGTGCGACCGTATCTGTGTCGCGTATAGGTCCACCATTCGGTTTGTGTATGCGCACTTCTCCACCGCCCGTTTTGTGAGCGAGTTGTTTTGCTATGAACTCAGCTTTTGCCTGAGTCGACGCTGTTGCAGAAGCTCGGTCTGCTTTCGCCTTTATTACTTTCCATACGTCGGAACCTTTCGGATTTGTTACATGATAGTTTGCCATATTTTTCTTCGTTATGTGATTATCTAAGGCTTGCACTCATTCTTTTATTTTCTATCTCTTTCTTCTTTTGAGTAATTACTGCAAGCTCTTTTTCGGTTCTTTCTAGTTTTTTATATTCTTCCTCTTCGAAGACAAGAGACGCGACTTCGTAAATCAAGCTATTGCGTAGCTCAAAGACTCTTTCCATTTTTTGTCCCGCCTCCTGGACATATAGTTCTGCAATCGCTTCTGCTATATGAAAGGTCGAATAGAAGTCAGAATCTTTTGTTAATGTGTAACCCTTAAACCCCGTATTAATATATATTTCAATCACATTGTCTTGATTGATGATGGTTTCTTTATCGATTGAATCGTTAGCAAGATTTTTAAGGAAGAATTCGAATCTAAACTTTTTTCCACCTACCATAATGAACTTCGCAGTTTGAGGTTGGGTCTTCCTTGGAGTGCGTTGACCCCTTTCTTCTTCCTTGGAAATTTGAATCTCTTCTTCTTTAGCCACACGTAGATCAGCATCCCTACTTTCTTTAAGGTCGTTTTTCCCTGCCTCAGATCTTTTTTGTGGTTTATATAAGTCTGGATAAGCCAGTTCCTTGAATTCATCGAGTCTATTAAGTGCGTTGAGGAGGTTGTTTTTTATTGTCTCCTTTCTTTCTGGTGGCATGCTATCCGCTTTTTCTTGGTTTGCACGCTCTCGAGCGATCTTAGTTATTTCGTCAATCTTCCCTTTTATTTTTTCGCTCTGATCCCCCCAGAAGTTTTTAATAAATTCTTTAAATTCCGCTGACTCAACGATGAATTCTCTCTTATTGTGAGTGACTGGCACAGAGTCCAAATTTATTTCTCCTGCTATGCTCATCAAACTTGGGTGGTAACTATAACCAAGTTTTTCTGCGACTCTTATTAATCGACCCCGTCTGAACATGTTGAAGCCGCTTTGTTTTTGTGATCCCACCTCAAGGAGACCGTACCATCCAGAGATAAGGCTTCCTTTTGAAAGCATGTAAGAAAATTCCTTTCTTGAACCTTCAACGAGTTTGCTTGCAGTAGGGATGCATGCTTTAGCTGTTTCTCTTCTTAAGCCGACCTTGATGACAACGTTATTGTGCTCGATATAAGGCCCATATCTTTTCGCCAAGTCGTCCTTCAGTCGTGTAACAAGTGCGTCGTACAATTTTATTTTTAGATTACTGATTTCAATTTTTGTACCGTGTTCGTTTTTTGGAACCTTTGATATTGCAAGAGGGTAATGACTCCAGTCGTCGGACTTTAAGAATTTATCTCGATCGTACTCGAGTGTGTATCTTTCCTCGGAACCTATCGGAGTACTGGTTATTGAAAAAATTCTACCTAGACTGGTACATGCTGACTTTAAACCCAATCCAAATTCACCGAGGGCTTCCTTTTTTTGGGAATGAGCAAGAACGAGGCTTTTGGAAGCTCTTTCCTTGTTCATTCCAATGCCGTTATCTTCAATAAGTATTTTTTCTGCCTTCTTATCCAATACGATGTAAATTTCGACACCGTCTTCATTGGCGGCATCGATGGAGTTATCAACCAACTCGGCAAGTGCATCTGAAATTGAATAATTTGCCTCACCTATCTTGTGATAGATGCTTTTGTCGGGAGTGATATCAATTGTCTCTATTTTGTCGTCTGAGGTTTCTTTCATATCTAATTGTTAGTTGTAAGACCGATAGTTTGATCCTACACAAGTAAGCCATTTTTGTAAAGTCTGGATAAGAGACCGAGGCTGTGGATAAACCAAAAAGCCTTATTTTTCAAGGCTATTCTACAGTTCTCAAACCAATGCTTTCGGCATATACATCCCTGGATTTGCCCGCAGTATCTCTGCTCTCCTTGCTGCTTCGGATACGGTCTTGATATTGAGTGCCAGTATGGAAGCTTTTTTATCCTTGGTTTTTCACACCCAGTTTCATGGATTTAGTTTCGGTAGCATCCGGAAAACGACTTCTTTGTGATTAGACTTGGCGTGAAAAGTGGAGCTGGAGTATAGTTAAAGCACTATGCCAAACAAAAAAATACAACCTCATTCAAACAACGTCGTGCCGATGGTTATTGAAAAGACATCCCTCGGTGAGCGCGCGTATGACATTTATTCGCGCCTTTTGAAAGAGCGCATTGTTTTCTTGGGTGGCCCTATTGATGACTACACCGCAAACCTCGTCATTGCACAGCTTCTTTTCCTTGAAGCAGAAGATCCTAAAAAAGATGTATACCTTTATATAAACTCTCCAGGTGGATCCGTAACCGCAGGCCTTGCGATTCTCGACACCATGAACTACGTGAAGCCTGATATCGCAACAGTATGTGTGGGTATTGCAGCATCAGCCGCAGCGGTTATTCTTTCAGCTGGCAAGAAAGGCAAGCGCTTCACCCTTCCAAACTCGGAAGTCATGATTCACCAAGTGATGGGTGGCGTGGAAGGTCAGGCAACAGACATTGCGATTGCCGCAAAGCACATCCTTCGCACCAAAGAGAATTTGACGAAGATTCTCGCTAAAAACACTGGCAAGACCTACGCACAAGTTGAAGCTGATGCTGAACGCGACTACTGGATGACTTCGGATGAGGCAAAAAAATACGGCATCATTGATGACATCTACAAGAGAGGTTCCAAAGACTAATTCGCAGCGAACGCATAATCTTAAAAATCTCCGCTTTTGAGTGGAGATTTTTAATGCGTGTTTGAAACGTACTATTTAGTAATCCTGAATGTTGTCCGAAAACTTGCGCTTCTCTTTGCCGCCTCAACAAGGGAGCCGTACCGCTCCACTAAGTGGGCTCTGTACTCCCGCATTTTAGAGCGAGTATCTCCTGCGCTTTGTGCGCTTCGTGTTGCAAGGTCGTCGTAGTGACGCCTGATTTTTATCCTCAATCTTCTTTCTGTAAGGGGCGCTTTTTTCTCTGTACCCATATCCGCAAAAATGCCACAAAGTGTGAGATAACGCAAGGAGGGCACTTCGTCCTTCAAAAGGAGCGGCTAAAGACTAGAGGCCTACTGGGAATCCGAAAAATTTAAGTAATTTTTTCACGCTTTCTATACGAGTAATATCACCTGTTTGGTATGCATTGCGACCAGTCTGAAGCAGTGCTTGCTTCACTGGACCCATATCGACACCAGGCGACCTCATTTCTCCTCTAGCCATATAGTATATTTTTACCAGCCTTCTCTACCAGTATAAGGTTTTGGCTTTCTCTCTTTAAAAAACTTTCGAATTACGTCAAGATGATCAAGGCTTTTCAAGCCTCTTTCTACTTGAGCTTGATCCCAACTGTCATCAACGTCTGAGTACGATCTATTATACGAAGCGTTTAGGGTACCTCGTATAATGGGTTCCGATACATCACCTTCACCCCATATAACGATTCGACCCATAACTACAAAATTGTACACCTCTGAGGTAGGCATGCAATTGCCCCCCTTCACCCCCTCTGATACACTGAAAAGGTTCCTTTTAAGATCAAAATTTGAATAGTGTTTGACGACCGATTAATACAAAACAAAGGTTAATCCATGACGCACAGTGTTATTTTAGGCAGAATTTTCAGTACTCTTTTGAGAGAAGAACACACCGTTTAGGTTTAATTTAATTTTGTATACATTGGCACGCCACACGTGCACGTATGTCTACAACTACATTACTCATCGTCCTAGCCCTCACGGGTCTTATTGGCATTGCTGCCGGATATGCCCTGCGCTGGCTCGTTGCCTTAGGACAGAAAGGTTCAGTGGAACTCCAAATCAAGCAAAAATTGCTTGAAGCAAGGGAGGAGGCAAAGCAAATTATTTCCGCAGGAGAAAAAGAGGCGGGAAAGTTAGAGAGTGGTCTTCGTGAAGATCTTCGCATGCGTGAAGAGGCTTTTGTTGCGAAAGAAAAACGCATCGGGGAAAAAGAAACTTTTCTTGATAAGCGTCAGCTTGATATAGACAGAGAAGCGGAGCGCATTAAAGCGCAAATAGAAGAAGTGAAACGTATTAAAGAGCGTGCTGATAAGCTCATTCTCGATAGAGAAAAAGCTCTTGAAGACACCGCGAAGCTCACTGAGGAGGAAGCGAAAGAAGAACTTTTCAAAACAATTGAGAAAAATCATGAGGAAGACATGATGGTGCGTGTTCAAAAACTTGAAATTGACGGCAAGGAGCGGCTTGATGCAAAAGCACGCGAAATTCTTACCACTGCCATTCACCGCATGGGCAACTCTGTGCACTCTGACGTACTCACCTCTTCGGTTCCAATTCCGTCAGACGATATTAAGGGAAAAATTATTGGACGCGAAGGAAGAAATATTCGTGCGTTTGAGCGCGCGACAGGTGTTGACCTCATTGTTGACGACACACCAGGCGCCATTACCCTTTCCTGCTTTGACCCCGTACGAAGAAACGTCGCGCGTGTTGCACTGGAGAATCTCATTATTGATGCACGCATCCAGCCTGCACGTATTGAAGACGCTGTAGAAAAAGCAAAAGATGAAATTGCAAAAGTGATGAAAGAAAAAGCTGAGCAAGCAGCGTATGAGTGTGGTATTCACGGTCTTGATCCGCGCCTCATGGGTATTCTTGGCCGACTCTACTTCCGTACGAGCTATGGTCAAAATGTACTCCAGCACTCGATTGAAATGGCGCACATTGCAGGCGTTCTTGCTACAGAGCTTGGTCTTGATGTGAAAGTCGCAAAGACGGGAGCACTTCTTCATGACATCGGTAAGGCCGTTGACCACGCTGTTCAAGGAACGCACGTTGAAATTGGACGAAGAATCCTTGAGAAGTTTGGTGTTGATAAGCGCGTCATTCAGGCAATGCAGGCACACCACGAGGAATATCCATACGAAACAATGGAATCACTCATTGTGCAGGTAGCGGATTCGATTTCAGGAGGTCGCCCAGGTGCACGAAGAGACTCGGTTGAAAACTACATCAAGCGCTTGCAGGAACTTGAGGCCATCGCTACTTCCTTCCCTGGTGTTGAAAAGGCATATGCCATTCAAGCTGGCCGTGAGGTGCGCATCTTTGTAAAACCTGATGAGATTTCAGATCTTCAGGCACACGATTTGGCTCGAAATATCGCAATGCGCGTCGAAAATGAGATGCACTATCCTGGCGAGGTAAAAATTAACGTCATTAGAGAGACTCGAACCATAGAATTCGCTCACTAGAGACCTTTCTCACACTAAAAAACGCCCTTCACGGGCGTTTTTTAGTGTTTGAAGTGTTATTTAGAAGCCTCTTTTTGCCAAAAACTCTCGAACAAGCGTATCCCAATCCTTTTTTGGTTTTCCTTTTCCTGACTTCTTCTCTTCTCCCCCATCGAGCTCTCCACCGTGTACAGAATAAGCATCCTCAAGAGCCTTGAAGAATCCGCTACGGTCATGAGTTATTTGAACTGTATTTTCATTAGACATCTTTATATTCTAACTCATACTTTCTTTATTGTCAATAGACACCACGTGGTATTGCAGGAAAAAAGCCTGTGTATATAATGTTTTAACGCCTTTTAGATAACGGCGATTAGCCACTAGCTCACAACTATGAATAAAGCAGATCTCGCAGGAAAAGTTCATGACATGCTCGGCGGAACAAAAACGCAATCAGAGCAGGTTGTAGAAACCGTTGTTGATTCAATAATCAGCGCCTTGAAGAAAGGTGACGAAGTATCAATCGCAGGACTTGGCATTTTCTCAACAAAAATGCGCCCTGCACGCACTGGCCGCAATCCTCGCACTGGTGAATCTATTAAAGTTCCTTCAATGCGCGTACCAAAATTCCGCGCAGCAAAAGGTCTTAAGGATGCAGTGAAGTAGCTTACAGGTTTCAGCTGTCAGCTTTTAGGAAGAGAAACTTCCTAAATAACAAAAACCCCGCCAATGGCGGGTGTTTTGTTATTTAGAGAACGGATATTTAAAAGGTAGCGGAGAATCCTTAGGTAGGATGGCTGTTGCCCCTGCAGAACATGCGCATCGTGCTGGAAAACCAGCGAAGAAATGCACGCCAGTATCTCTACACTTGCGACAGTCGTACTTTGCTTCACCACGAAAGTTACCATCGGCCATATAAAGAAAATAATATACCTGTGAAGGAATAAATCAAATATGGAGGGAATTGGCTACAATTCTCGACCTATCTATCTGCGGGATAAGGGAATCGGTCACAAGTAAATTTCCTGACGGAAATTTCTCGCGTTCCTCCTATGGGTTACCTATGGCACCAACCATTCCCGAAGCGGGATCGGAGTAAACATGAAGCAGTTCATGTTTACTCCCCAGCTCGGCATTTTTGCCTTGCGGGGCGCAAACAAAAATATGCCTGCGCTTTTCGATTCCCTTACGCGAGCCAAACCCTTGGCTCGCTATCCCGCACAAAAAACCAAGCTTTTTTGTGCGGGATAAGGGAATCGAACCCTTGCCATCAGTTTGGAAAACTGATGTTCTACCATTAAACTAATCCCGCGTAGAGCGTACTCTAGCAAAATATGACTTGTTTTGAAAGCTAGACGCTAGCGCCTAAAGGCTATACGCTAGTTGAATGTTCGTATTCATTCGCACTATTCTTTTTGCACTCGCAGGTCTTGCG
Source organism: Patescibacteria group bacterium (assembly GCA_040390955.1). GTDB lineage: Bacteria > Patescibacteriota > Minisyncoccia > Phycocordibacterales > Phycocordibacteraceae > Phycocordibacter. The sequence goes on from JAZJXK010000007.1 coordinate 24,299, forward strand.
CTCGCAATACTTGCCGGCGTTTCAGGACTAAAGGGTGACGTTTCAGTTTCAGCCGAGCCTGTTGCGACAACAACAGGAGTGAGTGTGCCGCACGGAGCAACCAGTACGCCGACAGTTGCAACTACCACAGCAAAAATAGTCCCTACTAAAACTGCGACAAGCACCGTCACCAAACCAATCGCAAAAGCACCGCCAGTACCAAAACCAACCGTCACTCCCACAAAAGAACCAATAGCACCGACAACGACTCCCGGCACGGAACTCGTGAGCAACATCCCCCCGTCATCCATTGCTTTAAATGAGCGCGTGCGTGCATCAATTGTTAACATCATTTGTGTTACTAAAGCTTCAGGCCCCCTGAATTCAATTTCAGCAAGCGGAGTAATGATAGATCCTCGTGGTGTCATCATAACGAACTCACACGTAGGACAATACTTCCTTCTTAAAGACTACCCATCGCCCGATTTCGTGCAGTGCGTGATCCGTACCGGAAGCCCTGCACAACCAAAGTACACAGCGGAACTTCTGTTCCTTCCCCCATCGTGGATTGCGGACAATGCGCAGAAAATAAACCAATCAAAACCGACAGGAAACGGCGAGCATGACTACGCATTCCTTCGCATTACCGGCACGGTAAGCTCAAGCGTCACACTACCTGCAGCATTCCCCTTCCTTCCTATTGCCATCAATCCGCCAAGCGAAGGCCAGACCATGCTTGCTGCGGGTTACCCTGCAGGATTTTTGGGTGGGATTACGGTGCAAAGAGAACTCTATGCGGCTTCAGCAATCACACACGTAGGCGATGTGTTTACCTTTAACACTGACACCCTTGATTTATTTTCACTCGGCGGATCAATTGTTGCTCAGCAAGGGGCTTCAGGCGGTGCAGTAACCAACGAAGACGGGGTACTCATGGGTATTGTGGTTACTGCAACCGATGCACCTGACACTGCATCGAGAGATCTGCGTGCCATTGCAACTTCATACATCATTCGCGATTTCCAAAAAGAAGCAGGGACGCCTATTGATACGTACCTCCAGGGAGATATAGAAACAGAAGCGCACACCTTTGCTCTCACGACTGCTCCAACACTCACCCAAAGACTCGTCAATGTCATTGAAGGTCACTAACAGATTACCTCCGGAAAGTAGCCTTCATTTTTAAAAGTCGCGGATTCAAAATTCCAGAAATGACGCTGGGCAGATTTTCGTACGCGTTTTCGTATTGGTCATTCAATACCCGCTCGAGAGCCCCTACTCGTTCAATATCCATCATAGAGGCAATATTCTATCACTTGGCACCATGCCCAAAAAGCCGCTTGACGTCATCTGCACACCCTTGTTATAGTATGTATCACTGTAGTACTACAGTGATACATATGGGAACTACTGGCATAACAAGAAAAAAAGCGACTACGAGTCAGAGCCTCTCGGCGCTCTATGATGCATTTTTGGCACTCAAAAATCGTGAGGAATGTTCTGCATTCTTGCGGGATCTTTGCACGACTGAAGAAATAGACAACATGTCCGAGCGTTTTGCCATTGCACGCCTCCTTGCAAAGGACGTTTCATACCGCAGTGCGGCCGATGAAACAGGCGCTTCCACCACTACGGTTACCCGTGTATCACATTGGCTCCACCATGGGCAGGGCGGTTACCGCACGGCGATATCTCGATTGAATAAAAAGTAACAATTCATCACGTGAGAATTTCCCTAACGTAACCGCCCTCAAGGCGGTTTTTTAATTTACAAAATATAAATACCATCTAATGCCCGCCTACCTCCGTACACTCTCTTTTTTCACCCGTCTCGCTATGTATCACTGTAGTACTACAGTGATACATAGCGAGAGAGAGAAAATAAAAATAAAAAAGGGAGGGGGTAGCGACCTTTGTGGCCATAAAAAATATGAAAGAAGCAATTGACATTCTCTCTAAAGCACTAGAAGCACGGAAGGAACTCCGAATCGCCATCCAAAAAGACGGTAGGCTTTCAGCAATTTCGTGGGCATTATTATCTACGTGTCTCGAAGCTGCTGGAATAGATACACCAGAAATTGATCCAAAAAAACGCGATAAAAGAGTGGTTATTTCGCCTATTGTGGCTCCGTATATAAAAATTGGCTTATTCAAACAAAGCGATATACCAAAATTAGTCGAGCGAGGACAAGCGGATTTTGGTATTGCCGGGGAAGATAAAGCAATTGAAATGGGTCTAGAAAAGCTCATTGCAGCAAAGCTAGGCAGTGCTGAATCTTCGCTCGTTATTCAAATCCCTAAAGACTCATCAATAAAAAGATTAGAGGATATCAATGGGAAAATAATAGCCACATCATTCCCGAAGATAGTGGCAAACTACTTTGCTGAGAAAAATATAACTCCAAAATCAATCGAGTACATGGATGGCTCAGTAGAAGGTGCCCCCGCATTTGGTGTTGCAGACATAACGGCAGATCTTGTGCAAAGTGGTAGTGGGATGCACGACAATGACCTACGACCACTTATAACCATCCGCAACTTCGAAGCGGTGCTCCTGAAAGGGGGAAACACCCTAATGGACACGAGCAATATCAACA
>JAZJXK010000008.1:0-20608 GCA_040390955.1 Patescibacteria group bacterium
TGCATTCCTCTTAACGCTTGTCGCGTCAATATTTTTGGTGCGTAGCGTCATGCGTGAGGTAGAGTTACGTGAGGAAGTGGAAGAGCTAGCTACTAATCTCTCAACAGCAAACGACAAACTGAAGGAACTCGATAGATTGAAGTCGCAATTCCTTTCAATGGCATCTCACGACCTTCGCGCACCACTCACCATTATTAGAAATTTCATTTCACTCTTGCTTGATGGTTCGTATGGGAAACTCACCGCAGCAGGGCAGGAGGGACTTCAGCAGGTTTTTGATAGGGCAACCGATATGGCAAAGTCAGTGGAAACGTATCTTGATGTATCACGTATAGAGCAGGGAAGAATGAAGTACGATTTTATTGATATAGAACTTCTACCACTTGTAAAAACTGCTGTGACGGCCTTTACGCCGAACGCTGAAAAGAAAGGGTTGAAACTCAGTGCAACCTACGACCCTGCTCTTGACGGCGTAAAGGCAAAAATTGACGTATCGAAAATGAACGAAGTATTGAATAATCTTCTTGATAACACCATCAAATACACACCAACAGGGGAGATGAATTTGAGTGTTAAGAAAATTGGACCGGTTGCACGCTTTACGCTCAAAGATACTGGTGTTGGTATGACTACCGAAACTTTGAAAAACCTTTTCCAGCTCTTCCGTCCTGGCGAAGACTCGAAACGTGTTAACCCTGCATCAACTGGCGTTGGACTTTTCGTCACCAAGGCCCATGTCGAAGCACATAAAGGAAAAATATGGGCAGAGTCTGAGGGTGCCGGTAAAGGCTCCACCTTCATTATGGAGCTTCCTCTCTTGCCCTGACAGTGACAGTATGAATTGTAGGTGGCGTGCCAGTAGGAGTAGTCGTTTTATTTTTAGCAAGAATTTTGATTTCCTCCTGGACTGCTTTTAATGACATCTCAAGGTCTTGATACTCTTTAATCTTTCCATTCAAAAATAGAGCTCGGATCAAAGGTGGAACTTTACTCATCCCGAGAGCTGCTTCTCCACTTTGCTCTGCCAGCATCCTCGATAAGTCGTAGAGTTCACCCCAACCGCCAGCTCCGACTGGACGCATATGAATTGCTTCCTCTACTACGAGCTTAGAATCTAAACCTTTCTTCTCTAAAACATTTTGAATTGTTTTTCGAGTTACAGACCCTTGATGAGAATCGAAGCCCCCTGCTTGAAAAAAACGATGCATAAGAGCGTGTAGCGCTACTTCGGAAGCATTCGCAGGAGCTGCGTTTTCCATAGAAGTAAAATCGAGGCTTACTGCTTTAAACTCTCCTTTATCTTTAAAGTTAACGCTATTCATGCTCGCATTCAAAATCTCCCCCAAAGCCTTACCTTTGTAGAAGGCAAGTCCCATATAGATAACGACTTGATCGAAACGATTCTTTTTTTTGAATTCTGGAGCTCGCTTCCCTGGACGAGTCAAAGGGTTTGCAAACACATTAACATCACGCATGGTGACGCGAGCTCCTCGACGCACCATCTCATTTCCAAAATCCCATCGACTGGGCAAGTTGCCACCGAAATAGATATTCTTGCCTTTTAAAGATATTCCTTCTTCCAAATGCAACGCACTTTCGACCTCGGGGCCTCCGTGGTAGCTCTCTGTTTCAGCGTAAGAGGAACATTCTTCCTTTCTAAAAACTTCTCGTGCCATTTTTTTATTATCGCATTTTTCGCTATTCTTGTCAAAATAGCAAAAATAACTTACCAAATTTTTCCGAGGTATACTGAGTGGAATGAACACACTCATACATGCAGACATTTTCTTTTTTATTACGGCAATTGCTGTGGTTGTTTGTACTGCAGCGTTTCTTGTTGCGGCGTGGTACGTGATTCAAATCCTCAGAGATATTCGCGAAATATCAACCAAAGCGAAAGATGCGGCAGGGAAGCTCGAAACGGATTTTAATGAACTTCGTGAAGACATGAAGAGAAAGGGGAGAAAGGTCGGTTCAATGGCCGATATGATTCTAGCTTTCTTTACAAGCCTCATTCCACGCCCAAAGAAAAAGAAAGAGTAAAAAGCCGATATGATATAATTGGGGCAGGTATCAACTAATAAACAGATATGGAAAAGAAAAACAATGTAGGAGCAAAAATTGGCATGGCAGCAGGACTTACGGCTGCAGCTGCTGCCGCGGTAGGAGCATACTGGTTGTACGGTGCTAAACATTCTGCAAAGCATCGAAAACTTGCTAAGAGCTGGATGCTCAAGGCTCGCGCAGATGTTATGGATGCAGTAGAAAAAATGGGTGTTCTTGACCGTGCGGTATACATTCGCACAGTAGATGAAGTAGTAAAGCGTTACGCTGCGCTTAAAGGTTCAACAGCAGAAGAAGTAGCAAAGGTAACTGCCGACCTTAAAAAGTCTTGGGCACACATACACAAAGTGCACATGGCTGCAAAAAAGGCTGATGCAAAAAAGAGAAAGGCATCGAAATAAACTTCAGTTTTGCTTCTCACAAAAGACCCGAAAGGGTCTTTTGTTTTAAATCCATAGGCTCTGAAGATATGCTCTTTTTCTGCTATTATTGACTTCATGCTACAAGTCAGTTTTCAGGTGTCAGGTTTTAGCTTTCAGGTTAAACATCTATCATGATAAAGAAGCGGCTTTTAACGGGGCTTCAACCTTCTGGGGCGCTCCATATCGGCAACTATTTCGGGGCACTAAAGCCGTTTGTAGATCTCTATGGGGACTATGAGAGTTTTCTCATGATCGTGGATTATCATGCACTTACATCCCTCCGGAATCCTTCTCAGCTGAATAAAAACATTCTCGATGTCGCGAAAGATTACCTCGCGATTGGTATCGATCCAACTCACGCAACTATTTTCAAACAATCCGATGTACCAGAACACACGGAGCTTGCGTGGATATTTGATTGTTTAGTGACCGTGCCATTTTTGATGCAAGGACATGCGTATAAGGACAAAGTAGCAAAAGGCCTTGAAGCTAATGCGGGCCTCTTCACGTATCCGATGCTCATGGCGGCAGATATTCTTCTCTATGACACAGATATCGTTCCGGTAGGAGAAGATCAGCGTCAGCACATTGAATATGCGCGGGAAGCTGCAAGTAAGTTCAATATCGCATTCGGAAATACGTTTAAGGAGCCTGAGGAGCAGATTCTGAAAGGCGTAGGAGTAGTCCCTGGTATTGATGGCGCAAAGATGTCGAAAAGCTATGGTAATGTCATACCACTTTTCGGATCAAAAGATGAAATAACAAAAGCAGTGATGAGCATCGTCACTGACTCTTCTGGAGACAGGCCGGAGAATGTGTATGCAATTCACTCACTCTTCAGAAGCGAAGCGGAGCTCACGCCCCTCTATGAAGCAAATAAGAAGAACTACAAAGCCCTTAAAGAGGCTTTGATTGAGGATATCGAGAGCGTCATAGCTCCAATGCGTGAGAAGCGTGAGTCATTAACGGATGAGGAAGTGAAGAAGGTTATCAAAGAAGGTGGAGAAAAAGCGAGATCTATCGCGAGCGCAAAAATGATAGACGTACGTAAGAAAGTGGGAGTCACCCTATGATAGGTTACAGGTAATAGATTATAGTTTTAAAATTCGAACATCATGAAGAGAGCATTAATCAAAGATTTAAACGAACACGTAGGAGAAGAAGTATTCATTCAAGGATGGGTGGATGTTCGTCGCGATCAGGGTAAGATGATTTTCTTCGATTTCCGTGATCGCTCTGGCAAAGTGCAAGGAGTAGTACTTCCTGCAAGTCCTGCACTTGAAACTGCAAAAACACTCCGCCATGAATACGTTGTTGAGGTAACCGCTAAAGTAAATGCGCGCCCACCAAAAAACATAAACGAAAAGGTACAGAATGGCGCTATTGAACTTGAAGTCCTTGCTATCAACGTTTTGGCGGAAGCAGAACCACTTCCGTTCGATATGTCTGAATCAGGATATAACCTTGATCTCACAACCGAACTTGATCACCGCGCACTAACACTAAGACATTCGCGCAATCAGGCGATTTTTAAAATCCAAGCCGTCATCATTGATTCGTTCCGGCAGTACATGAAGTCGCAGGATTTTCTTGAGTTTCAAGCGCCTTCAATTACCCCTGCAACCGCTGAGGGTGGAGCAGAGGTCTTTGAAGTCCAGTACTTTGGAAAAAAAGCATACCTCTCTCAGTCGCCACAGTTGTATAAGCAAATTGTGATGACCGCGTTTGAACGTGTCTTTTCAGTCAACAAAATATTTCGTGCAGAACCTTCTGCAACTACTCGCCACTTAACAGAAGTTGTTTCGCTCGACGCCGAGTGGGCGTTCATTAATTCATGGGAAGACATACGTGATATGTCTGAAAACACAGTACGTTTTATTTTGAAACAACTGGGAGAGCGTTGCAGTGCTGAGCTAGCCCACCTCAAGGCAGAACTACCAGTACTTCTTGAACACACTCCAACCATGACCTTGACTGAGGCGCAGGAAAAGATATTTACATCTTCTGGACGAGACGTGCGAGGTGATAAAGATTTGAATGCGGAAGACGAGCGAATCCTTTGCGAAATTGTAAAAGAGGAAACAGGCTCTGACTTTGTGTATGTGTACGGCTACCCTACAAAACAAAAACCTTTTTACGTATACCCAAACCCTGAAAATCCTGAGTTTAACGAAGGCGTAGACCTTTTGTGTCGCGGACGTGAGTGGCTCTCAGGTGGGCGACGCATCAATAACTATCAGCAACTTCTAGAGCACGTAAAAGAGTGGGGGATGAATCCAGAAAAAATCAGCATGTTTTTGGAGGCATTTCGTTACGGCGTCCCACCTGAAGGGGGATTTGCCTTCGGTGCTGAGCGTATGACCATGCAGATTTTAGGACTTGAAAACATTCGCGAGGCAACCATGTTCCCGAGGGACATGCACCGTATTGATTCATCGCTAAATCAAACAGAGGAAGCGGACTAAGCCTGCTTAGAAAGCCTATCTAAGACAATCCACCTTAATTTCTAAATGCTCTTGACCCCATCCCTGAAACGGGGTAGTTTGGTATTGACTTTCAGGTAATTTTTTATATAAACATCAATTTTCTTTATGGAAGGATTTCGTAAGGGGTCACGAAGAAATACTCTAAGCAAAGGGAGAGACGCATTCATAGGCCTGCTCTCGTTTTTCATGGCAGGTGGCACAATGGCACAGCCGTGGCAGAAACCTATGACTCAGGCAGAAATTGACGCGAGCGTGAGCCCTGAGGAGCGGGCAGCAAGAAGAGCGTACGAAGCTAGAGCTAAAACAGATCCAAAAATAATCGCTATGCAAGCTGCAGGTGCTCAAAGGGAGGCGGCGATGCAAAAGAAATGCGCTGCACTTCGCGCTCGAGTAGCTAGAGGTGATCGTTCAGGACTTGGAACAGAACTCTCTTCTTTTTGCGGCATAGATTAATACAGAAAGGAAAACGGATTAAAAAATCCCCTCTTCTGTAGAAGAGGGGATTTTTTAATCTCCTTCAAATTTTTCTGCGCCAGGACAGTTTGGGAACCCAAGATTTTTTACTGCATAAAAACTATTTACTTGAAAGGGGACTATAACTTCAGCAACTAATCCACAGATATCTTTGCTTGAAATTCCTAATTTTGCTTCAACATCAAGGGTTGCTTTTCGGCGAATCTCAGCTATCGGCTCTTTTAAAAGAACTATCGTGAAGGATTGATTAGTGGGGAGATAGAAGGCCTGATACTCTTCAGAACTCTGAGTCCATGTTAAAAATACTTCGTCACTCGTTGAAGCAACATCCGTACTCTTTCTAAAATCCACTACATTCATTGAGCCTACAATACCTCGAAGTGTGAAGGTTGGAGTCTTATTTGTTCCTAGAATAGCTTGAGAAGTAGAAGGACGGGTGGATGTATCAGTTTTAGATGAAGATATAGGGAGTAAAGCATTGGAAGATGAAACTGGAGAGGCGGGTGAAGACGAAGTGAAAGCGAAAAAACACAATACTCCCGTAACAATCAAAAGAAAGAGTGTTCCAATGGCAAACAATAATGTGTTTTTTGAAATCATTTTAGTAGCTTACATAGCGCATACACCATTCACAATACTTAAATCCCAATGAGCGCCTGAACTACTGCCAGCAAGAGGCTTTTCAAGTGCGTATAAATTTCCGCAGTTGTCATGATGTACCGTTGCCGCAACTTTATTCTTCTTATCCCAACCCGGGTGGTCTTCACCAGGACTGAGACCGCTAAGAAAGGTATCGAGAGCCTTGTTGTTGGTACGGAGATCTACTTTATAACCAGTGGAATGAGGCGTGCCATCCAAACGCACTCCTGAGGTTATCGTAAATTGGCAATTGCACGCTTTATGAATTTGTATCAATTGATCTATCGTGTTTGATTTTATTCCTTCAAGAGAGCCTCCCGCTAAACATGTAGAAGGAGTGCATACACCTGCTGCAACTAAACGGCGAACTGCTTCCGCCTGATCAAGAGCCCCAGAAGAAAGAGCTTTAGTAGGAACAGATGTATCTAATGTTGATCCCCATGAACCAGCGCCACCAGTGTCTGCAGGCGCATCAGGAAATGCCTTCGTTATTGGGTTTGCAATGCAGTCGATATGGCTCCACACAGAAAGCCCTTGGCCGGTAAGCACTGAAAAACCAATATCAATCAAAAGCCATGAAATAAGTACAATCACGAGTCCTACGAACACATTGACGAAAATGCCGTGTGCTTTTTTTACCTGATCCGCACCTTTTCCTGCTGCCGTTACATATAAGATGCCAGCGTATGCAAACATGAGCGTTGCAACCACAACTGAGAAGGCAACGCCAAAGTTAATAACGTTATTAGCAAGCTCTGTGAGGTCGCATGCCCTACAAAAAGCTCCTTCGCATTGAGGTACAAGTCCAGGGCCCGTACCTTCAAGAGATGCAGTGGGATCGGCAGCAAACACTGCTATTGGAATAAAAAGAACGGAAAGGGCGAAAATAAAAAAAAGTTTCTTCTTCATACAAAAAGCTATCCTCTGCAGTGTACCGTGCAAAGGATAGCTTTTTGACTCTTGTTCACAAGCCTATGCGGTTTCAATGAGGCGAACCAGAAGTCGAACAGGAGTACCAGTAGCACCACGTGCAAGCATATCTTCAGGAATTGATTCCATACGAGGTGCAATATCAATGTGTGCCCATGCAGGAAACTTTTCTGCAAACTGTGCGAGGAACATACCTCCATTAATGGTTCCGCCGGAAGTGCGCGAGTCTGAAACAGAAGCGTTCGCAAGATCAGCGTGAATGCCTTTTACGTCTGCTTCGTACTCTTTCCACAAGGGAAGTGGCCATACGTATTCGCCTGATTTCTCACCAAGATCGCGAAGCATCGTTTCAAGATGGGGAACTCGAGTCAAAATTGCCGAGGCACGCTTTCCAAGCGCTACGAGCGCAGCTCCTGTGAGTGTTGCCACATCAATCACGAGCCGAGGATTGTAACGCTCCGCATAGGTAAGTGCATCACCCAAAATAAGTCTGCCTTCCGCATCAGTGTTAAATATTTCCACTGTCTTGCCATTCATCGCGGTTAAAATATCACCAGGACGATATGCAGAGCCTGAAACCGCATTCTCAACGGCTGGAACAAGCGCAATAACATTTTTCTTGAGTTTCAATTTTGCCGCAATTGCAACTGCGGCAATGACCGACGCGCCACCTGCCATATCATGATTCATGCCCATAAGAGCACTCGAGGGCTTCAAGTTAATGCCTCCGGTGTCGAAGGTAATGCCTTTGCCTACAAGTACAATTGGTTTTTCCTTACTTGTTTTTCCAGCACCCCAGTATTCAACAACAATAAACTTTGGCTCCTCAACAGAACCTTTGGCGACTCCAAGAACAAGCCCCATTTTCAATTTCTTGATTTCTGAAAGGGAAAGCACCGTAACGGTGGCAGTAGTTCCTACAAGTTGTTTTTTTGCAGCAGCTGCAAGAATGACTGGAGTCATGTCGCCACCAGGAGTATTCGCCAAATCTCTGCAGTAATTTATTTCTCCTCCGATGATTTGTCCCGTCTTAACTCCTGCTTTACCCTCAACACTCGCACCCTTGATAGATATCTTCTGTACTGATGAAAAACCTTCCTTTGGAGGAGTTTTGTATTTTGTAAATTCATAGTTTGCCATTTCAAAGTTCTCAGCAAGAATTCTCCCGAGTTCACGGTCAGAAATATCTTTCGTGCCAGCAAATTCAAAATCTGAAAAAGTAAGTGCAATCAGAGGAGTACGGTGTTCATTCGCGACGCGTATTATTTTTCGTGCAATAGTCACAAGCTTACGCCTATCAACGTCTTCTGCCTTTCCTATGCCAATTTTAAGTAAAACGGTACCTTTTTGATCTTCAACTACTTTAGTGCTCGTTCCTGCAACAAGGTCAACAGAAACAGCCCTCTTACTTTCAGTGAATTCTATTTTCATAGTACCCAGTATATATCGGCACTATAGCGAAAACAAAAGTCAATCGGGTTAACGACTTGGGCAACTCCGGCAACGACACTTGGCACCACTGCAACCGCATTTTTTCGCATTACAAGGATGCCCACACGAAGGACATTCGCGTCGCCCTCTGTATTCTCGAACATTTTTCCTTTCCATACCAAATCCTTAGATACCATTAATACCTGCCCTGCAGTCCTCACACACCCACACATTAAGCTCTTGCGAGAATGTAAGATTTTTTTTCGCACCACACGCACACTCTTTACGTGGGCGTTCAACGTGATGAGATTTTCCTTCTCCTGAACCTGGAATTCTTCCCATATGAATTTTGAATGTATTACATTTATAATTTCGACCTTCCAAAAAAAGACCCCCTCGCGAGAGGGGGTCTTTTGGTTTGGCTTTTTATTTTGTCCGTTTACGCCATCAACCGAAAGACCCCCTGTGAAAGAAGGGGGATGCTAACGACGAGAAGAACTCGTGATGTGCCTTTTCGCGACATACAGGAATCCTACTTCATCATAAAGACATTTGTCAATACCGAGCGTGGAATTCACCTTAGAATTAGACGTAAATAAAAGAAAATACAGCAAGCGTGCGTGATATAGTTATTCCGTGGAAACAGCGTTTAGTATCAAAACACCTCAATTTGAAGGCCCATTAGAGCTCCTCCTTAACCTCATTGAAGAGCGAAAACTTTTAATTTCTGATATTTCTCTTTCAAGTGTTGCCGATGATTTCTTAGGATACATACAAAAACAAGTGGCCTTCCCGATGGGGCAGGCAGCGCACTTCATCCTCGTCGCAGCAACACTACTCCTTCTGAAATCCCGCTCTCTCTTGCCAGTGTTGCCGCTCACGAAAGAAGAAGAGGGTGATGTAAAAGATTTGGAACTAAGGCTTGCGCTCTATCAAACATTTCGAAACGCAGCAAAATCCTTGAGCGCCCTTACCTCGCACATGTTTTTTGGCACAGGCGCACGCGTTATTGATCCTATTTTTACTCCACCAAACGACCTCTCCCTGGAATCAGTACAAAGTGCAATTCGCCAAGCACTCCAGAATGCTCCTCAAGAAATAAAGAGAGACAAGGTATCGGTGGCAAGCGTTATTTCACTTGAAGAGATGATAGACAGACTCTCAAGCCGAATTGAAAACGCAATACAAATGACCTTCCGTGACTTTGCAGGAACAAACACTGCAAATAAAAGGGAAGTAGTGGTTGGTTTCTTAGCAATGCTTGAGCTTTTCAAGCGAGGACTCGTCTTGGTAGAGCAGGAACAGTCTTTTGGCGAGATTGCTATCGCGTATAATGGCGCTGCAAGAACCCCTCGTTTTTAATTTTTTACTGTATGACACAACACGCACCGATTGAAGTACAAATTGAAGCCGCACTCTTTTTTCGAGGTGGAACACTTTCAATAAAAGAACTTGCATCACAAACCGGCTTCACCGAAGAAGAAATTGAAAGCGGGCTCACGAGCCTCACTATGTCTCTTGAAGGTAGAGGAATACATGTGGTGCGAGAAAAAAACACCGTCGCACTTGCAACAGCCCCTGAAACACACGAACTCATTGAAAAGATGCGCCGAGAAGAACTTGAAGGACCATTAGGTAAAGCAGGACTTGAAACTATTAGTATTATTATTTTCCGCGGACCCATCTCGCGAAGCGATGTTGAGTACGTGCGCGGTGTAAACTGCTCTTCAATACTTCGCTCTCTTCTTATTCGCGGACTCATCGAGCGCGTTGAAAATCCAACCGATAAACGAAGTTTCCTCTACCAAGCAACAGCAGAGTTGCCCGCGTACCTTGGTGTTGGCACACTTGAAGAGATTCCTGGATATGCAGACATTCGCACGAATATTGAAAATGTGTTTGCAGAGCGAGATGCAAGTGCTCATGCAGAAACAGAGGCTCCCCCGGAAAGCCTATGAGCAACATCACGCGATTTCACATGCTTCTTGCCGGAACAACACTACTCACTGCAGTAGCGATTTTAATTTCATGGCCGTTTAGTGTTAGCAAAGCTTCTGCGACCAGTGTCGCGGCATCAGCATTTTGTGCAAACGTCTCCCCGAAACTTGAACTCACCGGGGAAGCCGCCTACGCAGAAGATTTAAAAACGGGGAAAGTACTGTATGAAAAGAACGCAAACATTCAACTGCCACTCGCGTCCATCACAAAACTCATGACAATATTGGTTGCGTCTGAAACTCTTAAGGAGAGCGACACAGTTTCTATTTCACAAGAAGCACTGGAACCTGAGGGGGATGCTGGATTACATGAAGGAGAGACGTGGCACGTAAAAAACCTTATTGATTTTACCCTTGTTACCTCAGCGAATGATGGCGCGCATGCGCTTGCACTTGCGTCTGAACTGAAAGCCCAAGATCAGTCAAAAACATTTATAGATCGCATGAATGCAAAAGCCACTGAACTTGGACTCTTGCAAACTTTTTTTGCTGATGATACCGGACTTGATATTTCTCCTAATAACGCCGGAGCGTACGGCTCTGCCCGTGACGTAGGAAAATTATTTGCCTATGTTGCACGCACAAACCCTCGACTTATAGAAGGAACAACCGTCGGCGCAAATACATTCACCTCGCTTGACGGCAGAGCGCATGAAGGAAAAAACACCAGCACTGTCATCACGGAGCTTTCCGGAGCTATTGGTTCTAAAACTGGTTTTACAGATCTTGCAGGTGGAAACCTCGGCGTTATTTTTGAACCACTTCCTGGAAGACCTGTCGTAGCGGTGATTTTAGGTTCAACGCGAGATGGACGCGACACTGACATGCTTACACTCGCAAAAAATCTAAGAGCAACACTGCGACGTGCTATAGTCTGCGAAATGGGTAAGTAGAAAGGACACCTATATGATTATTGACCTCTTGAAAGTATTCGTCCCGGCCATTCTCGCGTTCTGGATTGGCATCATCATCGCACCCATTCTCACGCACTACCTCTATAAGTACCGCGTATGGAAAAAGCAACCTGGGAAAAAAACACTCGACGGGAACCTGGCAGTTGAGTTTGCAAAACTTCACGGTGAAAATGAAACAAAAACTCCACGCATGGGAGGTATTGTCGTCTGGGCGTCAGTTGTTTTCACAATTGCGTTTTTATGGCTTCTTCAATACGCCTTTCCAAATGACGCAACGACAAAACTTCTTTTTCTCTCAAGAAATCAAACGTGGATACCATTCACGACACTCATTCTCGGGGCACTCGTTGGTCTCATAAACGACATTCTTGATGTCATTGATAGCGAGGGAGAAAAAGGGATTCCGCTTCCTATTCGCCTCGTCTTTGTTGCACTCCTCTCTTTCTGTATTGGTTGGTGGTTTTATACAAAACTCGGCATCACGAGCGTCAGCATTCCATTTGGAAGCCCGCTCCAAATAGGGTGGTTTGTTATTCCGCTTTTTATGCTCGTTTCAATCTTTCTCTATGCCTCAGGCGTTATAGACGGGATTGATGGACTCTCAGGTGCGGTCTTTGCTTCCATATTCAGTGCATATGCATTCATTGCATTCAATCAAAATCAAATAGACATCGCCGCGTTTTGTGCAACGCTCGTTGGAGCACTCCTTGCATTCTTGTGGTTTAACGTCCCACCCGCACGATTTTGGATGACGGAGACTGGCACAATGGGACTCACGCTCGCGCTCGCGGCAGTTGCGTTCATGACGGACACACTCGGAGAAGGGAAGGGGCTCACTGCGCTTCCTATTATTGCATTCCTCCTTGTGGCAACTGTGGCGTCAAATGTTTTACAAGTTTTTTCGAAGAAAATTTTCAAGAAAAAATTGTTTAGGATAGCGCCACTCCATCACCACTTTGAAGCAATAGGATGGCCCGGCTACAAAGTCACTATGCGCTATTGGATTCTTTCAATAATCTTTGCCATTCTTGGCGTCTCATACGCACTACTGCGTTAGTGCACGCCATCACCTATGAGAGTAAAATCGCGCCAGCATCCTCCCGATAAAATTCTTTTAATGACACTCCTCATTCTTGTTGTTGGAGGACTTTTTATATTTCTTTCGGCTTCACTAGGCCTTCTTGCTTCCGACGGAGCACAGTTTTCTGATGTTGCACGAAGTCAACTCATCTTAGGACTTGGGGGCGGACTCATTGCATTTTTCTTTGCCATGGCAATACCGTACCGCTTCTGGAAACAATATTCTCTCTATATTTTTGGAGCAGCAGTTATGCTCACACTCCTTGTATTCGTTCCTCATGTCGGTATTGAATTAAACGGAGCACGTCGCTGGATTCGCCTCGGTCCGCTTACACTCCAAACGTCTGAATTTTTAAAAATTGCATACATTCTCTATCTAGCAACTTGGTTTTCAAATTCAAAATCTAAAATCACCAAAGCAGCGCAAGGACTCATCCCATTTGTGGTCATAAGTGCAATTACCGGCGGTGTACTTTTAATGCAGCCCGACACCGACACTTTCGTTATTATCGCGGTCTCCGGCGCCGCGATGTTTATGGCTGCGGGTGCCAGGTTCAGAGAGTTAGCACTCCTTGTTCTGGCGGGAGTCATAGGCCTCGGGATTCTGGTTTTTTTCCGCCCGTATCTTGCAGATCGTCTCACTACCTTTTTGCACCCTGAAAACGACCCTCATGGGTCAAGTTACCAAGTACAACAGTCTCTCCTTGCTGTCGGGGCAGGGGAGGTGTTTGGGCGTGGCTTTGGGCAGAGCATTCAAAAATTCGGCAAACTTCCTGAACCAATTTCAGATTCTATATTTTCAGTATTCGCCGAAGAATTTGGTTTCGTTGGAGGTCTTGCTCTCATTCTGGTGTACATTATTTTTGCCCTGCGAGGACTGTGGGTTGCTGCGCGCGCGCCAGATTTATTTGGCGGTCTTGTAGCAATTGGCATAGTAGTTCTTATTACCGCACAATCATTCCTCAATATTGGCGCTATGCTTGCACTGTTACCCTTGTCGGGTTTACCACTCGTCTTTGTAAGTCATGGTGGCAGCGCACTCTTAGTTTCGCTTGGCGCGGCAGGAATCTTGATGTCAATTTCCCGCTCAATCACAACCTAAATATACCGAGAGACTTTAGTGCAGAAAATCATTTTCAATTGATATACTGACCCTATGAAAATAGTCTTTACAGGAGGAGGCACAGGAGGTCATTTCTATCCCATAATCGCCATTGCGGAAGAGGTCAACAACATCGCAAAAGAAAAAAAACTCATCGATCCTGAACTCTTTTTCTTTGGACCTTCTGCGTTTGATGAACGGGCTCTCTATGAAAATGGTATTACCTTTGTAAAAACGCCCGCTGGAAAGATGCGTCGTTATTTTTCCATTCTGAACTTTTTCGACTTTTTTAAAACTGGGTGGGGGGTACTTCAGACTACTCTCGCGCTCTACCAAGTATTTCCTGATGTTGTTTTTTCAAAAGGTGGTTACGGCAGTGTGCCTACACTCATGGCGGCAAAGATTCTGAAAATCCCTGTCATCGCTCACGACTCAGACGCCATACCTGGGAGAGCTACACTTCTTGCGGCGCCGTTTGCAAAAAAAATTGCAATTTCATACGAAGAAGCATTTGAATATTTTCCAGAAAAAATTCGACCGAAAGTTGCGCTCATCGGTAACCCGGTACGTCGCGAAGTAAAAACTCCTGCCCGCGAAGGGTCTCATGAATTTTTGGAACTTGAAAACAATGTTCCCGTACTTTTATTTTTGGGAGGGTCGCTTGGTGCAGAAAAGTTAAATAACGTTATTCTAGAAGCACTGCCAGGGCTTGTTGACCGCTACCAAGTGATACATCAAACAGGACAAGCAAATATACAATCAGTAACTGAAACCGCAATAGTTATATTGGGAAAGAACGAGAGACGATACCGTTACAAACCCTATGGTTATCTCTCATCACTTGCACTTAAAATGGCAGCCGGAGCCGCAGACTTAGTTGTCACGCGTGCAGGTTCGGGATCTATTGCGGAAGTATCTTCCTGGAAAAAAGCCTCCATTCTGGTTCCTATCCCTGAAGCAGTGAGCCGCGATCAGCGCTCGAACGCATTTGCCTACGCTCGTTCCGGCGCTGCAATAGTTATGGAGCAGCAAAATCTCACGCCAAATCTGCTACTTTCTGAAATAGAGAGGCTTTTCACAAATCCAAAAATACGAAATGACATGGCAGAAGCTGCAGGAAAATTTTCAAAAGTTGATGCAGCAAAAGTTCTGGCACAAACACTCATTGATACAGCGCTCGAGCACGAAAGTTAAAAAGCTTTTGGCTTATAGCTTTTAGGGAGGAGAAAAAACTAGAAATCCAATAACCACTAGTATTTAAAAGCTGAAAGCTGTACCCTGACACCTGAAACCTCTTATGAACGTCGTAACTAGATTCGCTCCAAGTCCCACAGGGTTTATGCATATTGGAGGTGTCCGCACTGCACTTTTTGCATATCTTTTTGCAAAGAAAAACAACGGCACATTAATACTTCGCATCGAAGATACTGACCAAGCGCGCGCAATAGAAGGCTCAATTCAGCACATTCAAGACTCTCTTTCGTGGCTTGGCATTGACTTCGAATATGGTCCCAACAAGCCAGGCCCTTTTGGCTCGTGCATTCAATCAGAGAGAATGGATTCGTATAAAGCGTTTGCGCAAAAACTGATGGATGCGGGGCATGCGTACCCAGATCCGTATACGCACGAAGAAATCACTGCATTTAGAGAAGCCGCCAAAGCTGAGAAACGTCCATTTCTATTTCGCGATCACCGTCCAAAAACACTCGGCGCATGGGATGGAAAAGCTCCACTTCGCTTTAAAGTGCCTGAAATAAAAAGATACCGCTGGAATGATGCGGTACGCGGTGAACTTGAAGCAGGGGAGGAGGCACTTGATGATTTTATTCTCATGAAAGGTGATGGATACCCTACGTACAACTTTGCCCATATTGTTGACGATCACCTCATGGGCGTCACGCACATATTCCGTGCTGATGAATTTATTTCATCAACACCACGCTTTCTCAGCCTCTACGATGCACTTGGAGTTACACCGCCTATTTTTGTTACCTTGCCAGCAATTCTTCGCGATGATCGCACTAAAAAACTCGGTAAGCGTGATGGCGCAAAAGATGTTCTTGAATACCGCACTGAAGGCTACCTCCCTGAAGCATTAGTGAATTATCTTGCACTCATTGGCTGGAATCCTGGAACTGATGAAGAGGTGTTCACAAAAGAAGAGTTGGTACAGCGATTTAGTTTGGATCAAATTCAAAAGAGTGGTGGTGCCTTTAATGAAACAAAATTAAGATGGTTTAACCGCGAGCACATACTGAAATTGACACCTGAAAAATTCTTGAAATATGCAGAAGGGTTCCTACCAAAAGAAATAAAAGCAACCCTCAAGAAAAAAGACCTGCTTGAAAAGCTCGTGCCACTCATGCGCGAACGCATTCAAACATTTGAGGAATTAAAAGAAATGGGCGAGGCAGGAGAATTTTCGTTTTATGCAGAAACACCTGAATATCACGTCAAAGGACTTCTTCCAAAAGATGATACTGATACACAAAGAACAGCAGCAAAACTGAAGTACACGCTTTCTCTCCTTGAAACAATATCTGAAGATGGTTGGCATGATCAAAAAATAAAAGAAATTGTGTGGCCATACGCAGAACAAGAAGGGAGAGCGCAGGTACTCTGGCCTCTTCGTTATGCCCTATCAGGGAAGCCAAAATCCCCTGACCCTTTTACGATTGCAGGTATTATAGGGAAGGATGAAACACTGGAGCGCATTTCGCATGCTATCGAGTTACTGCACCGGGCGTAACCTTTTCGCCATTCTGCTTCTTAGTATAACCTTTTCGGGTTTTTTTCTAGTACCACACATTGTCTTTGGAGAAACAGCAGAAGAAATACAGCAAAAAATAGCTGACCAGAATGCAAAAATTGCAGCCCTTGAAAAAGAAATTGCTACGTACGAAAGCACCTTGAGCCAAATAGGTGGCCAAAAGGCAACATTGCAAGGTGAAATAAACCGTATCGACATTTCACGAAAAAAAATAGCAGCAAACATCTCGGTCACGCAAAACAAAATCACGTCGGCAAATCTTCAATTAAAACGACTCGGGGGTGCCATTGATGATAAATCAAAACGTATTACTGACTCATCAAAAGCAATTGAAAAATCAATTCGAACTCTGTATGAGCTCGGCAACACAACATTGGTGGAGCACATTCTTTCTGCGGACGGCATTATGCAAGCATGGCAAGATATAGACCAGATTGAACAATTCAATAGCGCTCTCAAAACTGAAATCGTTGACTTACAAAACACAAAACAATCGCTCACCGTCGACTACAATGCAACGCAAAAAGAAAAAGCGATACTCCTTTCACTTAAAAATCAGCTCTCTGATCAGAAAGTTCTTTTAGATCAAAACCGAAACGAACAAGCAACACTCCTTGCGCAAACAAAAAACAAAGAATCAACGTACCAGCAACTCCTTGCACAAAAACAACAAGCAAAACTTGAATTCGAAAAACAGCTAGGGGATTACGAGGCAAGCCTTAAGTACACCCTCGATACGTCTGCAATACCAAAAGCGGGGAGTGGTGTTCTATCATTTCCACTTGATCCATCGTTCATGAGTCGCTGCAAAGACCGTACGAGCACCTTTAAAAACATTTACTGCATCACGCAGTACTTTGGAAACACGGCATTTTCACAAAGCGGCGCCTACAATGGAAAAGGTCACAACGGAATTGATTTTGGATCACCTGAAGGTACTCCCGTTGTTGCAGCGCTTGGCGGTATGGTTATGGGTACCGGCAATACAGACCTTTCACACGACTCTTCAGGAAAGCAGTGCTATTCCTATGGTAAATGGGTCTATGTGCAGCACCCTAATGGCCTTGGCACCATCTACGCACATCTTTCAGTCATAAGTGCCAGTAAAGGCCAAAACGTCTCTACAGGGAGCCTGCTTGGCTATAGCGGTAAGACTGGCTACGCCACGGGTCCACACCTCCATTTCAGCGTCTACGTAGCAAGTCAGGTGCAAATTATTAACCTTGGCGATAAGCAGGCTGCAGGTCAAAAAACTCCATGCGCAAACGCAACCATGCCCGTTGCGCCAACCCAGGCATATTTGAATCCGATGAAATACCTGTAAGCAGGTTATAGGTGTCAGGTTTTAGGTTATAGGGAGGAAAAGAAAACAATCCACACCAAAGACTCCGGGGGTCTTGGAAGGTGTAATTCGGGTGTTGAATGTATAGGTACGCTTTTATTAGGCGGATTTAATATAATATTAATTAATTTCTATGAAGTATTTGCATATTGTTTCTTTTCTACTCCTCGTAGTAGGCGGTCTTAACTGGGGTCTCATGGGTTTGGGAGGTTTTATGGGCAGCGACTGGAATGTCGTTCATATGATCCTTGGCGCATGGCCACAAGTTGAATGGGTGGTATACATCCTCGTTGGACTCTCAGCACTCTTCTTGATGCTTGACCACAAGAGATCATGCAAGATGTGCATGGCAGGCGGTGCAAAGCCAATGGCGTAAAGAACAATTTACGTTTTCATTTTAAAACCCTCCAAATTTGGAGGGTTTTAAAATGCTTGCAAAGCAAATTTCTATGAGGTAAATTTGCCCTACTGTGGGTAAACTACATAAAAGAAGGAGAGACCATGCAACACGTAAGGAGATAGTCGGTAATCGATTTATTCCTCCAACTAACAAGGTTGGACTTTTAGAATCTACTCAAAATATTCGAGGTCATATTTTAGGCATTCAAAGTCAGCTGAGAAGTGAAGATTTCAAAAAAGGTTTTAGCGATTGGGGAAGTTATTTAAAGTGGCGATTTAAAGCACAACTGTCACTCGTTGGATATCGTCGAGAATTGGCACTACTGAGAGTTTCGGCAAAGAGTTTCGGAGTACCAGAAATAAAAATTAATTTAAGATAATTTCAGAGAATAATTTTAAAAAATATAGCAGAAACACGTAAATTTGGATTTGGAAGAGAAACTACTAAGCCTGTAGAGGAACCAGGAAAGCGCATTGCTAGAGAGTCTAATGCGAAGCAAGGTGACATAGTTCGAGTTACAGTAAAATTTGCTGGGAGTAATATAACAAAAAATCTTCAAGGCGTGTACTATCCGGATACATTTACATTCTCTATAGATACAGGTGGTAGAAACGGCAATAACACCCTAAGATATCAACTTCTTCAAGCAATGATTCTCGTCAAGAAAAAAGGATAAAAGGGAAGTGCGACTTCCCTGACATTTTGAATTTTTTTGTCCTCTTATTTAAATAAATTATTTCTGAAAGAAATAAAATTAGGCGAGTAAATAATTATTATCAATACAAGCAAATACATCAGAAAGTCCGAGGTAGATACAGCAACTGAATCCTGAGGGGGCTTTATAGGAAAGAGCCGTTCAGGCAGAAACCCCCTATACAATGTGCGTAAAAGATATATTGTACGCGCATTGGCAGGGGCACTCCCCTTAGGGAGAGGCCTGTGAACAAAGAGTTTTTATTTAAAACCCCACTTCCCCCTTACATTTAAAAACCTAAAAAGATTTAGAGAAGACAAGAGCTGAAAGGAGAATTACTGTAATGACAGCGAAGGCGCCTATTGTCTGCATTAGTAACTTTATTGCGGCAGGCTTCTCCCCCTCTACGTACATAAGTATTGGTTTATAGAAAAATATAAATCCCATTACTGCTGCTGAGAGCGAAAATAAAGAAAGCATCGCAATAGGCACAAGCACGGTTGGTCTTGCATCTTCTACGTGCGATCCAAAGAACATAACTGAAGCGACGATACCTATATACAACGTCGCCACAAGTGCATTGAGAATTGGGTTTTTAGTCATATGTATCTAACCTTTGATACTCAAGCAAGGTTTCTCAAGCGTTTTCTATAGCCTGCGGTACATCAAACCTTGTTTTTTACTTTCCAGTTTGAGATCGGAGAGAAGAACACACTACGCACTTGGAGCTTGAAGAAGGTAGTCCATCAAGTCCACAAGAACCACAAGTCCAATCTCCATTATCGCTTTCTGCGGCACGCCTGGCATCATTGAGCGCTCCTCTGAACTTACGTGCAAATGCAAAGGCCGTACGATTCGCCTCAAATAATCCTGTTTTCATTCTGCGGTACAGTAACACTAAATGAGTGTTATGTCAAAATCAACGTCTGCGTGGATGCCCACAGTGACCGCAGTATAAGATTTCCCCTTTTTGAAAATGTGTCCTTGCGTTAATACATCGCTGTAGTTGATCAGCTTCGCCACCTGAACCTCTACGTGCCTTCAATTCTTTATCGGCAGCCTGAAGAGCTGTGTCTGTTTTTTCATCATGATGAGCTTCTCTAGACATATGTTTGTTTTTTATTTTATTGCTGTCGCAAAAACCAAAGTGCCTGACTGAGCCATGCCGGATCTATAGAAAAGAAAATCATTAAATCTCTTAAACGCTCAAATCTATCTCTTGCCTCTTCGGGAGAAATAGAGTTGGATTCTTTTCGAGCATTATCAATTGAACGAGCCAGCGCTAACCCTATAGCTGATTCATTGCCCATACACTCTTTATATCCCTCCCCTTTCAGGGTGTCAAAATTCTCAAAAACTTCATCGTGCACCGCCCAAAAAACCAAGCGTTATGCTCGTTGCTCCACTACCCACGGCGGCTCCAACAACCGCAGCACTTTGAGCTGATTCCGCATGCCCAGTAGCAAAAGCGAGTACTGAACCCACTAATGCTCCGAGTGCAGCGCCGCCGCTAATAAGACCTCCTATAAGTAAAAATGCGCGTCGCTCCCTCAGCCTTTGAGAAATTACTCTTGGATGTACTTGGCGACGCTCTTGTGATGATTGTGGCATGCAGACTTCAACAAAATAATTTAAAAAATTTACTAGCACTTCCCTTGGCTCTGACAAAGAGAACAGCACATGTGCTCAACTCCAAATCGCCGTCTACATCCTCCCGAACAACGAAAAAGCTTCTCTGCACTGGCACCAACTACCGCCTTCTCCATATTTGAGCATTATGTACTTCCCTTTCTAAAGTTGTCAAAAAGAAGGATTTGACAAAAACCTATTTTCTATGAGAAAATTTAAAATGATAAGTGAAAA
>JAZJXK010000009.1:0-5551 GCA_040390955.1 Patescibacteria group bacterium
GCTGCAATTGAGGCAGCACTCAATAAGCCTTCTTTTGATTGCGGCATTCGCGCTCTCTACGTGGCAGATAATGCCAATTTTAACAGCGCGTATGAAAGTAAACTCTCAACATTACTTGATGTGTTTAATGATTCAGACCTCAATGGGTTTACAGCTCATAACCCAAACAAAAACTCAGGTTTTTTTCTTTCTGAAATTTTTGCTGCAGTGCCACTCTTGGCCGAGCCGCACCTCCTTGATCTCTATCGTCGTCGCGCTTTCTTTGCTCCGCCGTACTACGGCAATTCGTTTGTATTAAATACTGAGGAGCTCGCGACACTCTTTCATTTTCCGCACGCAAGTCGCGGGAGTGCGCTTGCTCGCATGCGGGGCCTTTCACTTGAGCCGCCTGAAAATCTTCCAATATGAATCAGCCTTTCTTTAAAAGCGGCGTGCTCGCTGTGTTTCTTTGTATAGCCGTGCCAGTGGGCGTTTCTCTCTTTTTGATTGCGCCAATGAACTCATATCCACGTGGCAGTACTGTACTCATTTCTGCAGGTTCAACGATAACTGAAAGTGCGCACACACTTGAGGGCCTCCACATTGTGCGTTCAGCAACAGTTTTTTCGCTGTTAGTGCAAATAACGAATGGGTCAGGTGTCATTGCGGGAACGTACGCTCTTAAAGAGAGAGAAAATGCAGTTTCACTTGCGTATCGCTTTTCTCATGGAGACACTGGCATCACGCTGGTTCGCGTCACTATCCCTGAAGGTGTCACAACATCTGAAATGGGAGACATACTTCTAAAGTCACTTGGTTCTTTTGATATTGAAAAATTTAAAGAACTTGCAAAAAAGCAAGAGGGATATCTTTTCCCTGAAACATATTTCTTTTTGCCAAATATTTCTCCTGAAGAGGTGATTGCAATAATGCGTCATGAGTTTGATGAAAAAATAAAACCACTCCAAGAAAAAATCACCACCTTCGGCAGACCTTTAGGTGAAGTGGTCACTATGGCTTCAATTCTTGAAAAAGAGGCTCGGCAGGCGGATACTCGAAAAATAGTTGCAGGTATTTTATGGAAGCGTATTTCTCTTAGTATGCCCCTTCAGGTTGATGCTGTCTTTGGATATATTTTAGGTAAGAGTGGCTATGCGCCAACATTGAGTGATTTGAAAATTGCTTCTCCTTACAATACGTACCTTCACACCGGGCTTCCTCCAGGACCCATTGGCAACCCTGGACTTGAAGCTCTTGAAGACGCCGTATCGCCTACAAAAAATCCATTTCTATACTACCTTACTGACAAAGAGGGGAATATTTACTATGCAAAAACCTTCGCGGAGCACGTCGCGAACAAAAATAAGCTAAGGTAAGAGGTATTTGACAAAAAGCTATAGAGTTGTATTGTTAATCAATGTCAATTTATAGAGCGGGAGGAGCTCGAGAGAGACGTGAAGCGAGAGGTGCGCTTGTATCTATGCCTGCACCTGAACGTGTACGTTTAACATGGAATTGTGTGAATCCTACTTGTTTGATTATAGGAATCCTGAATGCTAAGCACGAGTGTCCTAAGTGTGGTGCAAAAAAATCTTAATAAAAATGTCTAGCGAAGATTATATTGGAGATCGAGTTCGTAGGGGCATCCCTATTTTAAAAGGTATAGAGGCTTCTGCGGTAATCGCAGGTGTTTCTGTGCCTGTGGCAGTGGGACATTTACTTATAGCAGGTTTACTAACACCTCCTCTCGGTGCTGTGGCTGCCGGAACTCTTACTGCGTCGGCACTTGTTTTTTGGTTGGCACGAGGATATAGAAAAGGTAGAGAAAATGTCCTTTCGCAGTGGAATAGTAAGTTAGTCAGACCTGGAAAAAGTACTACCAAGAGCGAATAGTACTGGAAGCTTCGTGCTCGAGCCTGTAAGCTAGATACATGAAGACGGTGTTTGTAGGGCTTTCTGGCGGAGTTGATTCTGCTGTTTCTGCGTATCTTTTAAAGAAGCAGGGGTACAACGTAGTCGGAGCGTTCATAAAGGGCTGGGAGCCTGATTTTTTGCCATGTACGGGAGTGCGGGATCGTCTTGAAGCGATGCGTGTTGCCGCGCACCTCGGCATTCCTTTCAAGACCTATGATTTATCTGAAGAGTACAAGCGAGAGGTGGTTGATTATTTTGTGAGTGAATACAAGCAAGGGAGAACGCCTAATCCCGACGTTATGTGTAATCGTGTCATAAAATTTGGTGCGTTTTGGAAAAAGGTAAAAGCTGATGGCGCTGATTTTATTGCAACTGGTCACTACGCTCAAAATAAGCAGACAGATGACAGTTTCCAGATGACAGTTTCTAAAGACAAAGAAAAAGATCAGACCTACTTTTTGTGGACGCTCACCCAAAACGATCTTTCGCATACACTTTTCCCCGTTGGTGGACTTGAAAAGAGTGAGGTACGAGATCTTGCAATTGAAGCAAATCTTCCAAATGCGTCGCGTCCTGACTCACAAGGTCTTTGTTTCTTAGGGCATGTTGATATGCCAAGTTTCCTTAAGCGGTATCTTCCAACAAAACTAGGGGTGGTAAAGGATGAGTCAGGTAAGGAAATCGGCACACATGAAGGTGTGTGGTTTTACACCATAGGTCAGCGGCATGGTTTCACTGCCTCATCAGCTGAACGATTGTATGTTGTACATAAGGACGTGAAGAATAATGAGCTTATAGTTTCTCCAAAACCACTCGGAGAAGAAGCAAAAAGCGCATTTGCTCTCTCCAACCTTAACTGGATCACTGCACCGCAAGGAGAAAAAATCTTAGCGCGATACCGGTATCGTCAGCAGTTGTTACCAGTTACGATTGAGGAATCGAAGGTATCTTTTGAATCGCCCCAGATGATTGCGCAGGGTCAATCAGTAGTTATGTATGACCAAGCAGGAGCGGTGTGCCTTGGAGGGGGAGTAGTTGAATAGAATTATATGAGTAATGTAGAAGGTGCATCAATTGTGGACTCTGTTCGGGCACGAAAAAAGTGCGGATTTGTTAATCGTGGACCTTACACGCTAGACGGTTTTTGTAGGAGTTGCAATCGTGAAAGTGGGGTTCTTTATAAAGAAGGAATACGTGCAATTATTTGGAGTAAATTGAATAAAGATCATGAATGTAAGCAATGTGCGGGCGGTTGGTAAGTAATCAGGATATAATCACACTATGCCTGACATTGTAAAAGGAGATGGAACAGTCGAACCGTTCCAAGTTGCAAAGCTTGTTCGCTCACTAGAACACTCTGGTGCAGATTCGGCTCTTGCGAAGCACATAGGAGAGATCATTGGGAGTTCTTTGAAAGCTGGCAGCACAACAACCGAGATATATAAAAATGCCTTCGCGCTTTTAAAAAAAGAAGAACATGTTGTGGCTGCCCGCTACTCGATGCGCCGCGCCATTTTCGATCTTGGTCCCACTGGTTTTCCGTTTGAAAAATATGTTGCTGCATTGATGCATGCAAAAGGGTATGAGACTTCCTATGACGTCACCGTGCAGGGTAGATGTATTGACCACGAGGTTGATGTGGTGATGCGTAAAGATGGTAAGGCGATAGGGGCGGAGCTCAAATTTCATAACACTCCCGGTTCCAAAACTGATCTTAAGACTGCGCTCTATGTGCGCGCGAGGTATTGGGATATTGAATGGGGGGCGAAAGATAGAAACGAAAAAGCAGGCATTGATGAAGGGTGGCTCATCACGAATACAAAGTTCACTTCAAAAGCTATTCAGTACTCTGAATGCGCTGGTATAAAATTACTTGGATGGAGCTACCCGCAAGGGGCAGGTTTATCGGACTTGATTCGCGAAACCGGATTGTATCCAGTAACTATTTTGATGTCGCTTTCCCAGGCGGAAAAGGCACGGCTTGTGGACGCAGGAGTCACTATGTGTCACATGCTCGCCAGCAACCCTGATTCGTTAGCTAAAGCTGGTATTGTTGGCAAAAAACAAAATTTAGCCGTTGAAGAAAGTAGGGCAATTTGCCAAGTGTAAATTTCTTTTCATTGAAGAATTATGTCGCAATACTATAAACCACACAGGAAAGTTGATTGGAATTATGGAGGGCCAAGGTGGCGTCTTTCTCGCTCGAAGATTGATCTTTTTATGCAGTGTCCACGTTGTTTTTATATAGACAACAAGCTTGGCACCGCTCGTCCTCCCGGATTTCCCTTTAACTTAAACTCCGCTGTCGACAAACTCTTGAAGAAAGAATTTGATATACATCGCAAAAACAAAGTTCCGCACCCCATGATGACGGAATACGGCATTGATGCGGTGCCGTTTCAGCACGAGAAACTCGATACGTGGAGAGAAAACTTTAAAGGTGTTGATTTTTTTCATGCACCGACAGGTTTTACGGTATCGGGAGCAGTTGACGATCTTTGGGTAAATCCAAAAGGGGAACTTCATGTCGTTGACTATAAGGCAACAAGTAAAGACGAAGAAGTGACACTTGATGCTGATTGGCAAATTGGTTACAAGAGGCAAATGGAAACATACCAATGGTTACTACGCCAAAATGGCTTCACGGTATCGGATACAGGCTACTTCGTATACGTAAATGGGCGCACTGATCTTGAAGCATTTGATGGGAAGCTTGAGTTTGATGTAAAAGTAATTCCGTACACGGGCTCAGCTGATTGGATCGAAGATGTACTGCTCAATATTAAATCGTGCCTCGACTCTGACGCTATTCCTCAAGTAGGTGAATTGTGTGATTACTGTACATACAGAAAAGCAGTTGGCGAAGTTCTTCAGCCATTTATTAAGAAAGATTTTTCAGTTTCGAAGCCAAGCAAGACCAAATTAAAAGATAGTGAAAACACTCATGAGCAAAGCCTTTTCTCCTAAATTTAAAAGTGATTTTAAAGCACGAGTGATAGCAGTGGTTAAAAAAATACCTCGTGGCAAAACAATGAGTTATGGAGAGGTAGGGAAACGAGCTGGGCATCCAAAGGCAGCGCGCGCAGTTGGCGCTATTATGGCGGCAAATAAAGACAAGAGTGTTCCGTGCCATAGGGTGATTCGCTCTGATGGGAAGATTGGCGGTTACAACGGTCTTCAAGGAACAAAAGATAAAGCAGCGCTCCTTAAGAAAGAAGGCGCTCTATAATTATTTTTTGTGGAAGTGCGCCTAGAAGAATCGTGGAAAGTAAAGTTAAAAGGCGAATTTGAAAAGCCGTATTTTGCAGAGCTTACTGCATTTGTAAAAACTGAATATTTGAAAGGTGCTGTCTACCCTCCACCGAAAAATATTTTTCGCGCGTTTGATTTGTGCCCTTTCGAAAAGGTAAAGGTGGTAATTTTAGGGCAAGACCCATACCACGGCGCGGGGCAAGCAAATGGGCTGTCGTTTGCTGTAGGAAGCAGTATCCGTATTCCGCCGTCGCTTCAAAATATCTTTAAAGAAATTCAATCAGATGTAGGAAAATCTCTTATTCATACTGATGGAGACTTATCTAGGTGGGCAGCACAGGGAGTTCTACTTCTCAATGCAACACTGACCGTTGAAGCGGGTAGGGCAGGATCGCATCAAGGAAAA
>JAZJXK010000009.1:5561-18396 GCA_040390955.1 Patescibacteria group bacterium
AAGGAAAAGGTTGGGAAGAATTTACCGATGCAGCAATACGTGTGCTTTCCGAAGAGCGTGAACACCTTGTATTCATACTCTGGGGAAATTACGCAAAAGCGAAAGGCGCGCACATTGACCGCTCCAAGCACCTCGTCATTGAATCGCCGCACCCATCTCCCTTTTCAGCAGCGAGCGGATTCTTTGGTTCAAAACCATTCAGTAAAACGAATACATATCTTCTCGAACACGGAATAGCACCTATAGATTGGCTGTAGTTAACCTTAAGAGCGAGTACCTTTACTCCGAAACATCCGCAGACATGATTGCTGGGTTTGCGTAGCAAAATCATGTCGAGGACGAAGAAAATCTATCGCTGGATAGATTTTCTGTTTTCGGAGTGAAGGTACGAGCGGCACGTTACCAAATTTTTGCGCGAGTGTTTGGCGAGCGATAGAGTTTGTCACCCTTTTGCACTCCGAATGCGTCATAAAATTCAGGCAAGTTTGAGAAAGGTCCGTTAATACGAAATTCTGAAGGGGAGTGCGGGTCAGTCATCACTATTGTTTTTAGAAACTCAGGACGTGAAATTTCTCTCTCTCCTTGTGCACAACCAAGGAAAAATCGCTGTTCAGGCGTGAAGCCGTGAAGTGCCTCTCTTTTCTTGCCTTTGATATGTTTTTGGTATGCATCGTACGCAATGGAAATGCCACCGAGGTCAGCAATATTCTCTCCAAGGGTTAATTTGCCATTGACATGAACGCCAGGAAGAACTTCATAGGCATCAAATTGTTTTGCAAGTACCTTTGCCTTCTTTTCAAAACGCACCCTGTCTTCGCGAGTCCACCAGCTCTTCAGATTTCCTTTTTCATCAAACTTTGAACCTTGATCATCGAAGCTGTGTGTTATTTCATGGCCAATAGTGTATCCGATGGCGCCATAGTTCACTGCATCGTCTGCAGTAGGGTCAAAAAATGGTGCCTGGAGAATTGCTGCAGGAAAGACTATTTCGTTAAGGCCTGGATTAAAGTAGGCGTTCACTGTTTGTGGTGACATGTGCCACTCCGAAGCGTCGACGGGGCGACGCAGTTTCCGCAGTTGCTTTCGATGATGAAATTCAGCAACACGAAGCGCATTTCCAAAGTAGTCATCTGCTTCAATAACAAGACTCTTATAACTTTTCCATCTGTCAGGGTAGGCGAGCTTCCGTGTCATGGTGCGCAATTTTACCAACGCACGTTTTTTAGTCTTAGGACTCATCCAATCAAGCGCTTTGATTCGTTCACGGTATGCGACAAATAAGTCATCAACTATTGCATTTACTTTCTTTTTTGCTGCTTTGCTGAAGTGTTTTGCAACGTAGAGACGCCCCAGTGCTTCGCCAAGTGACCCATTCACTGCAGAGAGGCTTCGGCGCCAGAGTGGGCGTATCTCTTTCGTGCCCATCAATGTTTTTCCGTAGAAATTGAAGCTCTCTTCAACAAAGGGGAGAGAAAGGAGTGACGCCGTTTGATTTATGAGTTGCCATTCAAAATACACCTTGAGTGTTGAAAGGGGCATGTGAGAGAGTATTTTTTCCACCTCCTTGAAAAACAATGGCTGACACACAATCACCGAATCTATTTTTTGGATTCCAAAGATTTTAAAGTACCGCTTCCAATCAATATCTGGCGTATGACGAATGAGGGCAGAGAGTGTTTTCTTGTGATACGTCTTGTCGGGATCACGAATATCCACTTTGTTCATAGAAGCCTTCGCGAGCCTTGTTTCAACCTCCATCACAGCTTCTACATATGAAAGCGTTTCTGCTTTTTTAATACCAAGAAGCTCAAAAAGGTGTGCGATGTGTTTTTTGTATGCAGCGCGCACCCTTTCTGATTCCGGTTCGTTTGAAAGATAGTAGTCGCGATCCGGCATACCAAGGCCTCCTTGTGAAAGATGAAGAATGTTTTTCTCACTATTTTTTGAATCTTGGTCAACTCCCATATCCCATAACACATCAATACCAACCCTATGGAGAGTTGCGATAGCGGAAAGTAACTCTGCCTTCGATTCAATTTTTTGTATGAGCGTGCGCCATTTTTGTATTGGTTTTGTACCTTCTCGTGTTCGCGCCTTCATATCCATGCTGGAGTGATAAAAATCTCGCACGAGCTGTTCAGGCGTTCCTACCGCGAAGCGTTTTTTTAATTCCAAATCTTTCAAAATTTTGCGAAGTTGTTTTTCAGTGTCGTAGCGAAGGGTTATGAAACTTCCCCAACGACTCTCTGCAGGAGGAATAGTATTTTTCTCTATCCAACCACCATTTGCGTAACGGAAAAAATCATCCTGAGGTCTTACTTTGTGATCGATAGTGGCGAGGTCGAATCCCCATGATGCATTAGTGCTTTTTTTAGACTTCATTAAGAAGATGATACCGTACCCTTAAGAAAATTGGTAAGATAGAACCTTCATGACTGTAAACGAAATACGCGCTGCATATCTTGAATTTTTCCGCACGCGGAAGCATGAAGTAATTCCTTCAGTTTCTTTGGTGCCTGAGAATGACCCAACAACGCTTTTTGTGTCTTCAGGCATGCAACCCCTGTTGCCGTACTTTTTAGGTACGCCGCACCCTATGGGGAGCCGCGTTACCGACTCACAAAAATCACTTCGAACGCAAGATATTGAAGAGGTGGGAGACAATCGGCACACGACTTTTTTTGAGATGCTCGGCAATTGGTCGTTTGGTGATTACTTCAAAGAAGAGCAGTTGCCATGGTTTTTTGAGTTTCTCACCGAAGTGGTTGGGCTTGATCCTGCACGTCTTTATGTCACCGCGTTTATTGGCGATGAATCTTTAGGGATCCTGAGAGATACTGATTCAGCTTCTATTTGGAAAACACTTTTTGCGTCAAAAGGCATAGATGCAAAAGATGTGGCAATGGGCTCCGAAGAAGAAGGGGCGATGAAAGGAATGCAGGCGGGACTAAAGCCTGACGGCTCGCCCTTGATAGGACGTATTTTCTACTATGATGCAAAGAAAAACTGGTGGAGCCGAGCGGGCGTGCCCACTGCAATGCCAAGCGGAGAACCGGGAGGGCCTGATTCAGAGGTCTTTTACGATTTTGACCCGTCGGGCAAGACGCATGATGTGAAATTTGGGAAAGAATGTCACCCAAATTGCGACTGCGGACGATTCATGGAAATAGGAAACTCCGTGTTCATGGAGTACATCAAGAAAGAAGACGGTAGTTTTGAACCTTTGCCGAATAAAAACGTAGATTTTGGTGGCGGACTTGAGCGTATTGCCGCAGCAAAAAATGGCAACTCCGATGTGTTCCTGATAGATGTCTTTAGCCCGCTTATCACTCTTCTTGAGAGTGCGAGTGGAAAGAAATACGTCGACCACATAGGGTCTTTCCGCGTTATTTTGGATCACATACGTGCGGCAACCTTTATGCTCGGAGATGGGGTTATTCCATCAAACACTGAGCGCGGGTACATTGCACGCCGCCTGATTCGTCGTGCAGTTCGACATGCAGATATTCTTGGTATTCCTGCGGGAACCATTTCTACTGTCACGAAAGAGATTGCTGCATACTACAAAGATCAGTATCCGGAATTGAATCGCTCTACCATAGCGGAATATATTAACGATGAAGAGAGTAAATTTCGAAAAACTCTTGTTACTGGCACAAGAGAATTTGAAAAGCTTGCGGCAGGAGGGAATTTGAATGCCGAGGATGCATTTATGCTCTTTACCACGTACGGATTTCCTGCAGAATTAACTGAAGAGCTTGCAAAAGAGCGTGGAATCACTATCGATCAGAAAGAATTTAGACAAAAGATGGAAGAACATCAGAAACTTTCACGTGCTGGTGCTGCACAAAAGTTTACCGGAGGTCTTGCTGACCATTCTGAGCAAACAGTTCGCTATCACACAGCGCATCATATTCTCCTTAAAGCGCTTCAGGTAGTCCTTGGACCCGATGTGCATCAACGAGGTTCAAACATTACTTCAGAGCGACTTCGTATCGACTTCTCGTATGGCGCAAAGATGACCCCTGAACAAAAAGCGGAGGTAGAAAAAATAGTGAATGAAAGAATGGCGGAAGAGCTTCCTGTTATGCGTACCGTCATGCCAAAAGAAGAGGCTGAAAAGTTTGGCGCTGAACACGAGTTCGGTGTGAAGTACCCAGATATGGTTTCAGTGTATTCAGTGGGCCCAAAAAGCGCGACTCCTGAAAACCCTAAGATAGAGGAGGCCTTCTCTATAGAATTTTGCGGTGGCCCTCACGTTCAGAACACACGCGAGATAGGGGAAGGTGGTAAGCATTTCAAAATACAAAAAGAAGAAGCTGTTGCAGCGGGGATACGAAGAATAAAAGCAGTATTAACATAGCATCTCCTTACTGTCTTGCTGCGCAGTATATACTTACCCTTTACTTCCTTATTACAACTTTCTCATTAAATTGACAATATCATTTTAATATTATATAATAAAAATATGAGCCTAGAAAAAGTTTTTAAAGAAGGTGTCGCACGTGACAGAAGTTTATTGGATAATATTATAGAAACTCTGCAGGCTTTCAATGATGAAAAAGGTTGGGGTCACAATCAAGGACTTCAAGATGTTAGGAAAGAATTAGAAATTGACATGCAACCACCACCTTGGGCTCTTCCTGGCAATAAAAAATATTTTTTTTAAATTGAAAGAACATTTTATAGGTTACAATAATCTATGTAATGAATGGGAGTAGAACTGAAATGGTTCTCGACATTGGGAGTGCCTCTGTAGGCGCTTGTTTTATTGCATTTAAGAACGGTGAGAAGCCGATGTTGAGTCATGTAAAGCGAACAGCACTTCGTACTGATTCAGGCGAAGCGCTTCGCGGTATTCAAGCTCTTGCTATTGAAGCACTTAAAAAGACTATTGAACCCCTCTCGCACGCGCTTCGTCCTGACACTCTTGAAGTAACGCTTGGCGCGCCGTGGTATGCCGCGAAGATACAAAAACTTGTATCAGAAGCTGAAAAGCCTATTCGAATTACCGAAAGTACTGTAGCCCACGCACTTCTAAAACAGCGAGCAGCTGAATCAAATGATTCTCGCGCTGAAAGGAAAATATTGGAATCAGTTGCAAGTCATGCCAAGGTCAACGGCTACCCAACAGCACTAAAAAAGATGGTGCGCGGTTCAAAGCTTGAAATGGATCTCTATGAAAGCGAGGCAGATCTTCAGTTTGTTGATGAAATTACTACAACTCTCAAAAACGCTTTTCCCCACACAGCAATAACTTTTCATACGTTTCCACTCACTGCATTTGCCGTGTTACGAGCGCTCCGAGATGAGCAAAACTTCACAATTATTGATGTCGGTGGGGAAATCACTGACGTTGCATTCGTGAATAACGATGCCTTGAGCTTCATGGGATCGTTTCCAAGAGGAGGACTCTCCTTTGCGCGTGCTATTGCAGGAAAAAATAGCATCGCAGATGCCATGTCTCATATGACACTCTTTGCTAAAGGTGAGCTAAGCGAGGAAGAAACTGCATCGTTTTCAAAACTATTCAGTGCTGAGGCAACATCATGGAATGATGATTACACTCGAATTATGGAAGGCGCTATAGGTGCAACGCCAATACCTCGCGCCACATTCATTATTGCCGACAAAGAATCTCTTTTATGGTTTGAAAAAGTCTTTTCTATGCGAAATGACTCATTCCCAGTGAAGCCAATTTTAATAACCCCAGACTTTTTCCAAGAATATGTCACGCTTGGCGAGGATTCTGTGTATGATTCGTTCCTCTCCCTAGCAGCTCTTTTCTTTACGATGGGGCAGCAAGGACTTATAAAAGGTTAAGGTTTATTTTGTGCACAGCATGAGCCTATTCAAATATGTTGTTTCTATGAAAGGAGAGTATAATCCAGAGAATGGTTCAAAACAGAAGTATTCAAGATATTATTCCTCCAGCGCGCTCTCGTCCAATTCGAAGCGCTACGCCGGGCACTTCAGAAACCCCTCCACCACATCAACCTGTTTCTCAAAAGCCTATGTCAGTTAGCCCACGTCGTCCTAGCGGATTTTTTGGTTTTGCAGTTGTTGCCGGAGTCGTTGCAGTCCTTCTTGTTGTAGTCGTAATTGTTATAAGCACTGTGTTTTATCGTGCGTACGTCACCGTTACTCCATACTCATTCAATGCAACGATTCAAAGTTCATTTGAAACATCACCAAGCAGTGAGTCACTTCCGTATCAAAAAATTACTGCAACTGATACCGTGAATAAAAGTGTACCTGCCACTGGTTCGCAGCATGTCGATAATCACTCGTCGGGCACCATCACCATTTACAACGCATACAGCGCCACACCTCAGCGTCTTATTACGAATACGCGTTTTGCCACTAAAGACGGTCTAGTGTTTAGGGTTCATGCTCCAGTAGTGGTACCTGGATACACCATGAAGGCGGGTATTAAGGTTCCAGGAGTGGTGGATGCCGTTGCTTACGCAGATGACGCCGGTGAAAAATACAATATTCCTACCTCAGATTTCAACATTCCTGGTCTAAAGGGTTCTAAGCAGTACACCCTTATTTATGCGAAGTCAAAAGCACCTATGTCAGGTGGTTTTGTAGGCCAGCAAGCGGTGGTTGACCCGGCAGTACGTGCACAAACCATTGAAACCTTAAAAGCTGATCTTGAGAGATCTCTTCGTGAAAAAATGCTTGCATCAGCACCTCCAGGAACACTCATTTTTGCCGACTCTTTCTCCATCATGTATACAGAGGCGCCAGATACTGTTGACGGTAGTAATGCGGTTATAACAGTTGGAGGCTCAGCAGTAGCTCCTGCAGTAAGTGAGGTAGCTCTTGCTAGAACTCTTGCAAGCAACGCGCAGATTTCATATCAAGGACCTCTCTCAATCAAAAACCCTAACGACCTTCATGTACAGGTAGATGCCCCTGAAGCGTTAGGCTCTGATACGCCTATTCATCTTACTGTTTCAGGAACAGCAAAACTCGTTGCAACCTTTGATTTAAGCCAACTTTCTAAGGATCTTGCCGGTAAGGATAAGAAGGATATAAAGAGCGTGTTGCCGAGCTATCCAGGTATTTCAAATATAGATGTGAAGATTTACCCATTCTGGAGAGGGGGTATCCCAAGCGATTCTAAGGCCCTTAAAATTACCGAAACGGACTCGTCCACAAACTAACCTAAGGGTTCTTCTTGACGCCGTCTATATATTTCTGGTACTATAGCTAAGTCCAACTCAGATCCCGATTCGCTCAAATGGTACGCACGAAAGACACAGAGGAGAGACTTGGTACTGTTACTGAGTCACTTCCCAATGCTCTTTTTCGAGTAACTTTAGAAAGCGGAGAAGAGATGCTCGCGTATCTCGCGGGCAAGATGCGGCTCCATCGCATTCGCGTGCTGGTGGGAGATCGTGTTTCGCTCGTTCTGGATCCTTATGGCGGACGCGCACGAATAGTGCGACGTTTATAATTTACACACATGAAAGTTCTCGCATCGGTAAAGAAACAGCAGGCAGGCGACATTCTTGTTCGTCGCCGTGGTCGTCTATACCGCATCAACAAAAGGAACCCACGTCGTAAAGCTCGCCAAGGATAAATAAAATACTTTCTCTAAAACACACAACTATTTTTTACTATGCGCGTCGCTGGAATCACTATCCCTGATACAAAACACCTTTCAATAGCATTGACGGCTGTTTTTGGTGTTGGACGTGTGCGTGCTGAACAAATTCTTTCAAAGGTTGGTGTCAGTGGCTCAACTGTTGCAAAAGACCTCTCTCCTGAAAAGGAACAAGAAATCAGAGTACTCATTGAATCTTTAACTATTGAAGGCGATTTGCGTCGTGAAATTGGCAGCAACGTTAAGCGATTAAAAGACATTAAAGCGTTCCGTGGTATCCGCCACATGCGAGGCTTACCAGTTCATGGACAGCGCACGAAAACAAACTCGCGCACCGTCCGAGGAAACGTAAGAAAGACCATGGGTTCAGGCCGTCGTAAGCTCGAAAAAACATAAAATAAAACATGGGTAAAAGACGAATTTTAAAGAAGCAGGGAAGTGGAGTCGATTCCGGAAAACGGGATCGCGCTCTTTCTAAGATATCAAAACGACACATTGACCGTGCTGTTCTTCACATTGAATCAACATTCAACAACACACGCGTCAGCCTTACCGATCAGACTGGTGGCATGCTTATGTGGTCTTCATCTGGCTCAATGGGCTTTACAGGAAACCGTAAATCAACCCCGTTCGCTGCTGCAAAGGTAGGAGAAGTTATTGGGGAGAAGTCAGCAACAATTGGTGTGAAGGAAGTCGAAGTATTCATTAAGGGAGTCGGCTCAGGCCGTGAGTCAGCACTTCGCGCGTTTGCCGGCAAAGGAATTCAGATTCTCGCTATTCACGACATTACTCCAGTTCCACACAACGGCCCTCGTCCTTGTAAGCCTCGTCGCGTATAACTTTTTAATACCACTACATATATGAAACTCGGACCACGTTACAAAATCTGCAAACGCCTCGGCTCTTCCATCTTTGAGAAGTGTCAGACACAGCGCTTCGCTCTTTCAAAAGAGCGCTCTCTCGCAAATAAAAAGAAAGGCCGCAGAAATATTTCTGACTACAACCGTCAGCTTATCGAAAAGCAGAAGCTTCGCCTCACGTACGGTCTTACAGAGAAACAGTTTTCTTCCTACGTCACGAAGGCTCTTGAAAGTAAGGCAAATCCTCAGGCAGCGCTCTTTAGTTCACTTGAATCGCGCCTTGATTCTGTTGCATACCGCATGGGTCTTGCCTCAACGCACCGTATGGCGCGCCAGATGGTTTCTCATGGCCACCTCGTTGTAAATGGTAAGCGCGTCACAGTTCCTTCGTACCGCGTTTCAGCGGGCGACGTAGTAACAGTGCGCACCGGCTCTCAAGAGAGTCCAATGTTTCAGACTCTGGTAGATAAGTTGAAAGAATTCCGTTCACCATCATGGGTTTCGTACGATACTGAAAAGAAGGAGGGCAAGCTCATAACCGCACCTGTCTTTACTGAGCAAGATACTGTTGCTGACATCGGAGCAGTGTTCGAATATTACACACGTTAATAATTAGTAGCCGATCACACAAAAATTTATGGATTACTCCATCACATTGCCATCAAAGCCTCGCATCGTTTCTGAAGAAGGAACTACTGGTGTTTACGAAATTGACGGCCTCTATCCAGGGTACGGTCATACGCTCGGCAACTCACTTCGCCGCATCATCCTCTCTTCAATTCCAGGAGCTGCTATCACTTCGGTTAAGATTGAAGGTGTTTCGCATGAGTTTTCAACAATGTCAGGTGTGAAGGAAGACACTATCGGCATCATTTTGAATCTTAAAAAGGTTCGTATCAAGATTTTCGACAACCAACCACACACTATTTCACTCAGCGCAAAAGGCATTAAGACACTTACAGCAAAAGACATTACCGTTCCAGGTCAGGTTGAAATATTGAACGGAGATCAACACATTGCAGAACTTACTGATAAGGCATCAAATTTTGAAGCTGAAATTGTT
Source organism: Patescibacteria group bacterium (assembly GCA_040390955.1). Lineage (GTDB taxonomy): Bacteria > Patescibacteriota > Minisyncoccia > Phycocordibacterales > Phycocordibacteraceae > Phycocordibacter. The sequence continues at coordinate 15,100 of JAZJXK010000009.1, forward strand.
GTAGACAACGGTCTTGGGTACGTTCCAAAAGAAATCATTCAGAAAGATCGTGTTGATATTGGCATGATTGCACTCGATGCAATCTTTACTCCAATTCGCCGTGTGAACTACGAAGTGGAAAACATGCGTGTTGGTGACCGTACTGACTTCAATCGTCTGCGCATCATGATTGAAACCGACGGCACACTCTCTCCTCGCGAAGCACTTGAACACTCAGTCACAACAATGATTCAGCAACTCAAAGCAGTTGTTGGCTTCAAGGAAGACGCTCCAGCACCATCAGATGCTGAGTCTGTGGCAATGGGTGATGAAGCACGTGAAGATGTGATGAAGACTCGCATTGATTCCCTTGAGCTTTCAACCAGAACTGCAAACGCTCTCACTGGTGCTGGAATTCGCACTCTTGGTGGCTTGGTACGCAAGACCCCAGAGGATATTCTTGCCCTTGAAGGAATTGGAGAGAAGGCAGTTGAGGAAATAAAAGACGCTCTTGCACAATTCGGTATTTCTTTGAAATCATAATCATGAATCACGGCAAATCAGGACGGACCTTCGGCAGAAAGCGTGATGTACGCAAGGCCTTTGTTAATTCACTTGCTGAAGCGCTTATTCTCCGCGAGAGAATTGTTACTACAGAAGCACGCGCAAAGGAAATTCGTCCGTACGTCGAGAGTATGATCACAAAAGCAAAGAGTGGCACTGTTGCAACACGGAGAAACCTTACCGCAACACTTTCAGGACGTGAAAAAGTAGCAAAGAAGCTCATTGAGGTTCTTGGACCTCGTTTCAAGGAGCGAAAGGGAGGATACACACGCATCACCAAGGTAGTAAAGAAGAGCTCGGACGGAAGAAAGAGCGCACTCATTGAATTTGTATGAAAAAAAGCATAAAAAAAACAGATAATATTCTTTACTCAACAACAACCGGTGCAAACAAAACCGATTCGACTAAAGAATATACAATTGACGCGAAAGGTCAGAAGATGGGTCGTGTTGCAACACAAGCTGCACACATTCTCATGGGAAAGAATTCAGTCTTTTTCGTAAAAAACAGAGCGCCTGACGTTGCGGTAACTATTCTCAACGCTTCTAAGGTCGTTATTTCTGAGAAACATCTTCAAAACAATACGTACGCACGCTTCTCTGGCTACCAAGGAGGGCTCAAATTCGATACTCTTGAGGCTTTAATTGAGCGCCACGGATACAAGGAAGCGGTGAAGCGTGCTATCAAAGGCATGATTCCTTCAACAAAGCTGCGCCCAGGTATGCTCAAGAGACTTATAATCACTGATTAATCATGGCAACTTCAAAATACATAGAGACAATAGGAAGACGAAAGACCGCATCGGCACGCGTGCGCTTAACTGAAAGCGCAAAGCAGGGAGTCACCGTGAACGATAAGCCTCTTGAGGACTACTTCAACACACCAGATCTCGCACGGAGCGCAATTTCACCACTTTCGCACCACGATAAGAAATTCACTATTACCGCAGTCATTCACGGAGGTGGCATTGCAGGACAGGCAATTGCACTTTCACACGGTATTGCTCGCGCAATTGTTGAGTTTGATGCCTCATCTCGCACTCCTTTAAAGAAACTTGGACTCTTGAAGCGCGATCCTCGTGCTAAAGAGCGCAAGAAGCCAGGACTCAAAAAAGCTCGTAAGGCTGCACAGTGGAGTAAACGCTAACTGCTTAGCGTTTACTCCGGTTCAGCTTGCCTTCCTAGGCAAACGCTGAAAAGACCGTTGCCGAAACTTGTGAGGCAGGTCGTAGGAGGAACGAAGCGTTAAATCAGACGGGCACGACGAGAGTTGTGACGTAAACGCTAACTGTTTACTAAAGCGCATTTGACTTTGCTAGAAAGGAGTCATACCCTAATAAGGTATGACTCCTTTCTCTAAAGAACCTTTTCAGAATGGGTATCGTCGAGCACCTCGAGGAGAGAAACATGTGTGGGATATTTCTCTAGGTAGAAGATTTTTATTATTGCTCGGTGCGCCTTTTGAGATTTTCACGGGAGGTCCATTGGAAGCTTTTAAAAGTGTTGGACGGGGTATAAAGGGCTATCAAAATACCACACCCGATACTTATTAAGGGGTTCTATTCACTACATCTTCTTTGAAAATAGAATCTTTTCCACTACATCTTCTATTTCCTAGGACCTACTCCTACGAAGAAGACCCCAGCATTCCGCTTCCAGAAATTGTTATTCCAAAATTAAGTTTTGCACTACCAATTGAAATTGAAGATTCGAAAGAGTAACTTCATTTGTTAAAATAGAGCTTAATGTTGGAAGGCTCATTAGTGAAGCAACAAAAACCTACCACAGAGCACTCTTCCGTACCTTTTCTAGACAGACCCATTTCCATTAAAGAAATGTCTTCAATAGAAGGACCCCTTCTTTTGGGGTTAGTTTTGTTTCTTATTGGGAGGGGATTAGCAAAGAAGAAAACCTGAAAACTTCTTTAGGGTGTATAACTATTATATGTTTGAAGGTAGGGTGCTAGAAACTCTAAATCCAACACAAAGAAAGCAGACTCCCGAGCGATTGGCATTCCGCGAAAACCTTCCAATTATTCATACAGTCACTGAAATCCAATACAGAAATCCCGTAGCAAAAATTTCCCTCCCGTTCTCAAGAAAAAGGCGTACCGTGTTTCAACCTGAAGTTAGTCCTAGACGGCACTCATTAGGAAAGAGGGTTGGTTTAGGAGCGCTTGGTGTTACCGAGCTCCTTGCAAGTGGCAGTGCGGTTCTTGCTGGAGGCGTTCAAGCTGGAGGGTTTTTACACGCACCGTTTCTTGAGCACCTTTCTAATGAAGGGATACTGCTTTCAACGGTGGTTATAGGTGCCGGTGTGGGACTAATGATTTTAGGAAAAAAACTTTTTCACTCTGGCGTTTCTCGGGTACACTCTGCGTTAAAGCGCTAAGTAGTTTCTACATTCTGTTAATACTCGAAACTTGACATTCATGTTTTTAGTATGTTATAATCCTTTGAATGGAAACGTTAAATGGCGTGGAGGTATTGGGAAGAGTTGTGGAATCAAGGAAGCAGTCCTCTTTTCAAGGAGGCTCTTTTGAAGTACCGCGCGTAGAATTTGCAGGGAGACCTGCTGTAGATACATCAGCTTCTCATAGAGTGCAATTTGTCGCTGCTTCCTATCGTCCGCAGGGATTGCGCTCCTATCCGTCACCAGAAAAGCAACCAGGGTCTTTCAAAAAAACTGTTGGTGCTATTGGAGAGGCTCTCTCTCATATTCCACGAAAATTAATTGGCGGAGTAGTGTACTCAAG
>JAZJXK010000010.1:0-5050 GCA_040390955.1 Patescibacteria group bacterium
ATGTCGTTGCGGCCCTCAGCGCCTCAAACAGCTTGTTGCCAGTGGGCACTATTACTGTTGACGACATTGAATACGCTGTTGCGTTCAAAGGAGACTTAACTGATCCAGAAGAGCTTGCACAAGCAACGGTAGGAAATGTAAACGGCAATCCTGTCTATCTTCGTGACGTAGCAGACATTGTAAACGGCATCGAAAAAGCAAAGAGCATTTCACGCGTCTCAACAAAAGGCGCGCCCGCAGAACCAGCTATCACCCTTTCAGTTCACAAGAAGCCAGGCGGAAATATTTTCAAAACAGCAAAGGCCGCAAAAGAGAAATTAAATTCTCTTTCAAAGACAATGCTTGCAGGTATTACGACTGAAATCTCAATTGACCTCGGAGAAGAGGTGCAGAAAAGTCTGACCGACCTCACTAAGACCGGTCTTGAAACAGTCATACTCGTTATGATTTGTCTTGTGTTTACTATCGGTTGGCGTGAATCGGTGGTTGCAGGACTTTCAATTCCTCTCTCCTTCGTCATAGCCTTCATCGGCCTCAATGCTACAGGAAACACCATTAACTTCGTTTCTCTGTTTGCCCTCATTCTTGCAATTGGTATTCTCGTTGACTCGGGCATCGTGGTCACAGAAGCAATTCACACGCGCTACAAGAAGTTTGGTAACCCAATCATGGCTGCAAAAGAAGCTATCCGTGAATACGCACGGCCTCTTACTGCCGGCACCATGACCACCGTTGCCATGTTTGCACCACTCTTCTTTATCTCAGGCATTGTTGGACAATACATAAAATCAATCCCCTTCACTATTATTACTGTACTCATTGCCTCAATCTTTGTCGCCCTCGGTTTAGTGCCTCTAATTGCGATGCAGTTTATTAGTAAACGAACGGATGGGAAATTTGCAGCAGTACAAGAAGAGTGGAACACCAAAGCGCAGATCTGGTACCGAGCATTCCTTACAAAAGTTCTTAAGAATAGAAAATTCCAAAATAGATTCATGTGGGCAATGGGCATTGCTTTGGTAATCGCTATTGCCCTTCCAATTTCCGGAATGGTTAAAGTACTCTTTTTTCCTCAAGACGATTCCGAATATGCCTACCTTGAAATAGAAGCGAAGCAAGGAACTCCACTTGAACAGACCGACCTTGCGGCACGCGGCGTTGAAGAACTTTTATACGGCGATTCACGTATTAAGTCTTTTGTTACTACCATCGGTGCTTCGTCGGGCTTAAGTCAAAACCCATCAAGCGGTTCAAAGTATGCAAACATAACACTCAAGTTAGTACCAAAAGAAGAGCGCAAGCAAAGCTCCACACAAATCACGGAGGAACTCCGAAAGAAAATATCAGTCTTTCATGAATTTTCTGTGCACGCGTATGAACCTGCAGGAGGTCCTCCAAGCGGAGCCCCTGTTCTCGTAACATTCTCAGGGGACAATCTCGACAACTTGGAGCGCTCTGTTGCTATAGGCGAAAGAGTCATGCACTCCTTAAAAGGCGCGACTGAAATAGCAACGTCTATTAAAGATGATGGAACACAATTTGCGCTCACTATTGACCGCGCAAAAGCTGCAGAGGTTGGCCTCTCTCCTGCCCAAGTAGCCGCAACACTCCGCACCGCAGTATCAGGAGTAGTGGAAACGACACTGAGGACATAGACGTTCTTGTCTCTACTAACCTCAACCCTTCGTGGCAAGAGCCTTCTGATACCACCAAAGCCGACATTGATGCCCTCCTTAACCTCTCAATGAAAACACCGCGTGGCACCGTGCTCTTAGGTTCCATTCTCTCCCCTTCAATTGAGAAATCAAACGCCGTGATTAGACGCGAGGATCAGAAAGACATTGCTACTGTGTCTGCATATACCGAAGGAGGAGCAACCCCCGTCGAAGTATCTGCTGCATTCAAAAAAGCTATTCAAAAAGAAACACTTCCACAAGGAGTCAGTATGAAAATTGGAGGAGAAACGGAAGACGTCAATAAATCATTCAGCGAGATGGGCCTTGCCTTCCTTGCAGGACTCGTACTCATGCTTGCAATCCTTGTGCTTGAGTTCAACTCATTCCGCTACTCTTTCTATCTTCTTATGCTCGTCATTCTCTCTTTGATTGGAGTCCTCGGAGGTCTTGCGCTCACTGGCCAGCCATTCTCCTTCTCATCCTTGCTTGGCATCATTGCGCTTGCTGGCGTCATCATTAACCACGCCATCATTCTCGTTGACTCAATCATTGTCCGTATGAAAAATCCTGAAGGAAGAACACTTGAGGAAGTGGTAGTTGATGGTGCAGCAAGCCGCCTTCGCCCGATTCTTCTTACCACCATCACAACCGTCATTGGTATGATTCCACTTGCAGGTGCGTCAGCTCTCTGGGGGCCACTCGCCTTCGCTATTATGTTCGGTCTATCGTTTGCGATGATTCTAACACTCATCCTCACCCCAATTCTTGTCTATCGAAACCCAGGAAAACAGTATTGGAAAGACCCTGCGATACTCTCGGAGTAACCGTTGTATAAAAACTCAAAAGATTCGACGCTAAATTTAGCGTCGAACAAAGCATTTCATTTCAATATGGTGAGATATAAAACACATTGGGAAATGGAACGAGTTTCTACAGTCCGTACAACTCATAGGTGTGGAGTGAATACCTTGAAGGCAATGCCCGCACGTGAACATAATCTCCCCACGCTCGTGGCTACTTTTCATAGGTAGTTTTTACTCCTAAAATAAAAAAAGACACTGGAAGTGAAAAACGTCATAGAGTTTTACCCGGTCAGCCTATCCCAAAGCTCCCGACATCTCGCACAAAAAGTATCTTCCGGTGAAGCATTGTTTTTACATTTTCCAGAAAAAGGTTTGGCTCCAGGGCACGTTCCGAAGCGAGCCTTTGATTCACCCTCAAGAAGACGTCTCGTTGTTTCAAGATCTGTGTATCTGTCCCCGCTCATAGCAGTTCTTGCCTCATCAAAGGTAAGCGTACACCTCGTAGCCACAATAGATAGCTAAAGAAAAAACCTGTCTTAAGGTAGGTTTTTAAAAAACTCACTACGAACTTGAGACTCTAGAATCAACTCTCCTCGGAATAATCCCCTCTGTACACGCAATAAGTTTTTCAACTGTTTGAACAATCTGGTCAAATTTAAAACGATCTGTAGTACCAAGAGACGCTACATCAACTCCGGCAATGACTTTTCGTATAGTTTGTACGTTGTTTGGATTTGAAAAATCAAGACCCAAAAGGGCCTGAACATCAGCAGCATTCGTGTGTAAAAGTCTCTCGTTCATTCTCACTGTATTCAAAAAATAATTTCTACAAAAGCACTGTCACTTGGTTATTGGATACTTCAAGTACTCCTTCGGTTATTTCAAACGCTTCTTGTCCTTTTTGAGTCTTTACGACTACTGAACCTCTTACAAGATTCGCAACGAATGCTTCGTGTTTTGGAAGCACTGTAATATCTCCTTCAGTGGTTTTTGCAGAAAGCGACAGCGCTTCCCCTGAAAAAAGATTTTCGTGAACTTTTGCAATGGTAACTAACATAGAAAGAATGTAGAAAGTGGAATGTAGTGGGTGGTAATAAAAAGCAGCATCTCTATTTTCTACATACTACTTTCTACTCTCCATTATTTTACCTGATCAATAGTCCCCTTCATGTAGAAATCCTGCTCGCTCTTGTCGTCATGCTTACCCTCAACAATCTCTTTGAAAGCACGCACCGTCTCTTCAAGCGGAACATACTCGCCCTTGATACCAGTAAAGACTTCAGCAACGTGCGTAGGCTGAGAGAGGAATTTCTGCACCTTTCGTGCGCGGTACACAATTTTTTTATCCTCTTCTGAAAGCTCTTCAATACCAAGGATTGCAATAATGTCCTGAAGATCTTTGTAGCGCTGCAAAATTTGTTTTACCGCGTGCGCTGTCTCGTAGTGTTCTTGTCCTACGATATCAGGATCAAGTGCGCCTGAGCTTGATTCCAAGGGGTCGATAGCTGGGTAGATACCCAAAGATGCGAGCTGACGTGAAAGCACGATGGTGGAATCGAGGTGAGAGAAGGTCGTTGCTGGTGCTGGGTCGGTAAGGTCGTCTGCAGGCACGTAAATGGCCTGTACGGACGTAATAGAGCCCTTGGTGGTTGAGGTAATGCGTTCTTGAAGCTGACCCATTTCTTCAGCCAAAGTTGGCTGGTAACCCACCGCTGACGGTACGCGTCCAAGGAGTGACGACACTTCAGAACCTGCCTGCACGAAACGGAAAATGTTGTCCATGAAAAAGAGAATGTCTTTGCCCATCTCGTCACGGAAGTATTCCGCCATGGTAAGGCCTGAAAGCGCAACGCGTGCGCGTGAACCCGGCACTTCATTCATCTGCCCGAATACGAGCGCAGTCTTTGGAAGCACGCCTGAGTCTGACATTTCGTGATACAGGTCGTTTCCTTCACGTACACGCTCACCGACGCCGGCAAACACTGAATAACCACCGTGCTGCGTTGCCACATTGTGAATGAGTTCCTGCATCAAAACAGTTTTACCTACGCCTGCGCCACCGAAAAGTCCAACCTTTCCTCCCTTAATAAAGGGGGCTAAAAGATCGATTGCTTTGAGCCCTGTTTCAAACACTTCTGCTTTCGTTCTCTGCTCAATGAATGGAGGAGCATCACGGTGAATTGGAGAGCGCGGTACATCTTTTGCCATTGGACCTTTGCCGTCAATAGTGTTGCCAAGTACGTTAAAGAGGCGGCCAAGCGATGCTTCACCAACCGGCACAGAAATAGGAGCGCCAGTGTCTTTTACTTTCATGCCGCGTACAAGCCCATCTGTTGCTGAGAGAGAAATCGCGCGTACGCGATTCACGCCGATGTGCTGAGCGACTTCAAACACAACCTCACGATCCTTCCCTTCCCATACGAGAGCATTGTGAATTGCCGGTGGGTCAGTCTCAAAGTGAATGTCTGCGACTGTACCGATGATTTGTGTGATTGTGCCTTGCATAAAATAGTTTACAGAGGATAGTTTACAGTTTACAGCCACTAAATTCAACTTTGCTAAAATTTTTTG
>JAZJXK010000010.1:5060-15790 GCA_040390955.1 Patescibacteria group bacterium
CCCACAATCTCTGACACTTCTCGTGTAATCAGTGCTTGGCGAGCCTTATTGAATTTACGAGTCAAAAACTTAGAGAGGTCTCGCGATTTATCAGATGCATTCTTCATGGCAACCATACGAGCAGAGTGTTCAGACGCCTTGGATTCAAGGAGTGCATGAAAAAATAGAATTGAAACGAGGCGTGGAATGAGGGCGTCTATTACTACTTCCGCCGAAGGCTCTGCGGTGTAAAAGGAAGGGCCTTTCAATCGTTCGGTTACTGCAAACTTACCCTTCTCAGGCGTAATGCCATTTACCATAGTCGAAACGGTTTCAAGTGAAAGCGGGAGCACGGTGTGACTCAAGGCATTAGTTTCAAAGGTTGATTTGAAATTGCTATAGACAACATCAACACGATCAAACTCGCTTACAGTGAATGCGCGAGTGATATCTGCAGACACGAGCGCAAGGTCAGCAACTGAAACGTCATCACTCACGTTTTCAAATTTTCCCAAGATGCTGTAATCGCGGCGTTCAAAAAACTCTGCGCCCTTGCGTCCAAATGCGTAAATAGAAATTGCTTCGCGAGGTAGCCCCAAGGATTCAACCAGTTTTGCCGCTTCTTTCAACACTGCAGTATTGAGTACGCCGCAAAGACCCTTGTCGCTCGTAACCACAACTACCGCTGCCCTCTTTACAGGTCGTGTCGCAGTTAAAGGGTGCTTCACCGCACTTAAAGAAACGCTCAAGCGCTCAAGAATGGAGAGTGCAGCCGATGCATAAGGTCTACCGGTAATGGCGCGAAGTTGGGATTTCCGCATTTTCACTGCAGACACCGACTCCATAGCCTTTGTCACTTTCCGCGTTCTATCCACGGATTTTATTTTTAGCTTTATATCTTTAAGAGACATGGAGTTTTAGGTGTCAGCTTTCAGGTGCCAGGTGTTAGTTTTTTGCAGTCGTTGCAACAAAAGATTCGATCGCGCTCTTCAATTTTTCTTCTGTATCTTTTGCAATCTCCTTTGAAGTGCGGATTGTTTCGAGCACTGCTTTCGCTTCTCTGTCCATGTATGCCAAGAATTTTTCTTCTACTTCACTCATTTTCTCTGGTGTAAACACATCAAAGAAACCATTCGTTACTGCGTACATAACAATGACCTGACGTTCAAACGGAATTGGTGCGTTTTTCTTTTGATTCAAGATTGCGGTGAGTCTCCGGCCGGATTCAATTGTTTTCTTTGTTTCAGCGTCAAGATCCTGTGAGAATTGCATGAACGCTTCAAGTTCACGGAACTGCGCAAGATCGAGTTTGATGCGTCCTGACACTTTCTTCATAGCCTTTGTTTGTGCAGCTGAACCCACGCGTGATACCGAAATACCCACGTTAATAGCAGGACGCGTACCTTTGTTGAAAAGGTCTGCTTCAAGGAACATTTGACCGTCAGTAATTGAGATCACGTTCGTTGGAATGTATGCAGAGATGTCGCCTTCCTGCGTTTCAATGATGGGGAGCGCAGTGAGTGATCCGCCACCTTTCTCGGGAGAGAGTTTTGCGGCACGCTCAAGAAGTCTTGAGTGGAGGTAAAAGATGTCGCCTGGATACGCTTCACGTCCTGGCGGGCGACGAAGAAGAAGTGAAAGTTGACGATACGCAACAGCCTGCTTTGAAAGATCGTCGTAAATCACGAGAACGTCTTTGCCCATATCCATGAAGTACTCGCCGAGCGTTACCCCTGCGTACGGAGCTAAGAATTGAAACGCCGCTGACGCTGAAGCCGGTGCTGACACCACAATGGTGTAATCCATTGCACCGCGCTCTTTAAGCATTGCTGCAATGCGTGCAGTTTTTGACTCCTTCTGACCGATGGCAACATACACACAAATTGGCCGAGTACTCTCTGGTTCATTTAATTGGTTCAAAATCGCATCAATGGCAACTGTAGTTTTACCTGTTCCTCTATCGCCAATGATGAGCTCACGTTGTCCGCGACCAATCGGAATCAAAGAGTCAATAGCTTTAATGCCTGTATGCATTGGTACATTCACGGGACCTCTGTCGATAACGCCATACGCCTCACGTTCAATGGGGCTCGTTTTATCTGCCTTAATAGGGCCTTTGCCATCAATTGGCGCACCAAGCGCGTCAACAATGCGTCCAATGACCGCGTCGCCCACAGGAATTGAGAGAAGTTTTTTAGTGCGGTGTACGAGCATTCCTTCTTTAATGCGCGAAGACTCCCCGAGAATGATGGCCTTCACCATGTTTTCTTCTAGGTTCAAAATGACGCCAAACAAGACGTCGTCATGTGAAATAGCACCTTTTACGTCAGAGACGCTTGCCTCATCGAAACGCACCATCTCCGCCATCGCGGCTTCATCCAAGCCCTCTATTTCAACGATGCCGTCGCCAACCTTTCGGACGATTCCCACTTCCGCAGGTCCCTTGTGTGGCGCAAAGGATTCGATTTCTTTCTTGAGGCGTTCAATGATGCTGATATCCATAGTAAAAAATTATGAGCGAATAGTATTTTGATAGAGGTCTACGAGAGCAGTTCGAAAACTCTGGTCGAGTATCTTAGAGCCTGCACGCACCGTGTATCCTCCCACAGCGCGCGCATCGACAATAGTTTGATGCGTTTCTTTGTCTGCACCAAGCAGTGCGAGTGCAGATTTTATTTCGGATGCAAACTTCTTTACATCGGCATCATGCGCAACCGTTACCACGGCACCCATTTCCACCGGCTCCTTTTCTAAAATCCGTACGATTTCAGGGAGCAGTGACATGTGTCCTCGAGCATGCATCAGCGAAAGCAGTTTCTGCACAAAGTGCCCGCCCTGAGGCTCTTTTTCTGCATCTTTTATTACTGAAGCGTATGCGGTGGCAAGTGACATAGTAGTTTAGGATTGTTTGCGAAGAATCTTCTCGGCGGCAAGCACAGCGAGTCTCGTGACATCTTTTTCACTCTCAGCGAGCGCGCGACGCTGCAATTCTGCAGCTTCTGCCCGAGCGTCCTCAAGCATTGTATCGCTCCTCTCCTGTGCAGTTTTTACAATTTTTGCACGCTCATCCTTTCCTTCTGCAACTGCACGGCTAAGTAATCCCTCGGCATCATGTTCTGCTGCAGCAAGCACTGATGCGCGTTTTGATTCAATATCGGCAGCGGCTTCTTTCGCAGCTTGTGCGTCTTTCAATCCTTCGGCAATTTTTTCAGCACGCTCCCGGAGCATTTTCATGACCGGGCGATACAAAAAATACGAGAGTCCTCCCAAAAGCACGAGAAAGTTAATCGTCTCTACGACGAGCATCTTCCAATCAATACCGAAAACAGTGAGGAGCTCTCCCACAAAGGTTTAGGTGAACTTGATAATGAAACCGACAACGAGCGCAAAGATAGCCAACGCCTCGGTAAAGACGATGCCGATGAACATGTTAGTGGTTATCTTACCCATAGCCTCAGGATTGCGACCAATTGCCTCAAGCGCGCGAGAGACGAGGATACCAATGCCGATGCCAGGTCCCATAACGCCTAAGCCTACGGCGAGCGCCATGCCAAGCACTTTTGCTGATTCTAATTCCATAAACAATAAATTATTATTAACAATTCTAAAGTTACTGAAGCTGAGCGAAGCGTTTTAGTGCTCTGCCGCTTCGGTAACTGCAATCTTAATAAAAAAGAGCGTCAGAAGAGCGAAAATAATTGCCTGAATAATTCCGACAAACACTTCGTATACCAAAAGAGGTACAGGCACTATGTACGGGAGGAAAGCAAGAGCAAGCAAAATAAGGACTTTCCCCGCGAAAATATTACCGAAGAGTCTGAACGAGAATGTTAAGAGGCGCGCAATCTCGCTTATGAGCTCTATGATCCCGACAATGAAGCCGATGACCGACTTAAAGTTAACAAATTTATGGAAGTACTTCAAGGCGCCAAGCACTGTAATCCCCGCAAATTCAATAGCAATGAAGGCAATAATAGCGAGTGCGAGTGGTACGTTGAAGTCGGTATTAACAGGATAAAAGAGTGGCGTCAATCCTCCTTCAGCATTATGAATGCCAATGGGTCCCACAAACGGTAAAAGTCCGACAAGATTTCCACAGAGGATAAAAAGGAAGATCGTCATGATAAGCGGGAAATATTTTTGTGCAAGCGCCTTATCTTCGAGCGTCTCCTCCATATAATTAAGTGCAAGACCCATTACCCCCTCAACTGCAACCTGTCCTTTTCCAGGCACCAAACGAAGTGACTTGCCGACGAAATAAGCGCCTATAAGTAGAAATGCCACTACGAGCCAGCTCGTAAGCAGCGTTGATGTAATAGGTAATCCCCACAAATTTCCAAGATGGTACGGAGCAAGCGAAATGTGTAACCCTTCACCCATATAATGGAAATACTGTAACATCCGAAGCGTTTAGGAGCTAGCGTTTAGTGATTGGAGGTTTTGAAATTCAATTCCAGGAGTCTCCGCGCTCTAAAGGTTGAGCCGTATCACCCTAGACACCCATCACTAAACGCTATACCCTATTTACATGGAAAGTTTCATTGATTTTATACGCGAGCGCGCGGTGGTAGGCCTTGCTATAGGCTTTGTCCTTGGAGGTGCCGTTTCGGGGCTTGTTAACTCGTTCATTAACGACATCATTAACCCCCTTATTGGTCCTGTACTTGGACAAGTACATGGTTTAAAAGGAGCCTACATTCCTTTTTTTGGCGCAGAAATTGTATGGGGGAATTTCCTTATAACCCTCATAAATTTCTTTATCATGACCGCAGTGGTTTACTTTGGATTTAAAATTCTTGGCCTTGAGAAGTTAGATAAGAAAAAAGAAGAATCTTTTAAATTTTAACTTACAGCTTTCAGGAAGAAGAAATAGTCTTCCTTCTTATCAAGTCAAAATCTGGTAGCTGGTAGTTACCTCCTACTGCTTCTTGAATTTCTCCAAGTCCGCTAGCACGCGCTGGACGTCTTTTGTTAATTGATCGAGCGAGACAAGCTGCTGCTTTTTCATTGCTTCTTCTTGCACGTCGTCTTCATTAAGTTCTTCAACGTCCTCTTGGATGTCTTCAACGTCTTCAGTAATTTCTTCAATGTCTTCCTGAATTCCTTCAACGTCTTCAGTAATTTCTTCAATGTCTTCCTGAATATCCTCAACATCCTCCTCAACTTCTTTCAAGCTTTCAGCGTGTCGATTCACCGTCATCTGAATAAAGATGGATAGATAGATTGCCTCGAGTGACACAATAGTGGTGAGAACAAGAAGAATAGAATCCCATGGGGCAATTCCAAGAACACCGAGGATAAACGCGACACCAAAAAGAAGCGTGTGCACGACAAGCGATGAAATCGATCCTATCCAGTGAGTCAGATATTCAAAAAAGAACACCTTGCGTTCAGGTTTTTCAGGAGCTGCCTGACCATTCAATTTCTTTTCATCCATACGCTCTTATGTAATTCTTTTAATACGCGCGAAGAATACCACGATATTTTGAGATGGGAAGGGATTTTTAGGATGAGGGTGTGATGATTTTGGTAACCTGTAGAATCAATTTAGTATTTGTGGTCACAAATATTTTTCCTGACGGAAAAATTTCGCGACCCCGGCTCGCGGTTTTTGCCTTTCGCTTTGCTCAAACAAAAACATCGCTCCGCCTTCCACAAAACCTAAAAACCTGCCGCAGGGCAGATTTTTGGTGTTTTGTGGACCCTACCGGACTTGAACCGGTCACCTCATCCATGCCATGGATGCGCTCTACCAGATGAGCTAAGGGCCCTTGAATTAAGTTCTAGGAAATCAGTGAGAGTCTTTACTGCCCCTTACCTGAAAGCTATAACCTAAAACTTGTAACTTATTTTACGATACTAACGGATTTTATTTACTTCGTAAATTTTTCTCTGAGTAGTTTCATTTTTTCAGGATCAAGTTTTGCCTGAAGTGCCATAATGGTGAAATCTTTTCCGCGAAGCAATCCATCAGACGCAAGAGCAATAAGCTCATCGAACGATACAAACTTAGAGACTATTTTTTCTCCGGCATCTGGCTGTGGGTCTTGTATTTTTTTGCACCCTTTCGCAATAAAGACGTAATTTATCCAATCTGCTTTTTCAACGGGGGTTACAGTAAAAAATGACTCAAGGCTTTCAGCTTCAAAACCAGTTTCTTCTAAGAGCTCTCGTCTCGCTGCTTCTTCAGGAGTTTCCCCTGTTTCTATCCTGCCGGAAACTGCCGTAAGAACAGACTCGCGCTGAGGTTGTGAATCTTCAACAATAAGAATGCGCCCATCTTCAAGAATCGGAAAAACAACTGCAGTGTCAGGTCTTGAAATTTTTTCAAACGTTGCAGTAGTTCCGTCGTAAAGCTTTTGCTCCCACTGATATACGTCAAACATTTCACCTTCAAACACTCGCTTCGCGTTTTCAGGTACTAACGGTTTGCGGTATGAACGTGGATTCATCCAAATACTATATCAGCAGCATTCTCTCTCATGCACCATACTCAACAATAGTGCACCTTAATTGGAAACAGAAAGAAAATAAGGTACAGTTTTGAAGTTCTTGGGCCCTTAGCTCAGCTGGTAGAGCGCGTCATTCGCATTGACGAGGTCAGCGGTTCGACTCCGCTAGGGTCCACAATGCTCCCGTAAGCCCGCTTCGCTAAGCTTTCGAAAGCTCGTTCGAAAAGAATGATTATTTGGGATATCATTCTCTTTCTCACTCGCTCCCGTCGTTCAACGGATAGGATGCCTCCCTCCGAAGGAGGCGATGTAGGTTCAATTCCTGCCGGGAGCACAAAATATTCGATTGACTATATAATTGCTGAGGTAAACATTTCCGAGTATTATCAGATTTCAAAAGGGCGGTTAGCTCAGTTGGTAGAGCGCTCCCTTCACACGGGAGAGGTCACAGGTTCAAATCCTGTATCGCCCACAAGTCCTTTCAAAATAGAAAATTGGGGGCGTAAGCGTAGCTTTCGCCCCTTCGTCTCGGAAAAAATGAATGCAAGCATGATATTCTCTTTCTCGTCTGGGCTGTAAACTTGGAAGCCAAGTTTTCGCCCCGGGCGTTCGGAAAATATGAAAGCATACTTTCATATTCTTCCTCTCTACGGGGCGTAGTATACCGGTAGTACATACGATTCGGGTTCGTATAGACCGAGTTCGATTCTCGGCGCCCCGACCAAATTTTATTTTTTCTTTCCTTTCTTTGGAGTATCTTTTCTCACAAATAACAATTCGTCAGGCAAACGAAAGAGTCCTTCGTCATTCTTCTTTTGCTCCATAAAGTGCGCAATAAATCCAACCGAGCGTGGAATAACAAAGAATGCATTGAAAAATTCTGCGTCAGCCAACTCGACAAGCTCATGGCTAGCAAGACCTTCACATTCCGCCAAGACATCAAGAAGGAGAGCGGCAATAGCACCATCGATATTTAAAATCAGTTTTCCATTCTTTGTAGTTGTTACTTTCTCAACACTACGAGCAAAATCATAGTGCGGATGCTTTTTCAAAAGAGTGGTAAATTCAGAAAGTGCTGTAACACGAGGATCAGGAAGACCAACGCGGTACTTCTTGTGTCCAATACCTAAAATTAACTCCCCTGCTTTTGCCTTTTCAGCTACAAAGTCAGCACTACTCTTTCCAAGTGAGACTCCTGAAATCCAAGAACGGGCAGCATCATTGATTGCTCCACCAAATCTCGGACCTACGGTCAGGATGCCACTTGCAAGTGATGACACTAAATCTTTTCCCGCGCGTGCAGTAATCATTGCGTTCACAGCACCTGACACATTGCCACCGTGGTCTATCAGCATTTCAAACACAGCTTCAGTAAATGCAACCGTAATAGGTGAAGTAACCGGCTTTCCAAGAAGTGCGCCTAAGGTTGCCCCTATAAAAGGACTACCCTTTTGTGACAGCAACTTCTTCCCCTTCACAAACACATGCGATGCCTCTGAATCAAGAATTTCTCTTGTTGAAAGAATACTCTTTTGACGGCCTAGAAGTGAATCGCTTTCCATACTTGCATCAGTATACGCGTTTTCCGGGAGTCCCCGAAGTGCTTTTAAAAACTCTGGAAACGTATCGGGCACCACCACGCCAACCTGTCGCAGTGCCTCTCGTTTTGCACGCGCGCTTTCATCATTTCTCTGTACTAATGCTTTTGCGTGCCCGAACTGCACATGCTCATCAAACGCCTCATCAATAACTCCAGCAATGTAGGCAACAAGAGGCTTGGTGAATTTTTTTGTGCGTATCAGTTCAATAATTTCATACTCATCACTTCCACCGAGTTCTCCAAAATACACGAAACCTTTCGTCTTGGGGTCATTTTCTGCAAGAGTAAATATTTCAGTCAAAGACACAACGGGGAATCTGTCTCCTCCTATTGAAATAGCGAACGACAATCGCTTACCTGCTGCAGCGACTGCATGAATGAGCTCGTTCGTCATACCCCCTGATGTTGACCCTACCGCAACACTACCCGCTGTAGTAAGAAATCCTGAGCGTATTTGGAGTGCATCAATGCCCCCAATAGCACCAAGCTTTAATGCACCTGGCACCAGGAATCCAACACCAGAAGGACCTACGATGAAATACTTTTTTCCAAAGCGTTTTGTAAGTTCAGTCGCGTGCTTTTCAGGAACATTTTCTGCAAAGATGTGCCCGCCAAGCGCGCGCGGAAAGGTTTCAAAAAATGAAACAGTAGATTCAAATGCTCTCCGACCAGACTGCACATTGAGCATCCAATCAATACGACTTTTGAGACCTTCTGGCACTGCTGCCGCGTTTTTATAACACGGTAACAATACTTCTTTTCTACCAAAAAAATATTTTTCAGCCTTTCGATTACCTGCAAGTATGGCGACAACAGAAGGCTCTGACTTTCCCGAAAGAAAATCAAAATCGAGTATCGATTGAATAATGCTCGGGTGATTGCCTATCACCAAAATCCCCACTCTACCCTTTCGCGCTAATTCCAAGATGTTCATGATTGTACAAAATCTATCGCATCATCAACTGCGCGAGTAATAACTGCACTCGAACCATACACCGAGCCGAAGAGTTTCTCTTTCTTTAAATACTCTTCGATATGTGCGAGCCCTACCGCTTCGTTCGGGCCTCCACGACGCACAAACACCTTCACTCCTTTGGCACGAAGCTTTGCAGAATTTTCAGAAAGTGCGTCAATAATTCCAGCAAACGTAGCCATAACATCGGTGAAATTTGCGATACCTCCAGCAATAACAAGTGCCTTCTTTTTTGCAGGCGATTCAAGTAAGAGTTGAATAACCTCACGGGCATATAGATGTGTCTCTTCACGTGTAGGGCCACCACTATATTCGCCATAGTTACCGATGGCACTGCCCAAACCTTTGAGCTCTGCCTCATCGGCAATCACAATGCTTCCGCCGCCGCCAGAAAGGAGAAAAAACAAACTGCCCTTCGGATGAAGCACGGTGAGTTTCAATGACGCAGGAGTAGTTTTCTGAAGCGCTTGCACCCTCTCTTCTGCATCGTGCTTTGTTTTTGATTCAACGATATCGCCCTCACTCCATGCACCTCTCACAAAAAATACTCCGGTGCTATCAACCAAGCCTGCCGCATCAAGTACGTACACGGCACTGCCTCGAACAATAAGGGGGTTAATTTCAAGAAAAGAGAAAAAGTTTTTCTCAAATACCCCCACAAGATGTTCCAAGAATTTTTCTGGAATGCCCGGCACACCCATATATGGGTGTGCCGGGTTTATAAGATACGTCTTTACTAGCTCGGGATGTGCTTCGATATCTATACCACCGGCAGACGCATGCAATATTCGTATCCCTGTGCGTACACGCTCTAAAGAGAGGTACTGTTCTTCAGATTCCTTGTGAGGAATATATGCTTCTACTAGAAAACGAGAAAATCCTTTTTTCTTCCAAGCAATGAGACTTTTAGAAACCTCTCTGAGCGGTACGTCTACAGCCACAAGTCCCTGCTTAAAACGCTTCTTAATCCCTTGATCCACTTTCGCAACAAATCGTCCACTTTTCGGAAGTGTATCTCTTTCATTCTGTATTGAGATACCCGTATAGGCATCGCCAAGGATGAGTTTCTTTGCCCGATATTCCGTAATTTTTACGCGTGACATATGAAAAAGAGTTACAGCGTAATCCGAAAGACATTCGTCTCATATTTTGTAAAACCAAGTTTCTCATAGAGTCTATGCGCAGCGGTGCGCTCGGGTCTTGAGGTAAGTGTGATTGATGGTACGTGACGCTCCCGTGCAGATGCAATAAGCGCTTGAACAATTTTTTCCCCCAAGCCCTGCCCGCGATACGTCGCATCAACAATCACATCTTCTATATAACCGGCGAGCTTGCCAATTTTTTGATTAAGATAGAGCGCGCCCATGCCAATGATACGCGAGTCATCTTTAGCAACCACAAATACAATATGAGGGCTTTGCACAATGGCAGTTATCTCTTCAACGGATGTGCGTCGTGGATTTGCATGAAGAGTGCTCGCGAGCGCCTCGAGCTCGTGCACGTTTTCAGAGGTTACTTCTTTTAGTGTTGAAACAGTAATCATGCGTTAAAAACAGTATACGGCAGAGAGTCAGTTCATGCACCGACAATCTCTAAGAGCATAAACCTCACTCTCACGGTAAACGTTACACATTAAAGAGAGTTCTTGATATACTCATACGTAATGGATTACGCCGTATTTAGCTTGGGCTCGAACGACGCGCTCGCGGAGAAAATCGCAGCAAAT
>JAZJXK010000010.1:15803-23228 GCA_040390955.1 Patescibacteria group bacterium
CTCTCGGAAAAATAAAACTAAAAACCTTCTCGGATGGTGAGCAGCACGTGCAGTTCATGGAGAATTTGCGCGGGAAAGACATATTCCTGATTCAGTCCACGAACCCTCCAGCTGAAAACTGGATGCGGCTTTTCCTTGCCGTTGAGGCTGCGCGTGGTGCATCCGCACGGGAAATCACCGTTGTCCTCCCCTACCTTGGATACGCGAGGCAGGAGCGAAAGGCAAAACCCCGCGAACCTATTTCCGCACGCGTAGTAGCCATGCTCTTGGAGACTCTTGGCACCAATAAAATTTTGGCGATGGATTTGCATACTGATGCCATTGGCGGATTCTTCAGGCAAACCAATGTCGACTACTTGTATGCCCGCCCCGTATTTATTTCATTCTTCCAATCTTTCTTTAAGGATGTTCTTGCAAAGGAGGAGCTGGTTGTGGTTTCGCCTGACGTCGGTGGAGTAAGTCGTGCGCAATCGTATGCAAAGCGCCTCACCCGCAATGTTGACCTTGCCATCATCCATAAACAACGCGAAATTCCAAATCAAGTGACCGCAATGAAGCTCGTCGGCGATGTAAAAGGAAAAGTGGCACTCATCATTGACGATATGTTTGATACCTGCGGCACCCTTGAAAAAGCCTCTACACTTCTCATGGAAAGCGGAGCAAAGGAAGTCTACGCAGCTGCAACGCACGGCATACTTTCAGGAAACGCGATGGCGGCAATTGACCGTGCACCAGTAAAGAAAATATTTATAACGGATACTATTGTTCAAAAACAAGTGCTCTCTCAAAAAATAGAAGTGATTTCTGTGGGTGATATTTTTGGAAACGCTATCAGTCGCATCAATAACGGCGAATCATTGAGTGAGCTTTTTGAAACTGAGTAGGCATGTACCTTTATGGCTCGCTCATCTCCACCTCGAAATGCGCCGCAGCTCTCTAAATTTCTAAGACGAAAAACAAAAAATACTTTTCCTTTTATCGGCATCGGGATCGCCTTCCTCGTAGGCGTTGCGGTACTCAGTTTCCCCGCCTTCTATTCATTTCAACTTCAACAAGAAGCGGCTGATCGTGTATCAAAGCCATTTCCAATTAGCGTCGACCCTACACATAAAGCTATCGTTGAAAACCCCGAGGTTGATGCACTTTTCAATGCTAAAAGTGAACCACTTGATACCGTTTCAATGGGGGTGAGCGGCATCTTTGGTCAAATCGCAACTGCAATCGCATCAATCCCTGGCTACGAAATGCTCGGAGCTGTAGGAGTGCGTTTCGTCACAATTTACCCAGGCTTTCGACAAGAACAGGTTGCAAGCGCGTTCGGCAAAGTACTCCATTGGGATACCAAAGAGCAAAAAGAATTTCTTTCCCTCGCAAACAGTGCAACCTCAACCTCACGTGAAGGAACGTTTGCGCCGGGCACGTATGTCGTCAGTGATAAAACAAATGCAGCCGATGTAGAACGTATTTTGAAAGAAAAATTTGATGACACAATTCTTTCACGCTACGACTCCTCGACTGCAGCAATTATTCCTCTCGATCAAACACTTGCCATCGCCTCACTTTTAGAGCGAGAAACAAGCGATCCAAATGAAATGCGTTTAATATCCGGCATTATATGGAACAGGATTTGGAATGGTATGAATTTGCAAATTGACGCAACGCTTCAGTACGCAAAAAGCTCTGCAAACGGCGGCAAGGGTGGCGAATGGTGGCCTAAAATAGCTCCAAAAGATAAATATATTAAATCACCGTACAACACGTACCTTCACGCAGGCCTGCCACCCGCACCTATTGCTAACCCTTCTGTTGCTGCGGTCATCGCAGCGCTCAATCCTAAAAAAACTGACTGTATCTTCTACTTCCACGATAAAAATGGAGACTTCCACTGCTCAGCAACATACAAAGAGCACGTTGCTCTCCTCAAAAAATCCTACGGCCAGGGAAAATAAAACTATCTTAGTTTATGCTGCCGCATGATCAGCGATGACTTGTGCGACAGCAGCATTGAGTTTTTTCACAAATTCTATTTCAAGAAACTCATTCGGGCCGTGTGCGTTTGATTCTGGACCAAGAACTCCGGTAACCAAAAATTGTGCTTCTGGAAATTTATCACCGAGCATTTTCATGAAAGGTATCGAGCCACCTTCGCCTTGCCCAGCGGATGGATTGCCAAAATAATTCTCTGAGGCACTTCTGAGACTGTCCTCAAGCCAAGGCTTTGATTTAGGTGCATTCCAACCTTCAGACCCTTCAGCGTTAAATGTAACTTTTGCATTATGAGGAGGGTCTTTTTCCAAAACTTCCTTCATAGCGAGAGCGGCTTCCTTTGCATTCACTCCGGCAGGAATACGAGTGGAGAGTTTCCAATCAACACCTGGAGCGAGAGTATTACCCGCTTTCTCAATAGATGGCAAACCGTCCACACCTATCACAGTGATTGCTGGACGCCAGGTGCGATTCAAAAGTAGTTCGGCTGGATCCCCATGCATCGATTCAACTCCCTCTAAGAAAGGAAGACTAGAAGCTATCTCATCGCCAAGCAGTTCAGCCGTTTGTTTTGCTTCTTCAATTCGCTCAGGAGGTATCGTGGTATGTAGTGCCGGTAAGGTTACCTCGCCAGTTTCAAGATTTTCAATTCGTGAAAGCAAGCTTGCGGCTATTCGATGAGGATCACCTCCAACACCGCTACCAGCTCCAGAATGAACACCGTTTTCAAGAACCTTCACTTCAAGGGTTCCTGCAACAAGACCCCGAAGTGAGGTTGTGTTCCAAAGACGCTTATAGTCTCCCGCTCCAGAATCAAGACAGATGACCATATCAGGAGTACCTATTCTTGGCGCAATGAGTTCAAGATACTCTGGCAAGTCTGGACTACCTGATTCTTCGCTTGCTTCGATAATTAAAGATGCACGAGAATACGGAACACCCTGCTCTGCAAGAAGTTCATATGCAGTCAAAGCTGCAGGCATTGCGTACCCATCGTCCGCGCCTCCGCGTCCATACAGGCGATCTCCCCTCCGAACAGGCTTCCATGGTTCCAAACCTTCTTTCCAGCCTGTAAATTCTGGTTGTTTATCCAAGTGTCCATAGAGAAGAATATTTTTACTGTCAGCTTCTTTTTCAGGTAGCGTACCGGGTATTTCAATGTAGATGAGAGGAGTTTTCCCTGGGATTTGCAGCACCTCGACAGAAAGACCAGGAATAGCTTCCTTTCTATCCTCTGCCCACTTCCTATACAGATCCACAGCCCTGCCCATGTGTCCATTCTTTTCCCAATCTGGATCAAAGTGGGGAGACTTATTCGGAATACCGATATAGGTTTCAAGAAGAGCTACATTTCTTGACTCCCAAATTGTTTGTGAACTTTTTAGAGCACGACCAGGTTCAAGACGTTTTCGCTCTAGAGTATTTTCGCGAAGCATGGTACGAAAACGGTATCACTTGCAGGATTTTGTCGCAACACATTTTTGTGTTGTAATTTTATAGGAAATTTAACGAGAAACGTTCAATAACACTTGTTTTAGAAAATACTGATGGAAGGTATCAGATGTGTATTCAGGGTGGAAACAAGTCGCGAGGTAGTATTTTCCACGCTTTCGCTCTTCGCACGCGACCACGTCTTTACCGTTGGTTGCAAGAACGGTAAGACCTTTCCCGATTTTCTGTATTTTAGGAGCACGAATAAAAACCGCATTCATTGATCCAAAGTTTGTCTGAATAACTCTTTCAAAAGATTCATTTTGCCGGCCATAGGCGTTCCGATCTACGTGTATATCCATAAGGGCAAGCGATTTTTGATCTTTAGTTTTATGTGAGATCTCTTTTGCAAGCAGTATCGCCCCCGCGCAGGTACCAAATATATTTTTTATCTTTTTCATTGGTTCAAACATTCCCTCCCGTTCACACAGTTTTTGTAAGGTTGTGCTTTCCCCGCCAGGAATAATGACTGCATCAAGAGCGTTCAAATCTTCTTTGGTGCGCACGGAAATAATGTGCACATTGCACTTCAGCCTCATGGCAGCGTCTCTCGTAGCTACAACATGCTCACTCACATCGCCATGAAATGCGAGCACTCCGACGGTAAGCTCTTTCATAGATTACACTCCGCGATTTGCAAGATGTACTTTAAGAGAAGAAATTTCCTCACCCTTCATTGCTTCACCTGTATTTTCACTTGCGAGCGCAACCTTCTTTGCATCAAGGAAGTGTGCAGTTGCATCAACTATTGCTTTTGCAGTTTTCTTTGGATTTGAGCTTTTGAAAATACCTGAGCCAACAAACACACCGTCAACGCCGAGCTGCATACAGAGCGCTGCGTCCGCTGGCGTAGCAATTCCTCCCGCTGCAAAATTCACTACTGGCAAACGTCCGAGTTTTGCTACCTTCAAAACCAACTCATATGACACTCGGTACTCACGTGCGAGCGCGTGTAACTTTTTGGTATTCTTTTTCTTAAGAAGCTCTACGAGCTCGGCAATACCTGCTTGCATTGTGCGGATATGTCGCACTGCCTCAACAATGTTTCCGCTACCCGCTTCCCCTTTTGTGCGGATCATTGCAGCGCCTTCTGAAATTCTTCGAAGCGCTTCCCCAAGGTTACGCGCACCGCACACAAAGGGTGTTGTAAATTTTTGTTTGTCGATATGGTACTGCTCATCTGCAGGCGTGAGCACTTCGCTTTCATCTATAAAATCAACACCGAGAGATTCAAGAACTTGCGCCTCCACAAAATGACCGATTCGACATTTTGCCATAACAGGAATCGTGACTGCCTTTTGTATACCTTTAATCATTGACGGATCAGACATGCGAGCCACCCCTCCTGCAGCACGAATATCTGACGGCACTCTCTCAAGCGCCATAACCGCAACCGCCCCAGCATCTTCTGCTATTTTTGCATGTTCAGGGTTTACCACGTCCATGATGACACCCCCTTTAAGCATGTCAGCAAGACCTAACTTAAGCTTGAAGGTTCCTGTTATGGCTTTGATTTGAGGTATTTTTTTCATTTAAATATATTTATACTGGCAGTATAACAACATGACTGCGCATATTGAAATAAGAGATTAAGCCTATATATTCATTCTATTTAACAGGTGCATAGATTCAACACTCGTGGTATTCTCTTCTTCATTGAGGGGCTACAAAGCTCCTCTGTTAGAAAAGAGGACAAACGCCCTTTTCCTCATAGAGGGCCGTAAGCAAAGCTTTCGGCCTCTCTCCTCGAAAAGAATACATGCGAGCATGATATTCTCTTTCTCGTCGAGGGCCGTTAGCTCAATTGGTAGAGCGCCGCATTTGCAATGCGGAGGTAGCCGGTTCGAAACCGGCACGGTCCACAAAAACAACAAGCGAAGCGACTATGTTTCGTAGGATGTCGCATTCTCAAATGCAACGCCAAAGAACCTACAGCAAATCTATCTTCGCTGCCAAAATAAAGTCGTTTTCAGATAGACCTCCTATCGCGTGGGTTGAGAGCGTTATAAGAACGTTTTTAAATTCAAAGAGATTTATGTCGGGATGATGCCTTTCTTCTTCCGCAAGTGCCCCCACTTTATTTACGAATTCAAGTGACTGCTTAAAATCTTTTAAAACAAATTGCCGAGAAATTGAAAGTTCGTCTGACGCAACATGCCAGAGAGGTACTTGAGGTTGTTATTCCGCAATTTGTTCATGCGTAAGTGGTGGAATACCACCTTCGCACGCAACGCATTTTTGTGACGCAAGATATATCATGCCTTCTTTCCTTCAAGCGCAGCTTTAATGACGTGATCCAAAAATTCATCCATTGAAACGCCAACCGCAGCGAGAGATTTTGGCAACAGTGACTCTCCTGTCATCCCTACGCCTGCAGCGCTATTTACCTCCAAGAAATATATTCCTCGAGGAGAGACAATAAAATCAGAACGAGAGTAATGCCGCAGTCCCAGCTTTTCGTGAGCTACGGTTGCAAGGCGCTGCAACTCTGCAGTCTCTTCTTTGGTGAAATTTCCCGGTACACGCTCGGTTGTTTGTCCATTATATTTAAATTCGTAATCAAAAAAGACAGCTTTTGGAGGAGGAATGATTTCAACAGGCAGCAAGCTGTAATGTTTCTGACCGCGAAGCCCTTCAACAATGCCAACTGTTGCTTCTTTTCCTTTCACAAACTCTTCCACCAAGACTTGCGAGGAATGCTGAAATGCTTTTTTTATACCTTCTTTAAATTCATCGAAACTTCGTGCGAGCGTTACGCCAACCGATGAGCCTGAGGCATTTGGCTTAATGACGGAAGGCTGTGGAAATTTTCGAAACAAATCAAGGATCTCTTTATCAAGATCAGGTGAAACCTTCAAAAGCGCATGGCGCGCCATAGTTACATCTTCCCCTTTCAGAGTCTCTTTCGTAAGCACCTTATTCATCGAGAGCGCTGCTGGGAGAGCTCCGGCACCGGTGTACGGAATACCAATCCTATCTAAAATCCGCTGTACGGTGCCATCCTCGCCGTACTGACCGTGAATCACGTTAAAGACCACATCAACGGAGCTGAGTGCTCTCTCTGGCTCCATAGGGATGCCTCGCACATGCCACACACCCTTTTTATCGATGAATATATCAACGGCGCGATATGGCTCGCGCTGCAAATGCGAAAGAATGTTCGCACCTGATTTTAAAGACACCTCGTGTTCGTTACTGGGGCCCCCGCGAAGTACTGCAACAGTTATCATGATAGGTATTGTACCTTTTCTTTAGAAAAAAGGTCACCGCATCCCCCGTTTTCGAAAGGCATTTCGATGTTTGGCAATAGAAAATCGATGCGCTTCGCTATTGGCAAGCAAAATACTCGACTCATGGGTTACGGCAAGTGCAGTACCACCTAAGATTTCTCGTGGACGGTGACGCTCATCTTTCACTACCGAGACAACATCCGCGTCTATACCAACCTTTGTGAGAACTTTTTTTGCTAAATTCAAATGTACCTTACCGCCATCAATAACCACCAGCTTTGGGTATGGCCATTCGGGATGCTTTGCTCTTCTGGTAATAATTTCAGTGAGCGCAGCGTAGTCATCACCCGGCTTTGCATCTCGAATAGTAAAGGTGCGATATTCTGGAGGTACCGCCTCACCATCAACGATAACTGACATAACACCGCGCGGTTCGCTTCCTCGTATATGTGCAGTGTCGTAGCCCTCAACTCGAAAGGCAGTGCTCGTAGGAGTACGGAGCTCATCTTTAACTAATGAGATGTCCTGAATATGCCGTAGTGCAAAAAGTTGCCGTTTGAGATTTTCAGCCTCTTCGAACGCTTCAGCTTTTGCAGCCTTCATCATCTCTCGCTCCAATGTTTTAAGAAGTGAAGATTTCTTTGCTTCAAAAAGGAGGACGATATTTCGAACCGTTTTTTTGTACTCAGTTTCATCAAACTCTCGTGGATACAAACCA
>JAZJXK010000010.1:23238-25142 GCA_040390955.1 Patescibacteria group bacterium
GCGAAGCGTCTTTTTATTCCCCGGTGTTAACACTCCATCAACTGGAAATTTGGTATCAAAGAATGGAAAAATCTTTCGAATAATTTTTAAAGCACCTTTCAACATCAACCCGCTTGGGAAAGGTCCGAAGAGGTGTTTAATAAGTTTTGGTGAAAACGCGGAGGTCAATTCTCTCTCGCGCACGATAAGAAACCGAGGAAATGTTTCATTGGTAACCACTAAATAGTTCCAACTTTTGTTGTCTTTCGCGTCTGTATTGCCTGGAGGCTGATGTTCTTTGATGCGCTTTGCCTCAAGAAGAAATGCTTCAAGTACGGAATCAGTTTCTTCAAAGGTAACGCTTTTTGCATCTGAAATAATTTTTGCAATTAACGGACTTCTGATCTCAGCAATATCTACCGCAAAATAACTCCGAATACGGCTCCGAAGCGAGGTTGCTTTTCCTATATACAAAATATGCTTTCCTTTACGAAAGATATAAATACCTGGAGTATCAGGAATCTTTGAAAAATCTATGTCTTTCTTCTCCATTACTACCCACTATACCAAAAACGCATTGGCACGAGGGTTTTGGTATCATTTTTTATGTTTTGCGGTGCACTTCAGGAACATAGTTATGAAAAATCCCTTGCACAATCTCCAAAGCAGGACGATTAGTTTGTCCAGAATGTCGAATCGCCTTCCAAACCATTGTCTCTCGACGTCTGGCATTAATCTTTTTCCCTGAATTTTCTGATTCGACTCTTCGAAGCGCCTCTCTTATAAGGCGACGGAACCCGTTTGATTTCTTTAGAGATTCTGGCATGCCCAAAATGTATTCCTACAATAGAACTAAGTCAACTCTTCAAGAGTCTCTTCAAATATTCACCGGTGTAAGAACCTTTTGTTCGCGCCACTTCCTCTGGGGTACCTTTAGCAACAATTTTTCCGCCATCGACTCCCCCGTCAGGTCCAATGTCGATGAGGTAGTCAGAACTCTTAATAAGCTCCATGTTGTGCTCAATAACCATGACGGTGTTTCCTTTATTAACCAAGACCTGCAGTATTTCAATGAGTTTCCGAACATCTTCATAGTGAAGCCCAATAGTTGGCTCATCTAAAAGATAGATGGTTTTCTCGGTATGCCTCCGGTACAGTTCTGAAGAAATTTTTACTCTCTGCGCTTCACCGCCAGAAAGCGTGGTGGCTGACTGCCCAAGTTTTAAATATCCCAAACCTACCTCTGAAAGTGTCTTCAAACGGTCATGAATTGCTGGAATATCATTGAAAAATTCTAGCCCTTCCTCCACTGTCATTGAAAGAACTTGGTGAATATTCTTTTTTCTATACTCCACCTCCAGCGTTTCTTTCATAAATCGCTTTCCATCGCACACATCACACGTAACGTACACCGTTGGCAAAAAGTGCATCTCAACAGCAATAGTGCCGTTTCCTTGGCACGCTTCACACCTGCCTCCCTTCACGTTGAAAGAAAAGCGTCCGCCTTTCCACCCTCTCGCTCTCGCTTCAGGAGTAGCCGCGAGGAGTTCTTCCAATAGACGATTGATCAATCAAAATGACGCGACTTAAATATTCAGCACCAGAAAAACTTGTGGCATTATAAACTTTGTTTGTACGGTAGTTTCGCTCAAGCTTCGCACGAAGGTTCTTGTAAAGCAGTTCGTACATGAACGAAGATTTTCCAGAACCAGACACACCTGTAACCGTGATGAGGCGCCCAAGGGGTACATCAATATCCATGTTCTTTATATTAAAGATATTTCCTCCACGCACCATGATCTTCCCTTTCGGCTCACGACGAATCTTTGGTGTAGGAATGCTTTCTTCACCACGAAGGTATGCGAGTGTGAGTGAGCCTGAGGTATTTTTCTTGGCCATAAGAAGATCATCAACATATCCAGACA
>JAZJXK010000011.1:0-33974 GCA_040390955.1 Patescibacteria group bacterium
ATCTGTACAAATAGCACCGCAATAAGCGCTGCCCCAAGTCCTGCTAGCCCGCCAATCCAAAAAGCTGCATGGTAGCCGTTTAAAAGTGCCTCTTGGTATGGTGCACCTCTATTAAGCGCTATTGCAGTTTGCCATGCTGCAACGTTTGCAAGCACTGCAAGACCTAGACTCCCACCCATCATAAACGCAGTATTGAGGACTCCCGAAGCAAGACCCGCCTCATTTTGCGACACATGCTTCGTACCAGCAAGTAGCACCGGATTAAATGCCATCCCGCACCCAAAGCCGAGAGCAAACATCGCTGGCATAATGTGTACCCATAGGTCGCCGTGTATCGGCGCCAATGCAAAAAGTACGAGCCCTAACGCGATAAATAAGAGTCCTACACTAAGCGGCCACTTAATGCCAAACCTGTGTATGATTTTGGCGGACAACCAAACACTAAAGACCGCCATAATGAGGTTGGCCGGTAAAAACGCAAGCCCTATTTGCAAGGGAGCATAGCCAAGCACGAGTTGCATATAAAGCGCGGAAAGGAAAAACCAGGTATACATGGCGGCCGACCATAAGATGCCTATAAGCACCACGGGGGTCACGTTGGTGACTTTAAAAATGGAGAGTGGCATGAGTGGTGAGTGTGCGCGCTTCTCGATGTATATAAACAAACTAAGTAGCACGAGCGCACCTCCTATGAGCCCGAGCGTTTGCAACGACAGCCAGCCTGCGTGACTGCCATCAATGATTCCGTACATCGCAAGCATGAGCGCTATGGTGGCCACTACAGCGCCCCATGCATCAAGATCTTTTGATCCGTGGTCAATCTTATTATGTGGAAGTAACCACAGTGAGAGCACAGACACCACCACACCTATCGGTACGTTGATAAAAAATACCCAGTGCCAGTCAAAGCTCCCTGTTAATAACCCGCCAAGAAAAACTCCTATCGCACCGCCTCCTGCAGCAACAAATCCAAAAAACCCCATTGCACGTGCTCGGTCTGCATCTGAAGTAAAGAGCATCAGTATCAGCGACAGCGCTACTGCGTTAGTAATAGCTCCGCCAAGTCCCTGCACAACGCGCGCTCCAATAAGCATCCACTCCGAGTTGGCAAGACCACAAGCAAGCGATGCGAGAGTAAAGACGATGAGTCCAATGAGAAAAACACGTCTATGGCCAAAAAGATCGCCTAGTCTGCCTCCCAGCAATAAAAAACCAGCAAACGTGACCATATATGCGTTGATCACCCACACTAGTCCGGTGTCGCTAAAACCAAGACTATTTTTAATCGAAGGAAGCGCGACATTAACAATAGTGGTGTCGAGCACAATCATTAAGGCTCCAAGACACAAAGTAATAAGTGCGAGCCATCGCTTGTCTGTAAATTTCATAACAAAAGTATATCAAATGTGGCTCTCTCGGAGGATAATCGTTGACCTCACTCTGAATTTTAAGTAAGGCGATAATAAATAGAATTTTTTTAAAGTTTTATAATGCCAGACTCAATTTCAGTGTGACAGTTTTTACACACCAAAACGCATTTCTCCGCTTCTTGAAGAATACTTGCCCATGAATACGATAAACCTTTAACACTTAAGGCAAATGATTTTGTTTTACGATCTAAATGATGAAAATCTAATGCTCCTGCATATTTTTTATATCCGCACACAATACATTTCCCGCCGAATTCTTTAACTAATTTTTCTTTTTTTCGACGTCTATTTTGTATTACCCATTGAGACGCACATTTACCGCATCGAAAAGCTCCATCAGGACGTGGAAAATGTTTTGTTTGTCCGTGCTTAGCGCAAACCTTTATCATTGAGAGCATTATAACACTTAGTGTTATGTTTGCTGAATTAGCAAGTCAGGGTATATAATAATCACCAATCAACTCTGTTGATTGTATATATTCCGCGGTAGCTCAATGGTAGAGCAGCTCCCTGTCGAAGGCAGCTTTCTGGAGGAATCCAGATTGACAAACGAGGTGAATTCGGGGAAACCCTAATCCTGTAAAAGGATGGGCAATCCCGAGCCAAGCTCTAACGAGTTGTTAGAGAAGGTGTAGAGACTATCCCGAAAGGGAGTAGACCGAAAGGTCGAAGCGCCTCGCATCCAGATCGGATGATGATATAGTCCACGCCCTTCGTAATAAGGGATCACGTGTAAGGAGTTGGTTGTAGGTTCGAGTCCTACCCGCGGAGCATCTAAGGAAAATACATCGCCCTATATAGGGCGTTTTGTATTTTCTTAGACTGCGACCGCGGGCAACCTTTGTGCAAGTAACAAAGGTTATAAGCGGAGCCCAGATACTACTCCCCGCTGTACGTACCAAGCGTCGCGAGGCTATTCATCTTTGCACGCTTGATGAAGGCATCTTGTGCAGCTTTTACATTCTCAGACTTACCATTCCAAAGTTTCAATGCGGATGCTTGGAGAGCGCGGCCATATGAGAACGAAAGTTTCCAGCGGTATGCACCAAGCTTATTCATCGCGTTCAAGTTTTCTGTTGCCTCAACTTCACTCTGACCTCCTGAAAGAAATACAGCGCCAGGCAAATTGCTTGGCAAGACTTTCTTAAAGAGTTCTGTCGTCGCTTTTGCAACTTCCTCGGGTGACGCCTTCACACCACTCTCCTTTCCTGGAACAACCATGTTTGGTTTTAAGATTATGCCTTCAATCGCTACACCGGCATTCTTGAGTTCTTCAAACACTGCGGTGAGAGTACGCTCCGTCACTGACCTACACACCTCTTGCGAGTTAGACCAATCCATCAAGACCTCTGGTTCAACAATCGGCACAATCCCCGCCTCTTGGCACATGAGTGCGTATGACGCGAGCTCTTTTGCATTTGCACGTATCGCAGCATCTGTGGGAATTCCTTCACCAATCGTTATAACTGCGCGCCACTTTGCAAAACGAGCACCGAGCTTTGCATACTCCGAGAGCCTCGCAGGTAATCCCTCAAGACCTTTCGTATGCGTTTCAAGAGTGTCGCCAATCTTCTCAGGACCTTCATCTACTTTAATGCCAGGAATAACACCGCTGTCTTCAAGCACTTTCACGAGGGTGCGCCCATCTGCTGCGCTTTGGCGAATAGTTTCATCAAAAAGAATGACGCCTGAAATATAATCTCCAATTCCTGGTGCAGTAAAGAGAAGTTCGCGGTACGCACGACGATTTTCTTCCGTGACAGGAATACCAAGTTTTTCAAACTTTTTATTTATATTGCCAAAGCTTTCATCTGCAGCAAGAATGCCTTTACCTGGAGTAACCATTGCGATAGCGGTTTCTTTTAACTTCTGGAGTGTTTCGTTTGAAATCATAAATGTAGAAAAATAAAAAAATGTTTAATTTGAATAAAACTTCCCGCGAGGATCACGCCTATGATGCGTCGTGATGTATCGCACCGTGCCTGATGCTCCACGGATAACAATGGAATGCGTTACTGCCCCACTTTCAGTGAAGCGGACTCCCTGAAGCAGAGGGCCATCAATCACGCCAGTTGCGGTAAACATAAATTCATTACCTTTCACCAGATCTTTCGTGGAGTAAATTTTCTTTTCATTGAGACCATGTTTTTTAACCAACTTCGACTGATGTTCATCTTTTGATTTAAATCTGCAGAAAAGTTCTCCTCCAAGCGCCTTCACTGCAGCTGCAGCAAGTACGGCCTCAGCTGAAGCGCCAATACCCATAAGAAGATCAATACCAGAGTCCGGCATCGACGGAGCAATAGCACCTGCAACGTCGCCGTCAGTAATGAGACGCACACGTGCACCCGCGACTCGTATTTCTTTAATGAGGTCTTTGTGACGCTCACGGTCAAGTACCACCACGGTAATATCGCCAACTTTTTTGCCGAGCGCTTTGGCAACTTTTTTAATGTTTGCGGCAACGGTTGCATCTAAATCAATTGCCTTCGCAGCCTTTGGCCCTGCAGCAATTTTTTCCATGTAGGTATCAGGTGCAGAAAGCAAACTGCCGTGAGAGCCCGCAACAATGACAGAGAGCGCGTTGTATCTACCGTACGCAACGCTGTCAGTGCATTCAAGAGGATCAACAGCAATATCAAGTGCTGGTCTACCTCCCTTACCTAATTTTTCACCCACATACAGTTCCGGCGCTTCATCTTTAGCGCCTTCGCCTATAACGACGTGACCAGTAAATTCAACAGCATTGAAGTTGCTTCGCATTGCATCAACTGCAGCGCCATCGGCTTTCAATTTATCTCCCTTACCTATCCACCCCGCAGCTGCAACTGCAGCAGCTTCAGTGACGCGCACAAATTCAAGAGCTAGGTTTCTGTCCATGTGAAGTAGGGGTTAGTGTGTAGCGTTTAGTGTTTAGAGTAAAAATGAAAACGGGACACGGCAATAATACCATTCTGACTACTGCGAAGTAACTACCCTATGCTTCCCGAAGACAAACAAAGCAGCCCATGAAGCAAGTGCAAGGAGCATACCTATAACAAATGGCAACTGAAGGCCGAAAAACCCTGCTCCAAGCCCTGCAGCAAGCGGTGCAACTCCCTGTGCAAGAGCGCTCAGCGAGCCGCTAATCCCAAGCGCTGCGCCCTGTTTATCTGCCGACACACTCTTGCTCACGAGAGCAAGGAAGTTCGCATTAGAAAGGCCGACCCCAAGAGCCACCAGCGGAATTGCGGTGTACAAGAAAGGCACGTTCGGCGCGAATCCTTCCATGAATATTCCTACTGCAAGCATGAGAACTGAGACGCTCAGAATTTTTTGCTCAGTAAATGCACGAGTAACGATACGTAAAATAAACGCTTGCGTCACGATGACCCATACACCAACAATACCAAAGAATGTACCAACGGCTCCTGCTGAAAAATTGAAACGTGTTACCAATAAAATTCCAATGAAGGAGGTGAAGAATCCAAACCCTAACTGAAAAAGAAACGTTGCGCCGTATACACCTCGAGCATCTTTATCGCGGATAGCAGACTCGATATTCCTTATTCCTTTAAGAAAATGAAAATTATGCGCCTCTTTGGATGTTGCTCTCGTTTCAGGCATGAAGAGCGTTATGGATATGAGGTTGAGTACCCCCAAAGCTCCCGCAAGCCAAAACGGCGCTGAAGCAACTCCGGTGAGGTGGAGCATCCACCCACCCAGCAAGGGTCCTACAATAAATCCAAGACCAAACGCGACCCCAATAAGACCAAAATTCTTCGCGCGGTCTTTCGGCTCGGTAACATCAGCAACGGTTGCCTGTGCAATTGAAAAATTTGCAGCAGCTAAACCTGCAATAGCACGACTTAGAAACAAAAGTGGAATGGACGCGATAACAATGGCAAATCCAAAAATAAGTTGCGCGATGGCAAGCACACCAACACCAATGGTGAGAAGTTTTTTTCTACCATACACGTCAGAAAGTTCTCCCAAAATTGGAGCTGCAATAAATTGCATGAGGCCAAACACACCAGTCAAGAGCCCCGCAATGAGGTACTGCATGCCTGTTGACGTGCCGTGGAGCAGAAACGAAGGCGACGAAGGGTCGGTAAGAAGAATTGGAATAATCGGGAATATCATTCCCGTCCCTATCATGTCGAGAAAGAGTGTAATGAAAAGAATCGGGAGAACGCGCTTTGTTTTTGAATTAGAAGTAGACATTTTGAACTCGTCTTTAAAATAACCGTTTATAAATAACAATCTTTCATCTCACTTGAATACCCAAACATCAAAATTTCGGTAAAAAATAGAGTTTCGTCGGTCATTGTAATGAAATTACAACTCCTTCCTCATCCTCTGTTTTTTCCTTCGAAATTTGGATGTCTGTATCATTCATTATTTGAAAGGCGAGCTCTACAAGTATAGCAAATGACCATTTATACTGTGGATATGTTCGCCCCGTCACTAGAATTTGGCATTACGGCGTTTCGACGTGTGTATAAAACTAACAATAGAGTTTAATTACATACAGTGAAAAAGATAAAAAAGAATCTATGCGCCGCAAAATAAAAACAATGCCAAATTTCAGTGCGGGGTTTGGACTCACCGCACGAGAACTTAAAATTCTCAAAAAACTTTCAACACCTCGTAAGATTCAGGATTTCTTAGACACACTTCCTATCAACTACGAAAAGAGGGGTGAGACACACATGTCGCCGAGGCGCGTGCTTCACGAAAGACGGGCGCATTGCATTGAAGGCGCACTCTTGGCAGCTGCGGCACTGTGGATTCATGGCGAGGAACCTCTCCTTCTTGACCTTACTGCCGCACCTGAAGACGACGATCATGTGGTTGCACTTTTCAAACAAAATGGATACTGGGGTGCTATCTCGAAAACCAATCACGCGGTATTGCGGTTTCGAGATCCTATATACAAAACAGTGCGCGAACTCGCTCTCTCATACTTCCATGAATGGTTTCTCGATGAGAGCGGCGCAAAAATGCTTCGAAGTTATTCAAAACCTCTCAATTTGAAACGACTTGGCACAGGGTGGATTACTGCCGAGGAAGATCTGTGGCACCTCGATGAAGCGCTCGATTCACTTCCCCACTATGCACTCGTGCCAAAAGAAAATAAAAAACACCTGCGCCCTGCAAGCAAGGTAGAGAGAAAGGCCGGCAGTCTGCGTGAATGGAGCAAAAAAAACCCTCGCACGTAAAAACAATAAACATGTAGAGATGCGTTTTGGAAATGTCAGCTATTCTCAAATGTTATAATTTTAAGAACATGAAAAGCCTCACGCGCACGCGTTACACCGTACAGAGCCGTGACCTCACCCTTGATAACGAAGAAAAACGCTACACCCTCAAAGTACGAGACATGCCCGCGGAAAACAAACCGCGCGAACGCCTCCTTGCTGAAGGCTCATCGAACCTTTCAACACAAGAACTCTTAGCGATTATTCTCGGCACCGGCACGAAAAAAGAAGAAGTGATGGCAATGTCGAGTCGCATCATGAAAGAGTATGGCGAGAAGTCCCTCATGAGTCAGAAAAATCCCCTGGAGCTTGCAGAAAATCTTGATATTCCACTCGGGAAAGCACTGCAAATAGTCGCGTGTGCTGAGCTTGGCAGACGCTTCTTTTCAAAAAACGACCATACTGCTCCCACCATTCGCACACCTCGCGAAGTATTTGAATACGTAGCTGATATGCGTAACCTTCCTAAAGAACATCTTCGGGGAATTTATTTAAATACACACTACAAAGTCATCCACGACGAGGTCATATCAATAGGCACACTTGATGCCAATATCGTGCATCCACGTGACGTGTTTCGTCCCGCTCTTGAACATGCTGCAGCTGCCATTATTCTTGTCCATAATCACCCTTCAAACACCCCCACAGAAAGCGAAGCGGATGTGCTAGTAACTGAGCAAATAATTAAGGCAGGGGCACTGCTTGGTATTGATCTTATTGACCACATAATTATCACCAAAGAAAGTTTTAAAAGCGTACCAGCTACGTATCGCTAAGATGTATACTAATGCAATGGACGAATTTCAACTTCCTACAATTCAATCAAATGTCTTAATTTTGCAAGATGCGGCTGGAAATCCGCGTGAATTTATTTTTCACGTAGAAAATGGCGATTACTTTGCGATGCTTGCAACCCTTCTTGGTTTTGTTGAAGAGGCAGCAAATAAACTCGAAGCTGAAGATGAGGCAATGAAAATAGCCGCGAGTGAAATTGCACGCCTTCGAGAAAACTTGATATTCCTCCAAGCAAACTACAAAATAGAACCGAAAGAGAAATCTCAGTAAATAGAAGCCTATTTCTTTGAAGATTTGGAAAAGTATCGAGGATGGTAAAAGAAAGCCTAGGACCGCAAAGAGAGATAGCCTTTGAAGAAGTCTTTACTGAACTCAAAGATACAGCGCGTGCGTCTCTTCGGGAGTGTCCTACCTATCTTGCCTGGCTTGATCAGGAAATGGGAAGAATTGAAAAGACCCAAGAAGCAACTCAAAGAGAGAAGGAGCAGTTTGCTTTGAGCCTTAAAAGCGCAAGACTCCTCAAGAGTGCAGGGCGAACTAGTTCGGCACGCTTTGCGTATGAAGATGCCTTATTTCAAGCGCAGTATTCAACTATTCTGGAAATTCAAACAACTATACCAACGATTAAAAATGAAATGAAAACACTGCCCGACGGTAAAGGAATTACTGAGCGACCCCTCGATGAATAAAATTCTTAATATTTTCTAACGACTCCGCGCACTACCGCTGCAATAGTTAATTCCCCTTCTGGATAGATGGGTTTGTAGGCTTTGTTTGCCGGCTCTAAATACGGCTTACCTTTTTTCATACGAAAATATTTCATTGTCCAACCACTGTCTACCTCAGCAATGACAATTTCGCCTTCCTTTGCGGTGTTTGTGCGCTCGGCAATAACCATGTCGCCTTCAACAATGCCGGCATCTTTCATTGAATCCCCTTTCACTCGAAGTAAATACGTTTCTTCGCGATCACGAATAAGGTAGTCATCTAAAGAAATGCTATCAAGTACCTCTTCTTCAGCAGCGCTTGGAATACCAGCTTCCACAAGACCGAGAATTTTTATTTCACCTAAGACGGTTGAAGGGATTAATCTACCGCGACGGTCTTTCTTTAAATGCCCTCCACGCGCAAGACGTGCGACTAATTTAAACACTGAATCTTTAGAGCGAAGTCCCGTAATATCCATTATTTCTGAATACGACGGCATGCGCCATTTAGAGCGGTAAAACTCAAGTATTTTTCTCAAATAGCTTGTATCTGCCATACACACAGTATAAGCGAACGTTCGTTCGCCATGCAAGAAACTTATCCCCAATATCTAAGAGCGCATTAAGGAGAGCGCGCTATTTTTTAAGACGTGATTTTGTTAATTTCTTCAAAAAGCTCACTGGCCTCTCTAAGAGAGCCTCTGCCTGACGCGCCCATGATTCATCTTCAAAAGCGTCTGCGACCGGTATAGGCGCGCTTCCCTTCGTCATCTGCGCGACCT
Source organism: Patescibacteria group bacterium (assembly GCA_040390955.1). Taxonomy (GTDB): domain Bacteria; phylum Patescibacteriota; class Minisyncoccia; order Phycocordibacterales; family Phycocordibacteraceae; genus Phycocordibacter. The sequence continues at coordinate 8,955 of JAZJXK010000011.1, forward strand.
CTTCTATAGTTTGTATAAACATATCTGCGGAATGCTCTTTTGAAAACATGAGCGCTTTCTCGCGACACTTCTCTTTAGAGAGATCAAGACATCGAAGTGCTGCACGCCCTAAGTCCTCATCAAGAAATCCATCAACACCGTTCGTAATAATATCTTTTGGCCCCATGACATTGTGTGCCGCAACAGGAATACCGCACGCAAGCGCTTCTACCATTGCAAGGCCAAATGTTTCAGTGAGTGATGGGAACACGCATACATCACACGCCGAAAGCCAATCGACTAATTCCTGACCTCGCTTGTAGCCAACAAAACGCGTCTCGTGACCATAACGCTTCTGTAATTTTTTTCGCTCTGGCCCGTCGCCAATGACAAGTTTTGTGCCGGGAAGTTTAAGGCGTAAAAACTCTTCAATGTTTTTTTCTTTTGCCACTCTCCCGCAATACACAAAAATGGGGCACTTCATCTCTTCCGAAGCGTAGTTGCCATTTCGAGTAAAGAAATTTGTATCAATACCAAGCGGCCACACCACAACCTTTTTAAATCCGTTCGCCTGGAGCTCAGTCTGGAGGGTGGGCGTACTCACCATTGTTACTGCCGAGGCGTTATGAAACCAACGCATGTACCCATACGCAAAGGCTGCAGAATTTTCCTGCGTCATGTTGAGGTAGTACGAAACGTAGCGATTGAAATTGGTATGGAAAGAAGTTGTGAAAGGAATTCCCCGCTCTACACAGAGTGCCCGCGCCGTGATCCCAAGCATCCACTCGGTTGCGATATGCACGTATGTTGGCTTTTCTGCATCAAAAATCGCTTCCATACGAGAACGCGGGAACGGCGCGAGCGGAATTTCTGGGTACAAGAAAAAAGGAACAGTCTTAAAGAGCCCCGGATGCACCACTGTCACTTCAAATCCCTTCTCGCGAAGCAAGGGGAGCATTTTTTCAAACACCGTGACCACGCCATTCACTTGTGGCGACCACGCATCAGTAACTATCAGTAATTTTTTCATGAATCTTTTGGCAGACCTCCACTCTGACTGTCACTCTTTGTAACAGAATTTTTTTTGAATACAAAGGGGAGCGCAATTGATAGAAAGGCTGCAACAAAAAAAAGAGTGGTGATGGAACCGAGTGCCTTTCCGCCCGTCCTAAGAAACCCTTGGCCAAAATAAAACCCAATGGCGCCAAGCAGTACTATTTTTACTACTGAACCGAGCGCGTTAAACCATATAAAGTCCTTGTACGGCATTTTAAAAATACCGGCAGCAAATAAAATCGCAAGTCCCGTAGGAAGCCCGGTCACCTGGGTTTTTCCAAAAAGAAGTATTTTTGAATCATGTGCCTTAAAACGCTGTCCTAAAAGCTCAATCTTTTCCGGCGTAAGACCGATATGTTTTCCAAATCGATCTGTGAGATGTCTCCCTCCTTTGCGACCAATGAAGTAACAGATACTGTCCCCAATCAAATCTCCTGCAAGAAGTACAAAGAACATGGGCACTATTTGAAAATACCCTAACGAAACCAAGAGGCCTGCAACTACCACGATGATGGGTCCTAAAAGAAATGAAAGCGGAAAAGCAACCGCGTATCCATACGTGGTTACCAGAGAAATTATTGATGGAATGCCAAAATGGAAAAACACAATTGAGAAATGAGAGAATCCCGCTCAGGATACTATGAAAAATAGCTTCCGGAGAGAAACCCTCTGGTGAAAGCGGTAAAAAGAGCTAATAGTTTTATTAAAGAAAAGGTTTGTGCTACACTTTTTGTAATGGCTGACTTAGGAGAGAAGTGCGGCGTTTTTGGTGTTTACGGCAAAGGAATGGAGGCTGCGCGCCTCGCGTTCTTCGGCCTCTACGCCCTCCAGCACCGTGGTCAAGAAAGCTCTGGCATTGCAACTTCAGACGGCGAAAATATTTTCTGCCATAAAAAGATGGGCTTGGTTGCCCAAGTGTTTACCGAGAAAGATATTCAAAAACTCCAAGGCCACATGGCAATCGGGCACAACCGCTACTCAACCTCTAAATCCTCACACCTCAAGCACGCACAGCCCGCATATATAGAAGACGTTGGTCTCACCCTTGTCCACAACGGCAACATTCCCTCCACTACCCTTCTTGAAAATTTTCTCGCCTCAAAAAATGTTGCCTACAAGACACTCTCTGATTCCGAAATGATTGCTGCAGCCATTGCTGTCTACATGCGCGAAGGACTCCAGCTCGAAGATGCCGTTCCAAAAGTATTCCCCCTTATGACAGGGGCGTTTTCAATTCTACTCATGGATAAGCACACTGTTGTTGCGATACGCGACAACTACGGCATTCGCCCACTTTCAATAGGAACCCTAAACGGTGGATTTATTTTTTCATCCGAGACGTGCGCATTTCATCCGATAGGTGCAACAGAACTTCGTGATGTCCGTCCTGGAGAAATGGTTGTGGTCAACGAAAGTGGTATGCGCTCGGTGCAAATCGCAATGGGCATTCAGAAGCTCGATATTTTTGAATTCGTGTACTTCGCACGCCCTGACTCAATCCTTCTTGGAAAGTCCGTGTATGAGGTGCGAAAAAACTGCGGTATTGAACTTGCAAAAGAATTTCCACTCGATGCTGACGTCATCATTCCTGTTCCTGAAACTGCAATGCCAGTGGCTATTGGGTACTCACAGGCGATGGGAATCCCCCTTGAAACAGGTCTCATCAAAAATCGCTACATTCACCGCACATTCATTCAGCCAGAGCAACACATCCGTGAGCAAGGTGTAAAAATAAAACTTACACCCCTTCCAGAAGTTATTAAAGGAAAGAGAGTTGTAGTTATGGACGATTCAATCGTTCGTGGCACCACGTCGCGCCAAATTGTTGAAATGCTCTTTGAAGCTGGGGCAAAAGAAGTTAATTTCCTCGTGAGTTCACCACCAGTCCGATTCCCTGATTTTTACGGTATTGATACACCAACTCAAAAAGAACTCATCGGGGCGCAAAAAACTCCTGAAGAAATTTGTGAGTACCTCGGCGCTACACGTCTTCACTTCCTTTCCTACGACGGCATGATCCGCGCTACAGGACTTCCTCCTGAAACATTCTGCACATCATGCTTCACAGGTGAATACCCAATAGACATCAAAGAGCGCGCCGTAGAAATCCGCTCCCTCCCCACCGCAAAACTTTTTTAAAGTGCGCGCAGCGCTTTTACGCGTGCCACCGTGCAAAAATCCCTGCAGGTAAAAGTCTTTCACCTTTTGATTCCTCAATCGTAAGTTCTCCGCTTTCAATGGTTCCGCCAAAGCGGGTGCGTATAGATTCAAAATTATTTGCAAACGCAATCGGCGAATAGCCCGACGCATATCCACTCACCAGTATAAAAAGTGGATTTTCTGAAAGCACCTCACTGCACAGCTTCATGAGTGTCAAAAAATCTTCTTCAATTTTCCAAAGTTCATCTTTTGGCCCGTGCCCGAATGCAGGAGGATCCATAATAATCGCATCGTAAAAATTGCCACGCTTCACTTCCCTTCCAAGAAACACGAGCACATCTTCGGTCATCCAGCGAATTGGCATATCTTGAAGACCAGACAACTCTGCATTTGCCCGTGCCCACTCAATAGCCGTCTTTGACGCGTCTACGTGCGTTACTGATGCGCCCGCCTTTGCCGCAGCAAGTGTTGCACCTCCCGTGTACGCAAATAGGTTGAGTACTTTTATTTCTCGATTGGCGCCCCGTATTGCATCAGCTGACCATTTCCAATTTGCCACCTGCTCGGGGAAAAGTCCTGTGTGCTTAAAGGTTGTTGGTCGAATAAAGAAACGCAAGTCCGCAAGCTCAATCTGCCATTCTTTTGGAAAATCCGCTTTGGTGTGCCATTCACCTCCCTTTCCTTTTCTCTCATAGCGACCATCTGCCTTTTCCCATTCGCTTTTTGTGAGTTTTTTTCGCCAAAGCGCCTGCGGGTCAGGCCGAGCTAAAAGAACGGGACCATATCGCTCAAGCTTCTCTCCCTCTCCAGAATCTACAAGCTCGTAGTCCGCAGATGGCTTGGTAATTAAAATAGTATTTTTCATTCTTTCACCATGCTACCGTGCAAACGCAATTCCGAACAGACACGGTTAAATGAAATAGCACGGCCGCCACCCATATAGTGTAATTGTGCATATGCACAATTACACTATATGGGTGGCTCAATACTTAAAATGAATAGCTGTAGCTTTTTAAGAAGGGTAGAAAATGACCTTTATGCTAAAATGTACAGAGAAAAAATATGAATGAACCAGCACTCTCAATAACTAACCTAAAGAAAACATATAAAAGCGGTACTGTTGCATTAAATGGTGTGTCTCTTACCGTTCCTGCCGGAGATTTTTTTGCACTCTTAGGACCTAACGGCGCAGGAAAAACGACCATCATCGGCATTACCGCAGGGCTCGTTAATAAAACCGAAGGCGAGGTTACCGTGTTCGGCGATGACATTGTAAAAAGTCCGGAAAAAGCGAGAACACATATTGGACTTGTCGGCCAAGAAATAAACTTCAATCCCTTCGAAAAACCGCTCGATATTGTCGTAAACCAAGCTGGCTACTATGGTATTCCGCGATCCATCGCTATACCAAGAGCAGAAAAAATTCTTACAGACTTAGGTCTTTTTGAAAAGAAAAACCAAAATGCCATGGCGCTCTCGGGCGGCATGAAGCGCCGCTTGATGATTGCCCGTGCACTCATTCACGAGCCTCAATTTTTAATTCTTGATGAGCCGACTGCCGGAGTCGATGTCGAACTTAGACGAGGGATGTGGGAATACCTGAAAGGCCTCACGGCAAAAGGAGTTACTATTCTTCTTACCACCCATTACCTTGAAGAAGCTGAACAGCTCTGCAAGCACGTTGCGATCATTAATAAAGGGAGTATCGTGGCTTCCGGAACAATGGAAGAAATTCTTGCTCTGCATGAAGACACAGATCCTGACGGTACATATCGCGCGGGGAAACTAGAAGAAGTGTTCATTAAACTGACTCAAAACTAAATATGTCTCCTGAAAAAATCTGGATTTCGTTCTATACCATTCTCCGTAAAGACACGGTGCGCATGTTCCGTATATGGTCACAAACCTTCTTGCCGTCTGTCATTACTTCGGTACTGTATTTCCTTGTGTTTGGAACAATCATCGGCTCAAAACTTGGCAATTTTAATGGCGTCCCCTACATTCACTTCATCGTGCCAGGACTCGTGATGCTTGCAGTCATTACCAATTCTTTTTCGAACGTTGCCTCGACATTCTTCATGGCAAAATTCTTTTCTCGAAACATTGATGAGGTTCTTGTGTCCCCTACTCCGCCATGGGCAATTATCGCGGGATTTATAGCAGGCGGTATGGTACGCGGTACCATCATCGGCATACTAGTTCTTTTAGTATCCGTGTTCTTTGCAGTTCCTCCAATAACACATCCGTTTATTATCATTCTGTTCCTCATACTCGCAAGTCTCGTGTTTGCGCTCGCAGGTTTAGTGAACGGTATCTACGCAAAAAGTTTCGATGGCATCACCATCATTCCGACATTCGTCTTAACTCCCCTCGTATACCTCGGGGGTGTCTTTTACTCTGCCGCATCACTTCCGCCACTCCTTAAAGCATTTACGTTTGTAAATCCCGTCTTCTACATAGTAAACGGATTCCGCTACGGTTTCTTAGGATTCTCGGACGTTTCTATATTGCTTTCAGTCGGTGTCCTCACTGGCCTTGCGTTAGTGTTGCTTGGAATAAATTGGTATCTCATACGCACCGGTCTTGGCTTGAAACAATAAATATCCTCTGAACGCTAGAGCCACTCTGGTACACTACAGCCATGGATAGACTCGGATTCTATCGTGCCTCTCGCTACCTTGCCGTAGGAGTGTGCACATTCCTTATCGACCTCGCCATCGTTGTTTTACTGACGAGTGTGTTCAGTATTCATTACGTTATTGCGGTTTCAATAGGATTCGCAGTAGGCATCTCACTCAATTACACACTCTCCCGTCGATTAGTATTTCGAGGAACAAAGCGCACGGTGAATCGCGGATATATGTATTTTTTGAGTGCAGGACTCGTGAGCCTTACTGCCATTCTTATACTCGTCGGGATTTTCGTCGGAGTACTCGGTATGCCGCTCATTGCTGCACGCATACTCGCTTCAGGAATTGTTGGCTCTGGAAATTACCTTTTCAATCTATTCTTAAATTTTAACGTTGCAGGGCAACACACACTCAAAAAATAATACATGCCATTTGATCTCACTCACCTCATAGAAGCATTTGGCTATCTCGGAATTGCCGTGGCAGTATTTGCAGAATCAGGACTTTTCTTTGGCTTCTTTCTGCCGGGTGACAGTTTGCTTTTTACTGCAGGATTTTTAGCATCCCAAGGATTCCTTAACATATTTTTTCTCATTGCACTTACCATTGGTGCAGCAATTATTGGCGACTCTGTGGGGTACTGGTTTGGAAAAAAAATTGGACCTTTTATATTCTCGCGTCCTGACTCATTTTGGTTTAGTCACAAGCGCGTTGACGATACCAATACATTTTTTACAAAACACGGCGCGAAGAGTCTTATACTTGCCAGGTTCATTCCAGCAGTGCGTACCTTCACACCGATTCTCGCTGGCGTTGCAGGCATGCACTACAAAAATTTTCTCCGATACAACATAGTCGGCGGAATCCTCTGGGGAGCACTTCTTCCACTTGGAGGGTACTTTTTAGGAAGAGTCATTCCAAATCCTGACCACTACATCATCCCTATAGTCCTCAGTATCATTGTGATTTCACTCCTACCTCTTGCGTACGAACTCCTCCGCAATAGGAAAATAAAAACTTGACTTTTGTAACTTTTTTATCATAGCTCTAGTACTGTATATAGGTCGATATTACGAAATACGTAAACAAAAATTTAATATGGCATACGAAGCACGTGCAATAGCGGATATAGAGATGTCAGCTGAAGAGCGTGCACTTTATAACGGGATGGAACCTGGAGTTAGAAAAGATTTAGTAACCGAATACTTGCGCATAAGACCCCTTTGGAAGAAAAGCCCTGAGCAATATGGGGGAGACTGGAGAAGAATACAGGGCTTAATGCGTGCTCATGACGGTGATTAAGTAGCATTAAGAGACCTTCTTTTAGAGATATGCTTACCCACACCCTTCTTTGAAGCATTGCATTTTAATCGTTTTCATGTCATCCTGCAGGCAAGGGTAAGATTGTCTTCAACTCTCCATGGTATGCGCTCACGGAAGGCGCTTATAAGGTTAGATCAAGCATCGAGCTCTACATTAATTAAGAATCGAATTAAAACTCGATTCAGTAGCAAAAAAAATATTGTGGCTAAGAAGTTATATTTCGGTGGTTTGTCATACGACACCACTGATGACAGTTTAAAAGCAGCGTGTGACCAGTTCGGCACCGTAACATCTGCAAAGGTGATTATGGACCGCGAAACAGGTCGCTCACGTGGTTTTGGTTTCGTCGAAATGTCTTCGGACGATGAGGCGATGGCCGTTGTTTCCGGGCTTGATGGCAAGGAAGTTGATGGACGTTCCGTTCGTGTTTCTGAGGCTCGTCCTCAGGAAGAAGGCGGAGGCAACCGTGGCGGTGGAAACCGTGGCGGAGGTTTTGGTGGCGGAGACCGCCGAAACAGCTGGTAAGCTTTTTGCGTTTCGCAAAAAGCTTCCTGTCAGCGCTCGCTTGGAAGAAAAACTAAGGTTTCTCTTCCCTCGCTCGCTCGACAGTAATCGAAAAATTAAAAGACCTGAGCATTCCGAGCTCAGGTCTTTTTTTATACTTTTGATGCACTAAATAAAATTATTTAAGAGGAGGTTTTGTGGCAGTTTTCCGAATAGCACTAATCAGACTAGCGGAATCAAAATAATTGGGTAGTTTGTTTTCCCAACCAACCTTCGAGGTATCCACATCTGCATCAACGCCCCGTCCTTCAACCGGCTGGTTATCTTCCCGAAGCGTAATCGAATTAACTAAAAGAAGTGAGTAGGTGGTAGCAGGGTCAATACGCGTCTCTAAAGGATATGTATTCTCTACAGTTCCCCAACCTCGTGTTGTAACTCCAACCGTATGCGCGCGATTAAACTTCTTAAACGTCGCTGCAGTTAATTCTGCTGTTGATTGTGTCATCGCATCAGTGAGTATTGCCATTTCCGTGTACCTCCCGAGTTCATCAAACTTGCCTTGGGTTGTCCGCTCCACTTGATAATCTCCCTGATGGAAAAGGTCGAACGTATATTGATTTGCTCCCACAAAAAGTCCGAAGAAATTTGGTAGAAAGTCCAGCGCGCCACCAATGTTTCCGCGAAAATCCAAAATCATACTGTCGAGTTTTGGTGTTGTAGAAGCAGCGTCAACCGCAAGCGCAAACTCTCTCAAGGTCGTAGGGGATATTTTATCAACATGGAGGTACAGCGTGGTGCCAAAAATATGAGGGAAAACAGTCGGCTCAATCCCCGCCTGATCGTACAACGTCTTTTTATTCGTGTCGGTTAACACTGTTTTGGCATACGCAACTTTTTCAAGCTCTGCTTTCGCTTCAGACGACGTGGCTTGCTTTAACTCGGCAGTCTTCTTTGCATACGCCTGATTCACCTCCTCTGTTGAGGCACCTTTTTGTAGGCCAAGATTTTGATACAAATCTTTTGATGTATCAATGTTGCTTACGTTTTCCCGAAGTGCTACCTCTTCAGTCTTGGACAAAAGCCCATCGCGCCCTGCTGGTGGAAGATTGTAGAGCGCGACTGCGGCAAGTGAAAGCGCGAGCTGTTTTCGTCCGTCAGTCGACGTTGCATTTTTGAATGCACCCTCGACCATTTTGGCAACGCCACCTCTGTCAGGCGAAGGAAGCGTCGCAGGATTTTGCGTTGCCTTTTCTACAGACAACCTAAACAATTCTGGAAGTTTCAAATCTTCCGCTTTCATCCAATAGTTTGTGAGTATCTTGTCATACACCTCCATATCAAAACGCACATAGACATCAGCTTCTTCGGGCGTTTGATAGTGTGGGGCTTTCGGCGCGGACTGTACAGCCGTCCATCCATAGACACCCGCTCCAAATACGAGCACAAGCATCGCACAAAGAACAATCCACTTGTTTTTAAGCACAAAAAGCCTCACTCGGAAAATATGTCGAAGGATTGATGCCATTCTCATGAGATACTACCACCACAATGGATACTTCGAGGGATTTCGAACTGGAAAAAGTTTTTCTTTTGCGGGAAAAACACAACGGACAAAAAACATCTGCGTATGAATCTGACCTTCTACGCCTGCACGCTGGAGAGCCTCTTGCGTATATTATTGGATTCATTCCGTTTCTGGGAGCAAAAATTTTTCTCGATAGCCACCCACTTATTCCACGACCAGAAACTGAGTATTGGACAGAGGAAGCGGTAAGAGAGATTACAGTTTACAGAGAACAGTTTACAGAGAAAGAAGAGAGGATAAAAATTCTGGATCTTTGTGCGGGTTCGGGCGCCATAGGCGTTGCAGTACTCCAGCGTGTACCAGGTGTGCTTGTGGATTTTGCGGATATTGATTCTTCCCACTTCCCTACCATTCAAAAAAACGTACGCACAAATGGAATCGATGAAAGTCTAGTACACATACTAGAAAGCGACATCTGGTCTGCAATTACTGACACGTATGATTTCATACTTTCAAATCCTCCATACCTTTCAAAAAACCGCACCGATAGAATAGAGACTTCAGTACTTCAGAGTGAACCAGAAAAAGCTCTCTTTGCTGAAGAGAATGGTTTTGCGTTGATTCGAAAAATACTTGAGGGGCTGGATGCACACCTAAAACCCAAAGGAGTCCTTTATATAGAACACGAACCTGAGCATGAAGAAACGTTAAAAGAACTCGCACATACCCTCCATTTCAAAGCCGAAACCCTTCCTGATCAATACGGAGTCTTGCGGTATAGCATTATTAGAAGATTGAAAGTAGAAAGTGGAATGTAGCAAAACGGACATATAAGAAACCACCACCCTCCACCTTCCACTTTCTAGCTACTAATCCCCGTGGCATAATATCCGCATGCCTCCAGTTACAGCCCTTCCTGCAGACACATCAATTATATTCTGGTTCTTTTTTACCGTTGCACTCCTCGTAACGCTCTATTTTGTTTTTGCAGAACTCTACCACTGGATTCGTTTTGGTTTTATGTACCCCTTGGTATGGCTTGCGATGCCGGTCTACCTCATTGGTATTGTCATTCTTATAGGCGGTATGCTCGCTGGCATCAGTGCCCTCTAAAGCACCTATGATATACAACACACTTGGACTACACGACTTTAGAGAGGGCGAAAGAGTTATTGCAATAGTTCGTCACCATTGGTTTGTGCTCTTTCGTGAAGTCTTTGGTTTGGTTATTCTTTTTATTTTGCCTTTCTTTCTCATTCCTATAACCTTCTCAATTGCAGTTCAAGGTGGCAACATACCGCCAGTCCCTGGTGGCGTTGTTATATTTTTTGCATCTCTTTGGACACTCATCGTATGGAATCTTCTTTTTGCACGTTGGACAAACTACTATTACGACATTTGGGTCATTACAAACTGGCGCATTCTTGATGTAGACCAACAAGGCTTCTTCAATAGAAAAGTTGCAACACTGCTTACCCTTGACCACATCGAAGACATTGAAACAGAGGTGAACGGCATCATAAATAGTTTGTTGAATTTTGGGAGCATACAAGTACAAACAGCGGCAGCACACATCGAATTTCATATTGATGACATTCCAAACCCTACTGAAACAGAACGCGTGATTCGAAGCGCACAGGAAGAGAAAATACGTGTTTTTGGCGATAACATGAGCCCAAGACACGACCTCATTGCGGGCAACAGCATCTGATGGCACTATTTCTCCTATGAGCGTTATCGAACCCTACAAAGGCGTCCGGGATTTCTATCCTGAAGACCAGCGAATTCAAACACATATTTTTGACGCAATGCGCCGTGCTGTCGAGTCGTTTGGATATGAGGAATACAATGCGTCCATTCTTGAATCAACAGAGCTCTATAAAGCAAAGACGAGTGATGAGATAGTAAACGAACAAACCTACACCTTTACCGACCGAGGTGACAGAAGTGTCACGCTCCGCCCTGAAATGACCCCAACTGTGGCACGTATGGTTGCAGCGCGGAAGCGTGAACTTGGTTTTCCACTTCGTTGGTACTCAATACAAAACTTCTTTCGGTATGAACGCCCACAGCGAGGACGTTTGCGTGAATTTTGGCAACTCAATGCCGATCTTTTTGGCGTTGAAGGAGTACTCGCAGACGCAGAGGTAATTGCAGTAGCATACCGCGTCATGATGGAGCTTGGTGCAAAAGAAAATGACTTTGTCATAAAAATTGGTAGCAGAAGCGCCCTCAATGAAGAGCTCAAGAAAAGAGGTGTACCTACAAGTGAACATAAAAAAATAGCGGCACTCATGGATAGAAAGGAAAAGATGCCGCAAGAAGAATATGAAAGCGAGCTCGCAGAGCTTGCTGGAGAAAATTTTACAATACAAGAAAATTCACACGTGACTGAAGTTCGTCGCATCTTGAGCACAATGGGAATCACGAACACGACCTTCAATCCAGATATCGTACGTGGCTTCGACTACTACACCGGCATTGTATTTGAAGTGTTTGATACAAATCCCGAGAACAAGCGTTCAATGTTCGGCGGAGGGCGCTACGACAATCTCGTCGGACAGTACGGTTCTGAAGAAGTGCCCGCAGTTGGTTTTGCTATGGGTGACGTTATTGCACGGGACTTTTTAGAGACACATGAGCTTCTCCCAACCATTTCTCCCACTACCAAGCTCTACCTCGCACCTGCGACTGAGAAAGACCGAGAGGAAGCTTCGAAGACTGCAGATACTCTCCGAAAAAGTGGTCTCAATGTTGCACTCGGCATGAAATACGAAAAGATAGGCGACCACATTAAAGCTGCAGTAAAGCTCGCCATTCCCCACTTTGCAGTGTACGGTGAGAAAGAAAAAGATTCAGGTTCTCTTACGGTAAAAAACTTAGCGACTGGTGAAGAAAAAACCCTCCCCTTGTCCGAGGTTCCCTCCTCCCTAAAAGCTGAAAGCTGACACCTGAAACCTATGAGACGAATCACTATCGACATTGAAACAACAAATGCCGCCATTGGCGGTGCGTTCGACCCTTCCACCATGAATCTTACGGTGGCCTGTATTCATGACACGGAGACCGACCTCTTTACTTCATACGAAGTGGAAGAATTGCCAAAGCTCTGGCCAATTTTGGAGCGTGCCGATCTTATTGTGGGGTATAACTCAGATCACTTTGATATTCCGATTCTTAATCGATACTACGCAGGTGACCTCTCAAAAATTCGAAGTCTTGATCTATTGGTTGAAATAAAAAACGTATTGGGGCGACGCATCAAACTTGATTCAGTCGCCTCCGGCACCTTAGGCAAAAAAAAGAGTGGTAACGGACTTGATGCTATCAAGTGGTGGAATGAAGGGAAAAAAGACAAGGTTATTAAGTACTGTATTGATGACGTACGTATCACAAAAGATATTTATGAGTACGCACTCAAGAATGGGAAAATTACGTACTCAGACTTTGGAAAGAAAAAAGATATCACGCTCGACACGAGCGGTTGGGAATCAGCCAAAAGCGCATCTATTACGCACACACTCCCCTTTTAAAAAATTCCGCAGTGCGGAATTTCATTGAAAAGTTAAACCTGTATAGAAATCACTGCTTGTGATTTTGAGCACCTACAGAAACTGCAGGGGATCCGTTACTAGTTTGTTTTCGTGCCTCAAAGGAACTATAAATTGCAATCATGCCTAAGAAGGCAATGGTAGCAGCGCGTAGAGTCTCCATTTCCGGTGTTTTTTGATTATTCAAACGCTCCATGATTATTTCTGGAACGTTACTTCAATCGAACTAAGAAGTCAACAATTAACTTAACGCATTCATAAGCTCACAGATTCTGTATCCGAAGGCAGGGTTACATTCGACACATGCGTCTCGGCGCTGAAATAAAATGAACCTACAGCAATGAGGAGAAGTAGCATACCTCCACCAATAACCTCGAGGTACTGAATCTTCACGTGTATGAATATCGCAAGGAACAGAAGGAGTGCGATGAGCGCAATAATCGCTCCGAGTATGTACAAAAGCGTGTGATTTGGTGAAGCGAGCGCAGAAGCAATCCCTGTCATGAACGCACCTTTTACTTCAGGTGTCGCTGAAGCGTTTGTTTCTGCCCCCAGCACATGCACTGGAGCGCTCGTGGCAGAGGTTGCAAGCTCGGTTGGGGGTATAGATGTTGTAGACACTGGCGCACTGTGCTTTGCAGGCGTAACGGTATCTGGTGCGGGCGTTGCAAAAAATTGCACAACAAAGGTCACCGATTTACCCTGATACACTCCTTCCGCAGTGCCAATGCCCACGCGAGTGAATTCAGACTTTACAATATTTGCCCGGTGCGTTGGCGACTTCATCCATGCATCCTCAACATCTTTTGAGTCAGTGAAATTAACCGCTAAGTTTTCTCCCGCATACGTGTAGTTGTAGCCGACGAGGTCAAGCCAATACCACGGTGTCTTTCCATCAGGCGTCACATGTGAAAAATATCCTTTTGCTGCCATGTCCACAGCTTTCGTTTCTGCAGCTTTTTTCAAAAGCGGATCTTCAATAAGCGTCCCAACACCATTAGTTGCGCGATCATCATTCGTGAGTGCGGTTAAGACTCCTGGTAATACCGCCGCAAGAAAATTGGTCTTATGAAAAACAACAGTCGTGAGGGCAAAATATCCAATCTGCAAAAAAACAAGCACCGCTACAATAACCATTGCTGATTCCTTGCGGAAAAAATGTGGGTGATATCCATTCCCTCGTGTGGGAATAAAATAATTTTTAATACGCCAAAAGAATTGTTTCATCTCTTTTTAATTATGCAATGAAAACTAGATTACGGCAATTGCTTACCGAGCGATGCTCCGACGTTTGAAATTACCGTAGCATCTGCACCAAAAGACTTCAGGAGTGAAAGAATAGCGAGAATTTGAGCATCAGTAAGTTTCTGCACACCAACCACCGTAGGTGTTTTTTGTATGAGTCCTTTATTTAACTCCGCACGGGTCAACTTCCCTACAATTCCAAGAGCCTCAATGCCGTACTTGGTTTGAAATGCTTTTACCGCTGCTTCTGTAAGACTACCGAAATACGATGTGATAGAAGCTGTATAGAGCCCTTCATCGCGTAGACGCTCTTGGAGTGCCTTTACATCATCGCCTGTCGATCCTTTTGAAAGTAAGCGGGTAAAGTTGTACGTAGATGCACCAAGAACTTCCCCCACAGTCTGAGCAACCGAAGTGGTTTTAGGTGTAGTAGTAACTGTAGGTGAAGTTACTAACAGTGGGCCACCTCCGCCACCACCCCCTCCTCCTCCGCCACCTGAAACTGGGGCGGGTGTAGGAGTTACCGTATGAGTCGCTACAAAGTACGAGGCTTTAGTTGTTTGAAAGGTACAGAGGCCATTTGCTACAACGCACGAAGCTGTAATCAGTCCATCTTGTGTCCATCCACCAGAGGTTGAGAGTGAGCGATACACCGCGTATGTCTCGCCGTTATGACTTGCACCTATAAACACATTCACTGTGATCGCTTGTGAAAATTCAATACCTTGACCGGCAATTCCCCACTGAAGTGCTCCATCAACAACGACTGTACTCCCGATGCCGGAGAGCGTATTTCCGTTTATATCAGTGATAGAAAAATCACTCGGCAAAAGCGTTGAACCATCTGTTTTAGTAATACTGGTGCCGACAGGAATCCCAACACTTGACGTACCCGACCCTGACTGCACTTCTACTGTAGTCGTGGCGCTCTGATCAACTAACACAACACTCGAAGGAGAAGAGGAAGCGACGAAGGTGAGGAGTGGATTGCTTCGAGTAACAGTAAATAGAGAAGAACTCAACGCCACGTTTCCTGCCGCATCAGTAGCACTCACACCATACGTGTGTGCTCCCGCAGTAAGTCCACTTAATTGTGAGGTGCAATCTGGCATGGACACACCATCAAGCGAGCATGCCAGCGTGAATGTGTTTGCGTCAGTTGCAGACACGCTTGGTGTCACTGCTTGTCCCACAGTTGAGGAAGAAACAGGGGCGGTAATCGTAATCGTCGGCACCGTAGTATCAATATTCGAAACAGCGGTAGACGCACTCCCCACATTTCCAAAAGAATCAGTGAAAGCAAAAGGACCGTACGTGGCATTCGCAGAAAAAAAGTATGGCATATCGCCAGCAACAGCAGTCGCGATATCTGAAGTAGTAGTTGCAAGTAAAGCACAGACCCCAGTATTAATAGGCACTGCAGCATCATAGGGTAAGAAATTTTCTGAATGATTCGTACAATCGCTCGAAATCGCACCTGCGGGCATTACATAAAAAATAATAGTGGGTGTGAACGCGACGGAATGTTTTGTCACACTTACTGGAGTTGCAGTTGTTGTAACGCCAGACTCGAGTGCCTGAACATTTACGGTCACCGCGCCGTCAATAAGAGAAGAGGCATCAAAATAAATATGATAGTTACCGAAATCTGCTCCAGCAAGATTCTGGGAAGTGGAAATGCTTGTGTTTGCACCATCAGTCAGAGTCACCATCACTGACCCGGCAATAAATGCCGACACATGACCGGACACCAATACTGCTGACTGATTCGTAGAATTTATGAGATTACTTCCGCTATCAACCGAGACAGTAACGGTGCTATTTGTACTTGCAAACGTAGGTATAGCAAAAAAAACCAATGAAAAAGAAAGCGGGATAAGGGCGAGTTTTACCAGCCTCGTAGGCCTACACATATGTATAGATAATAGCAGATGGAGCACCTTCTACGAGGGCGATTCTATGAAAGTTCGGTATACAATGATAGGTATGAAGTATGGTCGACTCGGCGTCTTTTTGGTGGCGGGTTTCTTGCTCACCTCTCCCCTTTTTGCCCATGCGGACACTGCCCTTTCTGGCGGATTTCCCTCAGGCGCACTCTGGTTTTCAAAAACCCCCTTAGTTGAAAAAACACCCGTCAAAATTTTTACTCCGGTTTACAACAGCAGTACTGAGAAAGTAATTGCTGACGCGGTATTCACTCTCGATGGCACCCCACTTGGCACGGCACACTTTGAAATTGCTGGAGGAGAATCTCAAATAGTTTCAATTCTCTGGACGCCTGTGATTGGCACGCATAAAGTTGCGGCGCACATTGAAAATGCGCATGGCACTGACGGAACAAAACCTATTTCTCTTTCAGAAATCAACACTACTTTAATCGATATCGATGTTGCGCCAGCACCCCCACAGTCAGCTCTCATTCAAGCGCTCGGTGGCGCTACAACACTTGTAGGCGCCATAACTTCAGTAGCACTCCCTGTTGTTGAATCTGCTGCGGGCACGGTATTTAAAGAAACAGAAAGCCTACGACAAGGCGTTGTGGAATCTCTACAAAATTCACTTGGCGTACAAAATGATATAGCGCCATCTGAAGGTAAAGTCTTGGGCGCTGAAACATACCGCGCACCAAAGAGTGCACTCACCGCGGCAGCAAGTACAGGTGCCACCTCTTCGGGGGTGATGCGAATGCTTCAACAGGTTCTTCTTTTTATTGTCAGCTACACATGGATCTTCTATCCCCTACTTTTGATTGTGCTTTTACTCCTTCTCTTCCTCATTGGAAAAGCAGCAGGAAAAAATCGCTCCCCTAAAAGGGTTTAAGAAATATAAGAATGAGTAGTGCGAGTACTACTCTATAGATTGCAAAAACATAGAGTGGATGTGAGCGCAAAAACTTAAGGAGCGCGTGAATGGCAAGAAGTCCGCTTACAAACGCAATAACGCTTCCCCAAATAAGTGGCGCGCCAATAGCTCCAAACGCACCCGTGCCTGAAAGTTCCAAAACTTTTTTAAGTCCTGCCCCTGCAATAATAGGAACAGAGAGGAGGAAACCAAACCTGGCTGCAGCTTCACGAGAGAGTCCTAAAAAGAGGCCACCTGAAATAGTCATACCCGAGCGACTCATACCGGGCACCAGCGCGAGCGCTTGGAAAAACCCTATAGACAACGCTTTCCATACACCAACTGATTCAACTCCAAGAGCACTATTCTTTTTCTTTGAAACCACGTCAGCAAGGATAAAAATCGCTGATCCTGCAATAAGCGCATAGGCAACAAGGTGGGTATTTCGAAAAATAGTATCCATGGCGTGCTCCAAAAGAAGCCCAAAAATAAACGCAGGGATAGTACCTATAATCATGGCAACAAGAAGACGCTCATCTTCTTTACGCACTGGCCGGCCAGTAATGCGGTAGAGCGCTGTGTAGGCAAGATTGAGTAAGTCTTTGAAGAAATAGACCACCACCGCAAGGATGGTGCCAAACTGCAAGACGGCGTCTACCGCAAGACTGTTGCCACCAGTAGCGCCAAAAAGCTCGCGCACCACAATAAGGTGACCTGATGAGGAAATCGGGAGAAATTCAGTAATGCCCTCGACGAGTCCTAAAATGCTAAAAAGTATCCAATCGTGCATGTGGTAATATTCTAACATCTAACACTAATCAAACCTTTCATGCCACAACAGCAAAACCTCGCCCTCCCTATCGCTATTGTTATTGCAGGAGCACTCATTGGAGGCGCACTCTTTTTTGTAGGACGCTCAGGAACTCCAACCCCTGACACAAACAAAGCAGCTACAGCGCCAGCACCAAAAGATATTCCAGCCGTTACCGCCGCAGATCACATACAGGGAAGCATGGACGCAAAAATTGTTATTGTGGAATATACCGACCTTGAGTGCCCATTCTGCAAACAATTTGACGGCACGATGAAAAAAATTATGGATGAGTACGGTAAAGATGGACGTGTAGCATGGGTTATCCGCAACTTCCCGCTCCAGCAACTCCATCCAAACGCACCGAAGCTCGCGCTCGGCGCTGAGTGTGCAGCAGCACTTGGTGGTAACACTACCTACTTCAAATTCCTTGATTCAATCATCCTCCAAGCTCCTATTAATACCTTCTTCGATATGACAAAACTGACCGCAACCGCTGAAGGGGTCGGATTGAAAGGAAAGGATTTTGATGCATGCGTTGCAAGTGGCACGTATCAAGAAAAAATCACCAAAGAATTTAATGATGCGGTGGCGGCAGGAGGTCAAGGTACACCGTTTTCAGTTGCTATCGCAAAGAACGGTAAGAAGTACCCAATTCCGGGCTCTCAGCCAATCGAGCAAGTGAAGGCGCTTATAGATTCAATTCTTGCTGGTAAATAAAAGCAGAGTTTAGTGGCTAGCGTTTAGAGTTTAGGTTACAGGCTCTTAAACGAAGCAATTAAATTTTGTGTCTGAGAAAAAACAAACGACCCTATAGGTCGTTTGTTTTTTCTACAATTCGAGGCGGTAAATATCGAACGAATTTTCTCCCTCAAACATGTCCGACGGGTTCGGCAGGTACAATCGCTCACGGGCAATTTCATCTGATGCATCCCGAATGAGTCGGTGAAAAACCTCAAACTCCTCTTGGCACTCTTTAAAATCAAGTACGTACCGGCGCATTTGTGATGAGCCATCAGCATTTTTTCTTTTTTTACACTCGTACACAATAAAGCGTCGCACCGGCTTCCCAAAAAGCGCACCGACAGTGTAGTAATTAAACATCGCCTGCAAGACAAACAAGGGTTTATGAGCGCCACTTTTACTAAACGCGTCAACAAATTTATGATCAACAATATCAACCGCCCCCTTTTCAACTTTAGACTCCACTACAAGGTCTGAAATAGCCTTCACAGGAAGTGGCAGTCCTGGGACTACCGCAACCCCCATCACTTCAACCCCTAACACTTTATGTTTAGGAGGGCGCTCTAAGTAAAACGACACCGCCTGAAGATAATCCTTCTCCATAGATGCGCGTTTTTCCTTTTGTGCACGCTTACTCTTTGCTTTTCCAAACTGCACTTCAAAGTCAGGAATATTCCGAAGATATTCAAGCCCAAGCGCTACCGATGCTTCTTTTGAAAGTCCACTGTAGAAATGTTGGAGTGCTACGTGCCCGGATCGCCCTATGATGCCAGCGGGAGTTGAGGGCGTGTCGCGCACATTCTCAACGTATCTTTTGTACCACGCGAGAGGATTGCGTAAGAAAGAAATCAAAGAAGAGTGGCTCCAGTGTTTTATTGGATATTTCAATTTCTTACTCTTACGAGAGACCTTTTTCACTTACCTAGTATACTTGATCACGTTTTTCGTAAACGCTTTTGATTTTAATGACGCTGCAAATACTCTCTAAGTTCATGCACACCCCCAGCAGCCATGAGGAAAAGCATGAGTCCAAAAGCGAAACCTCCAACAAAACCACCGAAGCGAAGCGCTCGATCTTTTAAACTCAAACGCTTTGAAACTTCGATTGCAGTCCCGCGAGGTTTTGCATCGCTTTTTATTACCCCTTCAGTCATAGAAAGTTCAGACAAGAACTGAAGCAAAACTTAGTAACTCCGCAGTCTCTTCGCCTTGCCGTGGGTGCGGATTTTTTCAAGTGCTTTTGCTTCAATTTGGCGAATGCGCTCGCGCGTCACGCCGAACTCCTGCCCTACCTCTTCAAGAGTGTGGTAAATACCGTCTTCAAGTCCGTGTCGCATCGCAAGAATCTTTCTCTCTTTTGGCGTAAGGTCGCCCAAAATCTCGTGGAGCTGTTCAACCAATATGCGGTGCGCAGTTTCCTGATCTGGCGTTGGAAGCGAAGTGTCGGCAACAAAGTCGCCACGAGCTGACGCATCGTCGTCGTCAGATGAACTAATAGGCGCTTCGAGTGAAAGTGTTTCCTGGTTGATTTGCTCAATTTGATACACCTTCTCAACATCAACACCCATCTCTGCTGAAATCTCTTCTGGCATTGGATCACGACCCAAATCTTGCTCCAAGCGGCGTACGATTTGTTTGTACTTAGCAATCGTTTCAACCATGTGTACTGGAATACGAATGGTGCGAGATTGATCAGCAAGGGCGCGGGTGATTGCTTGGCGAATCCACCATGTGGCATACGTTGAGAATTTATATCCTTTGGTGTAATCAAATTTATCGACGGCCTTGAAGAGGCCAAGGTTCCCTTCTTGAATTAAGTCGAGAAGCGAGAGATCAGATGAGCGTGATGCGTATTTTTTTGCAATTGAAACAACGAGACGTAGGTTTGCTCGTGCAAGAAGATTTTTTGCTTCATCGTCCCCTTCTGTGATGCGCTTCGCAAGATCACGTTCTTCCTGACCAGTCAAAAGTGGGTACTGACCGATTTCACGAAGATACATCTGAATTGAGTCATGTGCTGAACCTTCTCCGCGGTATCCACCACGCATCACTACTTCATCAGGAACCTCTTCGAGCATTCCGCCCGACTCCAAAACATCAACACCTGACGTTGAAAGACGCTCATAGAGCTCTTCCAAGAACACAACATTCTCTTCAATGGTTGGAAATTCTTTAAGAATTTCATTATAGGTAACGTAGCCGCGCTCTTTCCCCTTTCCTACAAGCCGCGTTGCCTTAATCTCAAGAAGTTCACGCTTCTTGCCGGTGAGTGGTTTTTCAGGTTTTAGTGCTTTTGCCTTAAGAGGTTTTTTAACCGCAACCTTCACTTTTTTAGCGATTTTCTTTGCCGGTGCAGACTTTTTCTTCGTAGCAGGACGAGTAGCTTTGCGTAGAGGTGCCTTCTTCCGTAAAGGAGCCTTTGCGGGTTTTTTTGAGCTCTTTTGTTTTTGTTTTTTCTTTGCCATATATACGTAATTATTAGACTGTACCGTTAGTGGAGTGTGAGCGCAAGCGCGTTCAATTTCTGCATAAGCTCTTCTGTCTTTGTCTCATCATGAGCGGTTTCTGCTCCGCGAAGCATTGCAAGTGTTTCGCGATATTTATCATGCCGAGCTTCTTTTAAAAGCGCTGCGTATACCTCAATGGCCGCTTCAGCGCGGAGCGCTTCGTCCGCATACCCTTCAAGAAAAAAGTCAGCTTCAAAGAGTGCCGCTCTCGTGTCATCTACTTTTTCAGAGAGTGATTTTACCCTCTCTTCTCCAAGCGCCTCGGTGAGAGCATCTGTTGCCTGACGAGCTCCTTTTTCATCACCGCGCTCGCGGAAAAGGAGCAGAAGGCCAAATACCAGTCGTTCAAGTACATCGCTTCGCGACAAGAAAGGCTGCGACTGCGTGAGTACCGAGTTCTGAGTTCTGATTTCTGAGTTGGAGCTCTGAACTCTAGACTCAGGACTCTGTACTTTTTTGAGCTCTGCAATAATTGCGTCTTCACCGACTTGCAGTACCTCTGCAACGCGTTTTATAAAATGCGCCTGATCAATCTTGTTTGAAATCATCGCAACGTACGGCAAGACCGTACGAGACACTTCAAGACGGAAGGTGCGTGGATCGTATTTTGCATCAGCAATATGTGCAAGATAAAAATCAACAACATGGAGCGCCCCCTTCACCGCACTTCTAAAAACGTCTTTATTTTCAAGAAGAATATCCGCAGGATCACGCTCAGGAGGAAGTTTTACAATCTTCACATCTAAGCCCGCCTGAAGCGCAATGCCTGCAGCGCGACCTGCAGCAGAAATGCCTGCCCTATCGCCATCGTATGCAATGAGAAGGTTTGGCGTATAGCGCTTAATGATGCCTACGTGCCCTGTCGTAAACGCAGTGCCTGAGGTTGCGATGGTGTTTCTATACCCCGCTTGGTGCGCCATGAGAAGGTCAAGTTGTCCTTCAACTAAGAGCGCTGCCCCGAGCTCTCGAATGCCTTCACGAGCCTTATCAAGACCATAGAGCGCACGAGACTTATCAAACACCGGGGTTTCTGGAGAGTTGAGGTATTTTGCCTGAGGATGTTTTTCATCATCTTCAAAAATTCTCCCTGAAAATCCAATGACTCTTCCAGAAATATCTCGAATCGGGAACATAATGCGTCCACGGAAACGATCATACATTCGCGAGGCGCTCGCGCCGAGAGTGGCAGGTGGAGTGTTGAGAGTAGAAACAACTTCAGACTTGACTTCATTTTCCACCTTCGATGTTCTACTTTCTACTTTCTCTTGTTGCTTAATCAATCCAGCACTCTCCGCAATGACATCATCAAATTTTTGTTCTGAAAGATGGTCGCGAAGTTCCTGCCAACCCTTTGGAGCGTACCCGAGAGACCACCCCGTTACCGACTCTTGTGTAAGTCCGCGCTTTGTAAGATACGAAAGTGCATCGGGGTGTTTTGTGAGTGTTGCAACAAAAAAAGCATTTGCTGTGTCGAGTGCTGCAAAAAGTCGGTCACGAAAATCACGGGCGCCAGGTTTCTCGTCTTCAAGAGGAACGCCTGCTTTCTCTGCAAGAATTTTTAAGGAACCACGAAAATCAACCCCTTCCATTTCCTGAAGGAATGTGAACATATCCCCTCCCTTTCCAGAGGAGAAACAATGATAGAGACCTCTATCAGGAGAGACAAAAAACGAAGGAGTTTTTTCCTTAGTGAAAGGTGAAAGTCCTTTGTAGTACTTCCCTGCACGAGTCAACTTCACGTACGGCTGCACCACTTCCAAAATGGTGAGTCGCTCCTTAATTTTTTCGACAGTGTCACTCATATGGAGTAAGCAGTTTACAGTGCACAGCTGACAGTAGCGTTAAGAAAAAAATCTTCACTCCGTCCCACTGTACACTGTCGACTGTAAACTGTGCGCCAACTTAGGCAATGTCAGCAATCCTATCTCGTGCATCTTCCTGCTCCATTTCAAGCTCCATTTGGCGTGCGCGCTTCTCTTGGAACGCGTGAATAGCGGCGTGTTTCTTACTGCCAGCAAAACCAGTTCCTGCTGGAATAATACGTCCCACGATGACGTTCTCCTTAAGACCAGACAAGAGGTCAACAGTTCCTTTAAGTGATGCAGTAATAAGAGTGCGTGTTGTGTGCTGGAAGGACGCCGCAGAGAGGAAACTCTTACGGTTCAAGGAAACTTCGGTAATACCTAAGACCATACGATCGTATTTGATTGGTTCCTTAGCTGCATCGGTAAGCTCTCTGTTTGCAACATACATGGTACCCATTTCGATGACTTCGTTCTTAACGAATTCACTGTCTCCTGGATCAGTAATACGTACTCTCGAGAACATCTGACGAATAATAACTTCCATGTGTTTATGCGACACTGGTGCTCCTTGCAAATCGTAAATCTTTGCAACTTCGTCAATCATGTAGTTTTGCACTCGTTCTGCACCGCCAAACTTGAAAAGTTCATCAAGGTCAATGGAACCGTCGGTCAAGGCATCGCCCTTCTCAACGTGTCCACCAGCTTGCACCAAAGTAACGCGACGTGCTGGCACGAGGTATTCAATTTTATCTTTTTTGTCTGACGCGCCATCAGGAATGATGACAATTGTCTTCACACCCATATCATCTCTAATTTCAGCAACGTCACCAGTAACTTCAGAAAGGAGTGCCGCAGCCTTTGGTGGACGCTTGTCGAAGAGTTCTTCAATACGTGGGAGACCGTTGGTGATGTCGCCACCGATTGTTGCAACACCTCCTGTGTGGAAGGTACGCATTGTAAGCTGTGTACCTGGTTCGCCGATTGCTTGCGCTGCAATAGTTCCTACTGCTTCACCGATGTCGATGAGTTCACGTGTTGCAAGGTCTGCACCGTAACACTTCTGACACACGCCACGCTCTGCAACACATGACATTGGTGAGCGAACTGTTGCCTCACGAACATCGAGTGATGCTATTTCAGTTGCATCTTCTTTTGAAAGAAATGCTCCACGCTTCCATGTCTTATCTCCGACGACGAGTTCTTTTGCAAGCACACGTCCAACGAGAAGCTTGCCGAGGTCTGCTTCCATGCCAGTTGAGCGAAGACGTCGTACGACAATGCCATTTTTTGTACCGCAGTCAGGAATTGAAACCATGATGTCTTGCGCCACGTCGAAGAGTCTGCGTGTAAGGTATCCTGCGTGCGCAGTTTTAAGCGCAGTGTCGGTAAGACCCTTTCTAGATCCGTGCGTTGTGGTGAAATATTCAGTTGGCGTGAGACCCTCCTTCATTGACGAAACTACCGGGAATTCAATGACACCTCCTGCAGTGTTTGTCACAAGACCCTTCATACCTGCCATCTGCGAGAGTTGGCGTACCGAGCCTCGAGCACCTGAAACAACCATGGTGAAGACCGATGAGAGAGTATCGAGTGATGGCAAAATTTCTTTTTCGATGTCACCAATTGCCTTCTGCCAAATTTCGATGGTAAGGCGAAGCTTTTCTTCTGCAGTCAAAAGACCATCTTCATATTGATCATTCATTTCCTGCACATCCTTGCGAGCAGCATCAACGAGTACTTTCTTTCCTTTTGGAACAGCAAGGTCATTGAAGCTGAATGAAACACCAGACTTTGTTGCAAACTCAAAACCGAAACGCTTAATCTTATCCAAGATTCCCGGAGTCTTCTCAAGGCCGTAGATGCGAATCACATCATCAACAAGTTTGCCGAGCTGCTGCTTTTTAATTTCAGCATTGATGAAGAGGTAGTCCTTAGGAAGGATTGAGTTAAAGAGGAGGCGTCCAACGGTTGTCTCAAAGCGCTCACCCTTGAAGGCTGCGTACTTTGGATTGTCTTTCGTTGGCTCTACCAAAATCTTTGCATGGATGCCGACATCGCCAAAGTCGTACGCAAGAATTGCTGCGTTTGGACTTGGGAAGTATTTTCCATCACCCTTTTCATTTGGAATATCACGCGTCATCCAGTAAATACCAAGCGCAATATCAAGAGGCTTTTCGAAGATAACTGGTTGTCCAGAACCTGGCTTCAAGACGTTCTTTGCAGCGGACATTATTGTCTCTGCCTCCATCTGAGCTTCGGTTGAGAGAGGTACGTGGACGGCCATTTGGTCTCCGTCGAAGTCCGCGTTGAATGCAGGACATACAAGCGGATGCAATTGA